>CAYVBP010000048.1:0-7995 GCA_964449155.1 uncultured Rhodospirillaceae bacterium | reverse complement strand
GCGGGGATGACGAATGAAAGAGCGGGGATGACGAATGAAAGAGCGGGGATGACGAGGATTATATAAAGGAGGAACAATGACGACGACACCTAATCTTGCCTTGGATTATATCGCGTCTTCGCAGGCGCAGAAGGAAATGACGCATAACGCGGCATTGAACGACGTGGATTTTTTGGCGAAGGCGTCCGTGCTGGATACGACCGTCGCGACGCCGCCGTCTTCCCCCAACACAGGGGACGCTTACGTTATCGCCGCGTCGCCGACGGGCGCGTGGACGGGATTTGCCAACCATCTTGCGGGATATTACGGCGGGTGGTCGATTAAGGCGCCCAAGCCGGGATGGACCGTTTGGACGCGGAACGGAAGCCGGGTGCTCTATTATACGGGTTCGGCTTGGGCGTTGCTGACGACGCCGAAAATCGACGGGACGTTGTCGTGGGCTCCGGGAACCGTCGCGAACGCATCGGGGATTACCTCGGCCGCCGTCACCGTTACGGGAGCTGCGCTGGGAGACTTGGTTATCGTTGCTGCGCCTTATGATTTGCAGGGCGTTCAGGCGACTGCTTATGTCAACGCGGCAAATTCTGCGGTTATTCGGCTGAATAATTTGACGGGCGGGAGCGTTACGCTTGGCTCTGGAACGTGGCGGATAAGGGTCGTTAAGGCGTGAGACGTTTTTCTCGATATTAAAAAATGGGTCCCTATCATGACGTTTTCTCTGGCCGAGGCGGCGTTTCCGCGTCGGGTTAATCAGGATGGCATCGATCTTATTAAGCAATTCGAAGGACTGCATTTGACGGCCTATCTGTGTCCGTCGCGGATTTGGACCGTCGGATATGGGCATACGCGCACGACGCGCGCGGGGATGACGATTTCTCAAGAACAGGCTGAGATGCTTTTAAGCGAGGATTTGCAGATTTTCGAACGCGCGGTCGTGCGCCTTGTTCGCGTTCCGCTTAGCGACAATCAATTCTCGGCGCTGGCATGCTTTGCGTTCAATGTCGGAACCGGAAATTTGGAATGCTCGACGCTTCTTAAGCTTCTGAACCGCGGGTGGTACGAACAGGTCCCGGCCCAACTGATGCGGTGGACCCGCGCGAACGGCGAGGTCTTTGGCGGACTCGCGCGGCGACGCGCGGCGGAAGGACGGCTTTGGAACAGGGGATAGACGATGGACGATCTTGACCGCGTTATCGAAAAATATTCGGGCACGCCTTTGTGCGAGATGGTTTCGCATAAGCAAGCCGAGTATTTGGGCGCTATCGCCAAGCGCGGCGCGTCGGATGCGCTGAAGGCCATCGGGCTGAACGATCCGGAGGCCGCCGACGATATCCGCGATATCCGGGATTTACTCAAGGGTTTGCGCGTGCTGAAAAAGGCCGCGTGGACGACAGCGCTTTCCGCGCTGGGGCGGATTTTGGGGTGGGTGTTTTTAATCGGGCTCGCGGCGATGTTTATGAACGGAAAGGACGTGACCTATGTTACGCGGTTCCTTGAGAAATAGATCGAGCGTCAAAAAGTTCCTTTTGAAATTGATCGATTCCGGCAACCGCGAGGTCGAAACGCACTTGGTTCTTTTGTGTTTGAGCGCGCTGACTTTGATGGGGCTGTCAATTTATCACGTCGTCGTCCTTCGGCAAAGTTTCGATCCCAGCCCTTACGGCGAAGGCTTTGGATATTTGATGGCGGGCGGCGGCGCTGCGGCTTGGGGGCAAGGCGTACAACGCGCCAAGGAAAAGGATAAAAACGATGATCCCGATAGATAAAGTCAAGCTTGGCGCAGCGATGGCCGTCGCTTTGCTTGTCGGTTGGCTTTGGGTTTCGACCGCGCGTCTGAAAACCGCGCTGGCGGAGGAAAAGACGCGCGGGGTCGCGTGCCTTATGGCGAACGACGCGTTCGCAGCGCAGGTCGAGAAACAGAATAAAGCTGTCGCGCACCTGAAGGCCGACGCCGTTGCGCGCGAAAAACATGCGCAGAAAGTTCTTTTGGCGGCGCGTGGCGCGGCGCAGGCGTTTCTTGCAGATGCCGACAGGATTCGAAAGGCAAAAACGACTGGCGACGCTTGCGCGGCGGCGAACGCCTTGTTTGACGCTTATTTGGGTAGCCTTCGTTAAAATACGTCGCTCTTGAACCGGAACCTCTAAATAATGACCCCTTTTTTCACAACCATCATCCCCGCGAAAGCAGGGATCCAGTTAAAGCTTCCGCGAAGAAATGTCGGAACGATATTTCTTCGGATTCTTAAACTGGGTCCCCGCTTTCGCGGGGATGACGACATTAGGTCGTTTCATAAGACCTTTGGTATTTTTTTGCTTTTGGCCGGGTGTTCGCCGTCTCTGCCGGTTTTGAAACCGGTCGAGGTTGAGGTTCCGGTTTCTGCGCCTTGCGTCGCGATTCCCATTCATAAGCCGGATTTCGCGCTCGCGCACGTTTCGGTTGGGGACGATTTGGCGACGAAGACGAAGGCGGCGTTGGTCGAGATCAATCAACGCCGCGCTTATGAAATTTTGATCGAGGCGCAGATTGAGGGATGCCGTTAAGCGGCGCTTTAACCGCGACGAAAGGAATGCGCGGGGTAAGCGCCGAGGATTTTGACCTCGTTGGCGTAAAAGGCCAGTTCTTCCAAGGCCAGCTTTAACGGCGGTTGCTTGGGGTGGCCTTCGACATCGACGTAAAACTGGGCCGCTGTAAAATTATTGTCCACGAAATAGCTTTCAATCTTTGTGATGTTCACGCCGTTCGTCGCAAAACCGCCCAACGCTTTATACAAGGCCGCCGGGACGCTGCGCACGTGGAAGACGAGCGTCGTTATGCAATCGATGTCCGGCGAAGCTTCTTTCGCGTCGCGCGAGAGAATCAAAAAACGCGTCGTGTTTTTCGGGCCGTCCGCGATGCCTGAAGCCAGACTTTCAAGTCCGTAAATTTTCCCTGCCAGATCGGAAGCGATGGCGGCGATCCTTTTGTCGCCGCGCCGCTTGACCTCTTCCGCCGCGCCCGCCGTATCGGCGTGGATGACCGGCTTTATTCCCTTTTCCTTGAGCCATTTTTGGCATTGCGCGAGAGCTTGCACGTGGCTCTCGACGATTTCAATTTCGTCGAGCTTCGTTCCGGGAAGCGCGAGTAGATGATGCTCGATGGGCTGAAAATGCTCGCCCACAATGTGCAGGTCCCCTTTGGGCAAAAGATGATGCACGTCCGACACGCGCCCCGCCACCGAATTTTCGACGGGAATCATCGCAAGGTCCGCTTGTCCGTCGCGGACAGCTTCGAACGCGTCGTCGAATCCGAAACACGGCAACGTTTCGCAATCGGGATAGACTGCTCGGCACGCCATGTCCGAATTTGCGCCTCGCGCGCCTTGAAACGCTATTTTCATCGTATCCCCTCGCCTATCTTTCTTCTCTATCTCGCCAGATGCCGTTTTGCCTTGGGCGATGGCGGCCCATGAACGCGCCGCTGCAAAAGCCGTTAGGTCCCACCGAATCGTCGGGCGATCATAGCTCTTTTTCAACAGAATGACGAAATTTGAATCATTTTTGCAAGAGGGGCTGTGTGTCCCCGTCGGAACGCTCTAGCTCTCTTAGGGCTTCAGCGCGGACAGGAAAAAGGTTAGCGCTTTTGGCCAAGGAAATTCGGCATTGGCCCGAAGTCTGGCGGCTTGGGCGAGAAAACAGCGGTGGGGTTCGTCGTTGAGCATGCGCAAAAGCTTTTCGGCAACGTCGCTTGGGTTGTCGCCGTCGCATAAAGCGCCTGTTTTTCCATCGATAATCGCGTCTTCGGCGCCGCTGTCCCTGCCGCCCAAGGACGGAACGCCAAAGTAGGCGGCTTCGATGTAGACGATTCCGAATCCTTCCACGGAAGCGCCGACGCGGCGCACAGGCATCGCGAAAACGTCGCTGTTTTGGAAAAGCGCGGCTTTTTTATCCGCATCGAGATAGCCCAGAAATTCGACATGATTGTCCAGACCTTTTGCCCGCGTCAACGCGCGCAGACGCGGTGCATCGTCGCCGTCGCCGCCGACAAGAAAGACCGCATTGGGATGCTGGGCGAGGATATTGGGCATAGCCTTGATGACATGGTCGATGCCTTTGCGCGGCTCGAGCCGCGCGAGAACGGAGATGACGGGCGCACGCGCGCCAATGAGGGCGCTTATTGCCGCTTGGGCTTCGGGCGTCGGCGGCGGCAAAGGATCGACCGGCGGATGAATAACTGTCAGGCGTTCGTCATCGGGCAATTTGAGGTAGGCGCGGACGGCATCGGCTGTGAAGATGGAATTTGCGACGATTGTTGTCGCGCGCGCGAGAGCGGATTCGATGCGCCTTTTTTTGCGCGAGGACGGCGACGGCGGATATTCCGCGCCGTGCGCGAGAACGACGATGGGCGCGGAGAATTTTTTCGGCAGGGCTTCGACGCTTTTCCATGAGTCGCAGAAGACGCCGTCGACGCCCCGCAAGGCGGATATCGCCCGCCGCTTGTTCCACCGACGCAAAGGGCGCCAGCCGGAGAAGCGTTTGACGGTATAGGGAAGATGAGCGGGCTTTGTTGCGGCAGGTTTCTTTGCGTCAGCGAAGACCGTTACGGCGAGGCCTGCCTTTGCCAGAGACTCGGCCAGACCCGTCATGTAGGTTTCCATGCCGCCTTTGGCGGGCGCGAAGGTTTGGGTCAGGATGAGAAGCATGATAAGGAACCTAAGGCTTGGGATTCGGAAAAGATATCTTTCCCCGAATCCACCTCGTTATTCCTCGTCCGCCTTCGGCTGGCAGATGGGGCGGTCGGAAGAGGAACGCAGGAAAGCGATGATGCGATTGACTTGCGCTTGATCCTTGTAATGCGTCGCCGTTTCTTCAAGACGCTCGCAGAGCGTGCCTTCGGGCGCGAACAGCATGCGGTACGCGCCGCGCAAGTCGCGAATGTCGTCGCGGTTGAAACCCCGGCGTTCGAGGCCGATGAGATTCAATCCGGCCAGATGCGCGCGTTCGCCTTTTACAAGGCCAAACGGTATCACGTCTTTTTCGACGCCCGACATGCCGCCGATGATCGCGTAGTCGCCGATGCGCACAAATTGATGAACGGCAGACAGGCCGCCTAAAAGAACAAAGTTGCCGATCGTGACATGTCCGGCCAACGTCGCGCAGTTCGAGAAGATCACGTTGTTGCCAACTTGGCAGTCGTGCGCGACGTGCGTGTTGATCATGAACAACCCGTTGTCGCCCACGCGCGTGACCATGCCCCCGCCTTCCGTGCCCGGATGCATGGTCGCATATTCGCGAATTTGATTTTTCTTGCCGATTTCAAGCGACGATTCTTCGCCTTTGAATTTCAGGTCCTGCGGACGCAAGCCCAAGGCTGCGAACGGATAGACTATCGTGCCTTCGCCGACCGTCGTGCGCCCGTCGGCAACGACATGCGAAATCAGGCGCACGCCGTCATGCAATTTAACGTCGGGTCCGACGGTACAGAACGGACCGATGAATACGTTTTCTCCAAGCTTGGCTTTCGGATCGACGACCGCCAATGGATGAATTTCTACGGCCATTATTCGCCTTTAACTTCGTCGCGGGGAACGAGCATCGCGGTATAGACCGCTTCGGCGCATAGTTTATCGCCGACGTAGGCTTCGCCCCGAAATTTCCAGACGCTGCCGCGCGTGCGGTCTTTTTGAACCTTGATATGCAACGTGTCGCCCGGCGTCACCGGATGGCGAAACCGCGCGCTTTCGATTGTCATGAAATAGACGATGTGCGTGTCGCAAGAGACATCGTCAAGCGAGGCCACAACCAACGTTGCAGACGTTTGAGCCATCGCCTCGATAATGAGGACGCCCGGCATGATCGGGTGGGCGGGGAAATGGCCCTGAAAAAACGGCTCGTTTACCGTAACGTTTTTTATGCCAGTGCAGCTTTCGGACGGAACGATGTCGATCACACGGTCGATCAACAACATGGGATAACGATGCGGAATCCGCGCCATAATGCCGTTTACATCTAGCGCGTCAGGAATGTTTTTGGATGTCATGTAAAACTCCGGTTAAGCGAGTTTTGTAGCGCGACATGGGGGCAAGGAGCAAGGGGCGATAAAGGCTTGGCTTTTATAAGGGCGGTCGTCCGGTACGGATCGGGTTCTGTTTTTTGTGTCAACCGCCCTTTGAAATGACTTTTTAAGGGGGGGCGGATTTTGGAGGCGCTGGTTTTTGCTGATATTTCAACTGGATCCCCGCCTGCGCGGGGATGACGGGAGGGGGAGGGCAGGGATGACGGGAGGAGAGGGCGGGGATGACGGGGCGGGGATGACGGGGTGGGGGTGGGATGTGGATGGGAGAGTAGTGCAAAAGTTTATACGTTGTATAATGCCTTTTGATTTATAAGAATTTTCTTCGGATTTCGTCGACATTTTCGTATATTTTGCTTTATGATCGCGGCGATTGATTGGGAAAGCGAACTTTGCCGGATGTCCCTGCCTGATAAATTAATAGGGCATTAAGTTATTTCGCTTATATCTTAAAATAAGCTGTCGAGCGGAATTCATGTTCTTCAATAACGAGTTACGGAGATTCAACATGCGGCGCCCCTATTATTCTTTAATCCCCACTTTAGGCTTGGCTTTGGTTCTTTGCTCGGCTTACGCGCCGCAAGCGGACGCGTATACGAAATCGTCTACCGTCGTCTCTGCCAGCGGATCTCCGCTTTCGGATAGCGCCGGGGCTCTTGAACTCATTCTTAGCCTGATGAATGCTTCCGGGCTTAATAACGGCGAAGACGTCGCCCTGTTTGTCGATTTGACAAACACTTTGAATTCCGACAACGACGCTGCTTTATCCAATTTCGAAAACCTTATGGATAATCTCGGTCTTCAAACCGTTGACGGATCCAGCACCGGCGTAAGCGGCAAATGCGGCGCGGCGAACGGCGCTGAGTATAGCTCGGCACCGACCCTGTATTTGTGCTTGAATGGAACCGCGTCGAGCGTGAGCGAAACGAGCGACGGCGGGTATACGTGGACATGCAGCGGTTCCGACGGCGGTTCGACCGCAACCTGCAAAACTTACGTTAGCTCTTCGTCAGATGCCGTTTGCGGATCGAGCGCGGCCAGCTGTACGACCGGCACGCCGACCAATGTTTCTTCCGCTACCGATGGCAGCGTTACGTGGACGTGCACAGGATCTAGCGGCGGAACGGTTCAGTGTTCATCAGCTTCCAATACCGCAGGCGCTTGCGGCACGGCGAACGGCACGACGATTTCCGAAGAGCCAACCGCTACTGCGGCCAAATGCAGCAACGGCAACGCCACGTCCTTTATGATCGATACGACCAATTGGACGTATTATTGGTACTGTTCAACTTCGTTTACCGGCGATTGGATTAATTCCAGCGATACGGCGCGGTGCACGGCGACGATGGCGTCAAGCGCCGTTCCGTCGGCAGGCGTTTGCGGATCGGCGAACGGCACAACCGTTTCTACGATGCCTCAGACAAGCACCATGTGCGACGTTGGCGCGCCGTCTTATATCTTCGGCGATACGGAGCTTAGCTGGTACTGCATCGGCAAAGACTCTTCGGCCAGCTGCACGGCAACGTATTCCGGAAGTTAGCCTCAGCGTCTTTCGTCTTTTTCTCCCCTGCCCCGCAGCCATACTGCGGGGCAGTTTTTTTGAAGACGATTGCCGCGCGGACGCGCGGCAATGGACTCCTGCTTTCGCCAAAATGGCGAAATTTGAATCATTTTTGCTGGACTGACTATGATTTTCGGGTGATGCGGTCGATTTCTTTCTGGACTAGGCGCGCGACAAGCTCAGGAAGGTTTTTATCGAGCCATTCTTTTAATAAAGGTCGCATGAGTTCGATCACCATATCCTCGAGCGTCCTGCGTCCATTGCCCAGATATGTCGCGCCGGCAGATGATGTCGATAGACGTTCGATTTCCATTGTATTCGCAAGGGATGAGAGTGTGGAGGCCGCTGTGTCGGCAACCGGTTCAGAAATCAGGGGATCCGCCTG
>CAYVBP010000047.1:3412-13584 GCA_964449155.1 uncultured Rhodospirillaceae bacterium | reverse complement strand
CGCCTTCGCGGGGATGACGTGGTGGTGGGGTAAGCGGGGATGACGTGGTGGTGGGGCGAAGTGCTTTTCGATTAGGAGGCGGGAGGCTTGGGCGCGGTGGCTGATTTTGTTTTTTTGGTCGTCGGCCATTTCCGCAAAAGTTTGCGTGTAGCCGTTCGGGATGAAGATCGGGTCGTAGCCGTGACCGTGGGAGCCTCGGGGCGCTGCGGCTATTGTGCCGTTGACGCGGCCCTCGACGGATTCTGATCGCCCGTCGGGCCAGCAGAGAGTCACAACGCAGATAAAGTAAGCGGATCGGTCTTTCGTTTCGCCGAGTTCGGTTTGGATTCGTTGCATGCCGATATTTGGGTCGTTGGTTGGGCCCATCCAGCGGGCCGAGTAGATTCCCGGTTGGCCGTTGAGCGCCGTAACGCAGAGGCCGCTGTCGTCGGCAAGGGCGACGCTATTGCTGGCCTCGGCGGCGGCTTTGGCTTTAATGAAGGCGTTTTCCGCGAACGTCGTTCCGGTTTCTTCGGGGGACGGCAGATTGAGATCCTTGGCGGAGACGATCTCGGGGACAAAAACGTGCAGGAGGGTTTGGAACTCGAAAAGTTTTCCGGCGTTATGTGTGGCGATGACGAGGCGGGGGAAGGTGGGAGACATGGGATAATTCGGGATTCGGGAAAGGGTAATATATTCTGATACCAATCTCGGATCAAAGTGACGCGAAGGGGTCGCTTCGATTCAATCTGATCCGGGATACTTCTTTATAAAGCCTTTTTGCCCATTTTCAGGAACTTTTTCCTTCGGTCGGCGACGAGGAGTTTTTTGTCGAGCAGGGAATATTCGAGAAGGGCTTTTTCAATTGCGTCGCCGACGTCTTTCATCGTTTTTTGCGGATTGCGGTGCGCGCCGCCGATGGGTTCGGGAACGATGGAGTCGATGATCCCGAGCGCCAAGAGATCTTGCGCCGTCAGGCGAAGCGCCGCTGCGGCTTCGTCGGCGTTCGCGGCGCTGCGCCATAAGATTGACGCGCAGCCTTCCGGGGAAATAACGGAATAAATCGCGTGTTCGAGCATGATGACCGCGTTTGCAGCTGCCAGCGCTATTGCGCCGCCTGAGCCGCCTTCGCCGATGATGCACGAGACAAGCGGTGTGCCGACGTTGAGGCATGTTTCGATGGAGCGCGCTATGGCTTCGGCTTGTCCGCGCGCCTCGGCGTCGACGCCGGGGAATGCGCCTGCCGTGTCGACCAACGTGATGATCGGCAGTCCGAAACGGTCCGCAAGATTCATCAGCCGTTGCGCTTTGCGGTAGCCTTCGGGCTTGGCCATTCCGAAATTGTGCTTGAGGCGGCTTTCGGTGTCGGAGCCGCGTTCCTGCCCGATGATGACGCAGGATTGGCCGCGAAAGCGGCCGAGGCCGCCCACGATGGCTTGGTCTTCGCCGAAAAGGCGATCGCCTGCCAGCGGCGTGAAGTCTTCGATCAGTTCCCGGACATAGTCGAGGCAATGCGGACGGTCGGGATGCCGCGCGACTTGGACTTTTTGCGCAGGCGTCAGTTTGCTGTAAAGGGTGTTGAGCTGCTTTTTGACTTTGTCTTGAAGCTTGCCGATCTCGGCCCCGATGTTGACGTGCTCGCCGTCGGATAGGTGCCGCAGTTCTTCAATCTTCGTTTCAAGCTCGGCGACGGATTTCTCGAATTCCAGGGACTGCATCGGTTTCAATTATGCTGTTGTCGTTGGCGTTTCCCGTATCATGAAACGGGAAGAGAGGCAAATTTTCGGGGATTTATCGTTAAGATCCTTTGTATTGGAAGGGGATGAGGGGTATAGTTTATACGTTAGTTAATCTTTACTGTTTGTGATTAATACTAAATGGCGAATGAGGTGACTTGCGTGGGTCGCGGGCGATTGTGGGCAGCGGGGACACGATAAAAATGCGCAAGTGGAGCATGTTTTTGCAAAGTTAACTTTCGGTTGGCGCATTTTTATCATGTCCCTTTTGTGAACTTTGACGGCAGGGGGCGGATATGCGGATTGCAACGTGGAATGTTAATTCGGTTCGGGCGCGGATGCCGAATGTGATCTCGTGGCTTGATAAGGCCAAACCTGACGTCTTGCTGATGCAGGAGATTAAATGCGAGGACGCCGATTTTCCCGAAATGGAATTCAATGCGGCAGGCTATGGCGTGCATGTTTTCGGGCAGAAGGCCTATAACGGCGTCGCTATTGCGAGTTTGCATAAAATCGAACATGTGCGCGAGGGTTTGCCGAGGTTTGTCGATGCGCAGGCTCGGTATCTGGAGGCGACCGTTAGGGGCATTCGCCTTGCTAGCGTTTATGCGCCGAACGGGAATCCTCTTGGGACGGAAAAATTCACCTACAAGCTTGAGTGGATGAACATGTTTAAGCGGCATGCGGCCGATTTGCTGCGTGACGAAAGCCCTGTCGTTTTGGGGGGCGATTTCAATGTCATTCCGGAAGATTCTGACGTTTACGATCCTGACAAGTGGGAGAAGGACGCTTTGTTTAGTCCGGAGGCGCGGGCCGCTTTTCGGGGGACGCTTAATCTTGGGTATGCCGAGGCGTTCAGGGCTTTGCATCCGCAGGCGCGCGCGTTCAGCTTTTGGGACTATAAGGGCGGCGCTTGGGAGAAGGATTTAGGCTTGCGGATCGATTTCTTTTTGATGTCTCCGGAGGCTGCGGACAGGATGACGGATTGTCGGATCGATAGAGAGGAAAGGGGCCGGGATAAGGCTTCGGACCATGTGCCCGTCGTTGTTGAGATGGGGGATTGATGCCGATTGTGTTCCCGTCGTATTTAGGCTGGTTCCATTTGTTTCGGCAGGACAATGACGATGTTCGTGCCGATGCCGTCTTTGCCTGCGAGCGCGGAAATTTCGCCGCCGTGGGCTTCGACAAAGCCTCGGCAGATCGAGAGGCCGAGGCCTGCGCCCGCGATTGAGACGCTTTCCGTCGCGTCTTTCTTGATGCGGTAGAACATGTCGAATACTCTTTGACGCTCGGAGTCAGGGATGCCGATGCCTCGGTCGGAGATGACCGCTCGGATCAGGTCGCCTTCCGCCGTGACCGATATGCGTATGGGTTGGTCGGGTAGGGAGTAGAGGCAGGCGTTTTCGATCGCGTTCACAAAGACGCGGCGCAGGGTTGGGGCGTCGGCTTCCATCAACGGGATGTCGTCGGGGCAGTCGAAGACTACGTCGCGTTCTTTGAGGCGTCGGTCGAGGCGCGCCATCGCAAGCTCGATTGCGTCACGGATGTCGATAAGCTCGCGGTTGTAGCGCATGTTTCCCGTCACAAGCTCGGTCATGTCCAGGAAGTTTTCGATGAAGCGGTCGAGACGGTCCGATTCTTCCTCGATGTGCGAGACGAGGACTAGGCGCTCGTCGGCCGGGATGTTTTTCCAGTCGTTGTTTAAATTTCGCGCTGTCAGGATGATGCTGTCGAGCGGCGCGCGCATGTCGTGGCTTACCGACGATAAAAGACTCGTGCGCAGCTTTTCCATTTCGTTTTGCAGGCGCGCTTGTTCGACATCCGTCACGAGCTTGGCGCGGTCGATGGCGGCTGCCGCTTGATGCGCGAGACCGGAGAGATATGCGTTTTGCGGCGAGGTCAGCGCGTTGCCGGCTTTGATCTTGACGGCGATGACGCCAAGCATATTTGCGCCCGCTTGCAAAGGAAGGCCGTAGAATGGCGTGCTGGGCAATGTATCGGAGCCTGCGCCTGCCGGTTTGCGGTGCCGCCATACCCAATCCATCGCGGCGCTGGACGCCATGTCGAGCGTCAGGTCTGCGGGGATTGCCGCGACGATGTGCAGGCCGTCGTTTTTCGGCATCAAGATGGCCACGTGCGCGCCTAAGGTCATCGCGACGCGACGGACTGTCGTTTGCGCGACATCGTCGATGGTCGCCGCCGCCGCGATGCTTTTCGTGAAGTCGTAGAGGGATTGCGTGCGTTCGGCGTGGCGGCGCATCGTCTTGATTTGCAGGTGGGTGCGGTCCGCGATTACGCTTGTCGCGAGGCTCGCCGCGACGAAAAACATCAGGTGTGCGGCTTCTTTTTCGTCGCGCGGAATCAGGGAATACTCGGGGGCTGTCATCAGGATGTCGAGCGCGAGGGCGGAATAGAGCGTCGCGCCCAGCGACATCACTATATCGGTTTCGAGCGCGACAAGAAGGACGGCGACGATAAATAGAGCTGAGAGAAAGACTGGCTCGACGAACGCCGCGAGGAAGAAGGCGATGACGCTTGCAAGAAGGGAGATGAACGCGGCTTTTCCGAACGCGGGCCAGCTGAAGCGCCAGGGTTGCGAGTCGGAGAGGGGCGACGTTTTGGAATCAGGCGAGCGCGGCGATCCTTCAAGCTCGTTGACGAGTAAAATATCGAAGCCTTCGGCTTTTTTGATGACTTCGGCCGAGACGGACGGGCGTATAAGGCGCGACCATAGCGAGCGCCTCGATTTGCCGATCACGATGGTCGAGACGTTGCGTTCCCGCGCGGCGCGGAGGATTTCGTCCGCGATGTTTTCGGCTGTGATGCCGATCGTTTCCGCGCCGATGTTTTGGGCAAGAGTCAGGGCTTGCGAAATGTCGCGCTGCGCTTTTTCCGATTGCTGCGGGCGGTGGCTCGTTTCGACGTAGAGCACGATCCATGACGTTTGGCGGCGCTCGGCGCTGCGCCACGCGGCGCGGACCAAAAGGGTCGCTTGTTCGTCGTCCGAGATGCAGACCATGACCCGATTGCTGGTCGGCCATGGGCCTGCGATGGCGTGGCGGCGCATCAGGTTTGTCATTTGCTCGTCGACGCGCTCGGCCGCTTGGCGCAGGGCTAGCTCGCGCAGGGCTGTCAGGTTTCCCGGCGTGAAGAAGCGGTTCATCGCGAGGCGGGCTTGTTCGGGGATGTAGACGCGGCCTTCTTTGAGGCGTTGCAAGAGTTCGTCGGGGGGGAGGTCGATCAGCTCGATGGCATTCGCCATGTGGACAAGGCTGTCGGGCACCGTTTCGCGCACGCGAATCCCGGTGATGCGGGCGACGACGTCGTTCAGGCTTTCGATGTGTTGGACGTTCAGCGTCGAATAGACATCGATCCCGGCTTCGAGGATTTCCTGCACGTCGCGGTAGCGCTTGGTGTGACGCGCGCCCGGCACGTTCGTGTGCGCGAGTTCGTCGATCAGAACAAGCTTGGGGTTGCGCTTCAGAATCGCGTCAATGTCCATTTCTTCGAAGCTTAGGCCTCGGTAGGAGATCTTTTGGCGCGGAATCTCTTCGATTCCTTCTGTCAGCGCGTTTGTTTCGCTGCGTTGATGCGTTTCGACGACTCCGATGACGGTGTCGACTCCGTCGTTAAGGCGCACGCGCGCCGCGCTGAGCATCGCGTACGTTTTCCCGACGCCCGGCGCAGCCCCGAGGAAGATCTTCAGCTTGCCTGCGCGTTCGCTCTTCGCTTCCTTGAGGAGTTCTTCGGGTGACGGGCGTTTTTCTTCGTCGCTCATGGCTGGACCGGGGCAGGCGGCGGCGGGGGCAGGGCATCGAGCGCCATGTTGATTTTCAGGACGTTGACGCGGTTTTCTCCGAAAACGCCGAAGGTTCGGGGCGTCGTCGTTTCGGCAATCAGCTTATCGATTGTCGCCGGCGGAAGGCCGCGGGCTTCCGCAATGCGCGGAACCTGAAATTGCGCCGAGGCTACCGATATGTCGGGGTCAAGGCCGCTTCCGGATGCCGTGACGAGGTCAATCGGAATGGGGCGGGCTTCTCTGATTTGGCGCAGATCGGCGACCCGCGCGCCGATGGTTTCGATAAGGGCTTCGGATGTCGGGGGGAGATTGCTGGCCGAGGAATCAGCTGCGTCGTAGCCGTTGCCAGCCGCCGAAGGACGCGGATGGAAATACTTAGGAAACGAGAAATTCTGTCCGATGAGTTCGGAGCCGACGATTGCGCCGCTTGTTTCGATCAGGCTTCCGTTGGCCTGATGGGGGAATAGGGCTTGACCTACGCGCGCCGAAAGAAGGGGGGAGCCGAGGCCCAAGACAAGTGTGAAGAAGACAAGAAGGCCGAGGATTGAGCGAAGTTCTTGCAGCATGGCTTTTCCTTATGCCGAGCGCTTTGAGGTATGACCTCGGCGGGCGGCGGGGACGGAGAGAGAGGCGGGGGAGACACAATGAAAATGCGCTTGAGCGGCCGGTTGATTGAACTTCGCTCCGGCGTCGCGCATTTTCATTGTGTTCCCTTTTTTGTGAGTCATTTTTTGTCCTTATATCTCGATCAGCGCGCTGACGATCAGGTCGATAATTTTGATCCCGGCGAAGGGCGCCGCGAGGCCGCCGACGCCGAAAAGAAGCAAGTTGCGGCGCAAGACCGTTTCCGCGGGGGCTGGAAGGAACTTTACGCCATGCAGGGCCAAGGGCACGAGCGCAATCAGGATGAGCGCGTTGAAGATGATCGCGGACAGTATCGCCGACTCGGGGCTTTTCAGGCCCATAACGTTTAAGGCCGCCATGCCCGGATAAATGCCCATAAACAGGGCCGGGATGATTGCAAAGTATTTGGCAACGTCGTTCGCAATTGAAAATGTCGTCAACGCGCCACGGCTCATCAGGAGTTGCTTGCCGATCATCACGATTTCGATCAGTTTTGTCGGATTGTTGTCGAGATCGATCATGTTGCCCGCTTCGCGCGCCGCCATCGTTCCCGCGTTCATCGCGACCCCGACATCCGCTTGCGCCAGCGCGGGCGCGTCGTTTGAGCCGTCGCCGCACATCGCCACCAGTTTGCCGCAGGCTTGTTCGCTTCGGATCAGGTCGAGTTTCTTTTCCGGCGATACTTCGGCCAGAAAATCGTCAACGCCGGATTCTGCCGATATCGCGGCCGCCGTGATCGGGTTATCGCCTGTGACCATGATCGTCCGGACTCCCATCCGGCGGAGGGTCATAAAGCGCTCCTGAATGTTCGGTTTGATGATGTCTTTCAGGTGAATGACGCCCATCACGCGCTTGTCTTTGGCGACCAGCATCGGTGTGCCGCCTGTCTTGGCGACGCGTTTGATGGCGCGACGCGTGTCGTCGTTTTCTTCGATTTCGCAATAGGCCAAGACCGCGTCGGGCGCGCCTTTGCGGATCGAGAAGGTATCTGCGTCAGCGCCGCTCATGCGCGTGTGCGCGCTAAAGGGCACGAAGCGCAGCGTCGCGGTTGCGTCCGTTGGCGCGCCGAGGCCGTATTTTTGCCGCGCCATCTGGACGATGGATTTGCCTTCTGGCGTGTCGTCGGACAGCGACGACAGCATCGCGGCTTCTGCCAGTTCTTTTTCGCGCGCGCCGTTTAAGGGGATAAAGGCGTCCGCCATGCGGTTGCCGAACGTGATGGTGCCTGTTTTGTCGAGCAGGAGGGTGTCGATGTTGCCTGCCGCTTCGACGGCGCGGCCCGATTTTGCGATGACGTTGAACATCACGAGCCGGTCCATTCCTGCGATACCGATGGCCGACAAAAGACCGCCGATGGTCGTTGGGATCAGCGTCACGAAAAGCGCGATCAGGTATATTGTCGGGATCAGCGTTCCGCTGTAGGTCGCGAAGCCTTGCAGCGTTACGCAAACGAGCAGGAAGATCAGCGTCAATCCGGTTAAAAGGATCGTTAGCGCGATTTCGTTCGGCGTCTTTTGCCGCCGCGCGCCTTCGACAAGGCCAATCATGCGGTCGAGGAAGGATTCGCCCGGGTCCGTTCCAATTTCGACGATGACCCGGTCCGAGATGACCCTTGTTCCGCCCGTGACCGCCGACCGGTCGCCGCCGGATTCACGGATAACCGGGGCGGATTCGCCCGTGATCGTTGCCTCGTCAACGGTCGCGATGCCTTTCACGATGTCGCCGTCGCCGGGGATAACGTCGCCGGCTTCGACTATGACGAGATCGCCTTTGCGTAGCTCGGCCGCCGGGACCTCTTTGTAGTCCGTCGCGTTCGCTGTCGCGACTTTTTTAGCCATCGTTTCCGTTTTCGTTTTGCGTAAGGAGTCGGCTTGGGATTTGCCTCGGCCTTCTGCGACCGCTTCCGCGAAATTGCCGAACAAGACCGTGATCCACAGCCACGCCGAGATTTGAACGCTGAAAGAGACTTGGTCTCCTATTGCCGCGTCGCGCAACGTCAGGAGCGTTGAGAACAATGCCGCGACGCCTGTTGTGAACATCACAGGATTTCGCACGAGGTCCCTGAGGCGGAGCTTGAGAAAGGCGCCTTTGATCGACGACTGCAAGAGCATCGGCGCTAGGAGAGAGGAACGTTTATATTTTCTGGATCGGGACATGACGGACGGGTCCTAAGGCGCGAAAAGGGTTAGGTGTTCGGCTATGGGGCCGAGAGCGAGGGCGGGGAAGTAGGTCAGGCCTCCGAACAAGACCACGACCCCCGTTAGCATGATGACGAACATGCTGCCGTGCGTCGGGAAGGTTCCGATCGAGGACGGGACCGTTTTCTTGGAGGCGAACGATCCCGCTATTGCCAGCACAATGGCTATCGCGCCGAAGCGGCCTATCGCCATGACAAGCCCCATCAGGACGTTGTGGTAGGTCGTGTCCGCATTGAAGCCTGCGAAAGCTGAGCCGTTGTTCGCCGTTGCCGAGGCATGCGCGTAGATGGCTTGCGTTAGGCCATGCGGGCCGTCGGCTGTGATTGCGTAGGCGCCTGCGTCCGATAAAAGGCCCAAAACGCCAAAGCCCAATACGCAAAGCGGATAGACGAACAGAGACAGGACCGTGAGCTTCATTTCGTGCGCTTCGATCTTTTTGCCTAAATATTCGGGCGTGCGGCCCACCATCAGGCCCGCGATAAAGACCGTTATCAGAACGTAGATGAGCACGCCGTGCAGGCCGCAGCCGATGCCGCCGTAGATGACTTCTCCGACCAGCATATTGAACAGAGGCACAAGGCCTCCAAGCGGCATATAGCTGTCGAGCGCCGAATTCATCGATCCGTTCGCCGTTGCCGTCGCCGCCACCGTCCATAAGGCTGAGGCGAAGACGCCGATGCGCATTTCCTTGCCTTCCATGTTGCCGCCGGGGTTGACGCTGGAGGCCGCTTGGTCGACGTTCATTGTCGCAAGGCCCGGATGCGGCGTTCGTTCGACGTAGGCGCACAAAACAAGCAAGGCGATGAACAGGATCGTCATTGAGGCGAAGAGCGACCAGCTTTGCCGTTTGTCGCCTACCATGCGTCCGAACGCCAGCACCAGCGACATGGGAAGCAAAAGGATCGAGACGAGCTGGATGAAGTTGCTGAGCGGCGTTGGGTTCTCGAAGGGGTGCGCCGCGTTTGCGGCAAAAAAGCCGCCGCCGTTCGCGCCAAGCATTTTTATTGCAACTTGGCTGGCGACAGGTCCTTGCGCGAGGATTTGCGGCGCGCCTTCGAGCGTTGTCGCCGTGACGTAGGGCGACAGATTTTGCGGCACGCCTTGCCCGATCAGAAATAGAGAATAGACGAAGGCCAGCGGAAGGAGGATGTAGGCCGTTATTCGCGCGACGTCGGCGTAGAAGTTTCCAAGCAACGGGTTTTCTTTACGGATAAAGCCGCGGACCACCGCAAAGGCGACGGCGATGCCTGTCGCGGAGGAAAGAAAGTTTTGCACCGCCATGCCCGCCATTTGGCTGAAATAGCTAAGGGTCGTTTCGCCCGTATAGGCTTCCCAGTCGGTATTCGTCATGAACGAAACTGCCGCGTTGAAGGCCAAGGGAAGCGGAAGGTTGCCGAATTGCTGGGGGTTCCAAGGGAAAGACGCTTGGTTGAGCAGGATCAGGAATAAAACGAAAAACCCGGCTAGATTGAACAGGATTGCCGAGAACAGGTATCCGCGCCATGTTTGCTGGACGGAAAACTGGGAGCCGACGACTCTTTTAAGGCAGGATTCGATGGGGCGTAGCGCAAGGCCCGGTTCTGCGGAACCGTTGTTGAAGAGTTTGGCGAGGCAATAGGAACAGGGAATGGCAAGCGCCAAGGTCGCGGCGGCAAAAAGGGCGAATTGGGCTAGGGCGTTGGAGAACATGTTGGTTACACAATCGAAATTGCAGTGTCATCTGCGCGAAAGCGGGCGGGTAGTTGGTCTTGCCGTGAGAAAAACCGCAGGCGTTTTTTGAACGGGGAAGCCAACTGGATCCCCGCCTTCGCGGGGATGACGGTGAAGGGGGCGGGG
>CAYVBP010000047.1:0-3312 GCA_964449155.1 uncultured Rhodospirillaceae bacterium | reverse complement strand
GCGGGGATGACGGTGAAGGGGGCGGGGGTGACGGTGGAAGGGGCGGGGGTGTTTTTTTGGTTTTGAATCATGATTGCCTGCTTAAAACTCTTCAGGGTGGAACAGGGCATAAGCGAGGTAAATCGCTAGCGAGAGCGATATCAGGCCGCCGAGATAGAGATCGATAAACATCAAGAAACCTTGTTGAGGGAGAACGGAAATATTGGGGAGGAACTCGGGGGATTGCAAGCAAAATGGTAGATTTATTCCTTTATGGATACTTTATCCCAAATCCGGGCCTTCCCGTAGAACGTCCAGACGATAGACAAATCTCTTTCCGTCTTGCCTGCGGTCGCACGGGGCATTAGCATGGCCTGCCTTTGCGCTTGTTTGAAAAGGGCTTAGGCTTGGTTCGAAAGGGGCGCTCTTGCGCCGCGCGGACGCGCGGCAATGGATTCCCGCTTTCGCGGGAATGACGAGATTGCATAGGAGCCGCGCATGACGAGCATGAATTCCAAGGGTAAGAACAATCAACACGCCGCGCCTAAGTCCGATATTGAGATTTCTCAGGCGGCTTCGTTAAAGCCAGTTGTCGATATTGCGCGAGAGAGATTAGGGATTCCTTCGGAACACGTTCTTCCTTATGGGCATACGAAGGCCAAGATTTCGCTTGATTATCTTTCGACTTTGAAAAACAAAAAAGACGGCAAGCTGATTTTGGTCACTGCTATTACCCCGACTCCGGCGGGAGAGGGGAAGACGACCACGACCATCGGGTTGAACGACGCGCTGAACCATATTGGCAAAAAATCCTTGATCTGCATTCGCGAGCCGTCGCTGGGGCCTTGCTTTGGGCAGAAGGGCGGGGCGACAGGCGGGGGGTATGCGCAGGTTGCGCCGATGGAGGATATCAATCTGCATTTTACCGGCGATTTTCATGCCATCGGGACGGCAAACAATTTGCTTGCGGCTATGGTCGACAATCATATCTATTGGGGAAATCAGCTGGGACTCGATGTGCGGCGCATTGCTTGGCGGCGCGCGGTCGATATGAACGACAGGGCTTTGCGGTCGATTGTGCAGTCGTTGGGCGGCGCGGGAAACGGGTATCCGCGCGAGGATGGGTTCGATATTACTGTCGCGTCGGAAGTTATGGCTATTTTTTGCCTCGCCACCGATATGCAGGATTTGCAGCGTAGGCTCGGCAATATCATCGTCGGGCAGACGCGCGACAAGAAATATGTTCGCGCGGGCGAGTTGAAAGCCGTTGGCGCGATGGCGGCGCTTCTTAAAGATGCTCTTCAGCCTAATCTCGTTCAGACGCTTGAGAACAATCCGGCCATTGTGCATGGCGGGCCTTTTGCCAACATCGCGCACGGGTGCAATACCGTCATTGCGACGAAGGCGGGGCTGAAGATGGCTGACTATGTCGTGACCGAGGCGGGATTCGGGGCGGATTTGGGGGCTGAGAAGTTCTTTGACATCAAGTGCAGGAAGGCGGGATTAAAGCCCGATTGCACCGTGATTGTCGCGACGATCCGGGCGCTGAAGATGCATGGCGGGGTTGCTAAGGACGATTTGAAGGTCGAGAATCTTGCGGCGCTTGAGAAGGGGTATGCGAACCTCGACAGGCATATTTCGAATGTCAAGAAATACGGCGTTCCTGTCGTCGTTTGCATCAATCGATTCAGCACCGATACGAAGGCCGAGATGGCGTTGCTGGAAAAGCTGGTGGGCAGGCAGGACGTTCCGTGCGTTCTTTCCGATCATTGGGGGTCTGGCGGCGCGGGGGCTGTCGATCTGGCGAATGCCGTCGTCCGGGCTATTGAGACAAAGCCGTCGAAGTTTAAGCCGATTTATCCGGATGAGATGCCGTTGGTCGACAAGATCCGCACCGTTGCGCGCGAGATTTATGGGGCGGCCGATATCGCGATCGATGCGGATGCGGACAAGAAGCTTAAGGAGTTTGAGAAGGAAGGTTTTGGCAAGATGCCGGTGTGCATTGCCAAGACGCAATACAGCTTTACGACCGATCCTGCGGTCAAGGGCGCGCCGTCGGGGCATATCATCCCTGTGCGGAATGTGCGGCTTTCGGCGGGGGCCGAGTTTGTCGTCGCGCTGTGCGGCGATATTCTGACCATGCCGGGACTGCCGCGCGTTCCGGCGGCGCATGGAATTTCGGTGACGGAGGATGGGAAGATTACGGGGCTGTTTTAGTTTCGGGGGCGTTTTCTGCGGGAAGCGGGAACAGTTGCTCGATTTTTCGTTTTGCGGATTCCGTCAGCGGCCAGCGCCATGTTTGGGTAAACAGGGGCGATAGATTGGTTTCTGCGGCCATTGAGGCGGCGATGACGAAGTTGTCGACGGCGGCTTGCGTCGTTTTTGCCTTGGGCATTTGGCTGGCGTATCTCCATAGATTCTCGGTGAACGCCGCGCCGTATTTTTCGCTGAGTTTGAGTAGAAATGAGGCGAACAGGTCGGGGCTTCCTAATTGCAAGGGGTTTTTGATGCTTGCGCCGACTTTTAATGTGTTGCTCCATGTGTAGGACGGGTCGGCTTCGTAGATCGTTACCAAGTCGCGGACGCTTTGCTTGAAATCGTTGAAGGACTGATACTGTCCTGTCGGTTGGAGCCAAGACGCGCCTCGGACTTCGGCGGCTTCCATCGATTTATAGCGCATGAAGGCCGCGAAGCCTTGCGGGATAGACGTTTGGCTGTCCGGCAAGCTGTATCTTAACTGCGCGGTGTAGAAGAAAAAATTTTGGCCGAGTTCGTAGAACAGCGCTTGGTCGTATTGCTGCCGCTGCTTGACGCCCTCGAAAAGGGCGTCGAACGTCGCTTGTTGCAGCTCAATCCCGGTGTGGCCGGGATAGCCGCAGCTGGCGGTTGAGTTCGGACATGTTGCGGGGACGACCGCGATGGAAAGCTTTCCCTTGTATTGATAGAGTCGCGGCGGGATCATGCCTGTCGTCGCAACGTAGTAATCGTAGGCGGCGTCAGCCGCGACGAGGATGTCCGTCATGACACCCTCGTTGTATTTCGGTAACGGGGCGAGGATGACCACGTTCCGGCCTTCGTAGGGATAAAGAGTCAACGAGAGTTTGTTGAAGCTGCGATAGGGGATGGGCGCTTGGGTTGGTGTGACCGGCAGGGTTTGTTCGGTTTCGGAAAAGGGCATATCTTGCGCGGCGGCAAGGGGCGATAGCGACAATAGAGCGGCGAGAGACGCAAGGATGAAAGGCGAACGGCGCAAGGGTTGTTTCTCCGTCTGGCGTTTTGGGGACACAATCAATAACCCCCGGCAGAGCCGGGGCTTGATGGGGAACCGCTCCA
>CAYVBP010000046.1:0-13944 GCA_964449155.1 uncultured Rhodospirillaceae bacterium | reverse complement strand
CCTCAAACTGGGTCCCCGCCTGAGGCGGGGGTTTTGTAAGGACTTATAAAAATGCAGGAAAAGGAAGTGCGGAAGGGAAAACCGCAGGTTGGGCATTTTTATTGTGTCCCCTTCGCTTCACCTTGATCCGAGATTGGCATTACATTTCGCATCTGTTTTCTTTGGGGGGAAGACGGAAAAAGGATCTTAGCTCCTCTATTGTCGCCGCGTCTTCCGGGCTTATGTCGGGAGCCGGCAGTGGCTTGTCGAGGGCTTTTTTCTTTTTGTGTTCCGCAAGGGCGGCGTTCGATTTTGGATAATCGCCGCAATCGAATAATTCTTTGATGGCCCCCAACCGATCGAAAAAGAACCCCTCTTTTGTCGCAACGGTCAAAATTTGCGACAACTCCTTATCGGACGGAGCCGAACCCAGCGCCGCATCGCGCGCTTCAAAAAAAGCTTCACGACTATCGAAACATTTCGACATGCCGTTGACGCACCAATGATTGCGTCCGCTGTCCGGCCCGACGCTGTGCCACGCATAAAAGACGGCTTTTCTGTCCGCAATCCTGTCGACCCGGGATAAAAGGTCCATCGTGCGCCATGCGCGAATGAGATCGTACAGAGCAAACCCCGAAGAGATCTTGATGCCGGAAGAATCTCCTGTCCGCGCATCCAGACCGACGCTTAATTCGGCATAAGAATAACGCTTGCCGCCAAATTCATATTCCGCTCGCGCCGAAATATGCGCCCGAAACGCCGACATCTCTTGGGCATCTCGAGCCGAAGCGCCGAGTTTCCTTTTTTCTATTGTTACCGGAATGGCGTTGGATAGCTTTTTTTCAAAAAGTTTAACGAACATCAGGACGCATCCGATTTGTTTGCTCAAAAGAGGCGATGGGGACACAATAAAAATGCCGGAAAGGACAGTGCGGAACGGATAACGATAGTTTGGGCATTTTTATTGTGTCCCCATCGGCCAGGCCTTTATATCATGCCGAAGCCGTTGATTTGCGCTGTCTTTACTTTCATTAGTGTTTTCAATGAATTGGCTCGGTTTAAATTTTGGAATGTATTTTTCGCCCTTTACTCGCGTCTGCGGTACTATAAACAAAAACACATAGGGGCCAAAGGGTTATAGGAATGTTTTCCTTGACTTGGTTTGTCGAGTTTGGCACCTTTTCTTTAGCGACTCGCGTTTTCTTTCCTTGTTCAGGGGTTTGCCCATGACAAAGTCCGATCTGATTTTACAACTTGCGGAGAAATATCCGCAATTTCTTCAACGCGATATTGAGCGTATCGTCAATACCGTGTTCGATGAGATCTCGAACGCATTGGCGCGTAACAGCCGCGTTGAATTGCGCGGGTTCGGCGCTTTTTCGGTTAAGCAACGCGAAGCTCGTCAGGGACGCAATCCCCGCACGGGCGAAACAGTTGCCGTTTCGAAAAAATTCGTTCCTTTCTTCAAGACCGGCAAACAGCTGCGTGACCGGCTGAATGGGATTGAGGGAACAAGCGACTAATATCAACGGCCCCATTAATCCCTATGATACGGATGTCCCGCAATAATTTGTTTGGCGCGGTAGATTTGTTCGAGCAGCATTACGCGGACTAGCCGATGCGGCCATGTCAGTCGTCCGAAGCCTAGCGTAAAATTGGCGTGGGCTCGTATATTGTCCGTAACGCCGTCCGCGCCACCAATGATAAAAACAAGATCGCCGATGCCGCTATCCTGCCAGCTCGACAGCTTGGCCGAAAAATCGCGGCTTGTCAGGTCTTTGCCGCGTTCGTCGAGCAAAACGACAAACGCTTTCGGCGGAAGGGCTTTCAGTAACAACTGCGCTTCGGCTTTTTGCGTATCGGCGGGCGGAAGGGATTTCGATGCGGCGAATTCGCGCACGACGACCGCGCCGCCCATTCTTTTCAGATATTCCGCGCTCCATTCGGCTTCCGCGCCTTTGGCTTTGCCGACGGCGAGGATCGAGATTTTCATCTCTTCGCGGCCTTTTTATCCCACAGCGCGTCGAGATCGTAATACCGCCGCACGTCGGGCTGGAACAGATGAACGATTATGTCTCCGGCATCGACCAAAACCCAGTTCGCGTTCTCGCGGCCTTCGACAAGGACGAATCCGGCCCCGGCTTTTGTAAAGGCCTCATTCAAATGCTCGGCCAGCGCCGCGACTTGGCGTCCCGTTTTGCCCGAGGCGATAATCATGTAGTCCGCGATGCTGCTGCGTCCCGCAAGCGGAATTGCCACGACTTCCTGCGCTTGTCTTTCGTCGAGAACCTTAAGCGCGGCGTCCAAAAGCTGTTCGGGGATCCCGCGCGACTTTGTTTTCTTGGGCGCAGACTTCTTGGCACATGTTTTTTTCGCGCACGTTTTCTTGGCGGCGGGCTTTTTCTTTATCGTCTTGGCTTTGGCCGAAGGTTTTTTCTTTACGCTTGCCACGAGGGGTTTTCCTTCCTTATTCGGGTTGCCGAAGAATAATTGAGCTTATTGTCCAAAACAATCCATGCTGGCAAGCCTTTCCGGGGGAAATCGGCCATTTTCCGGCCTTCGGATGGCGGAAGCCACTCTTTATCGTACCGAATGGCCGCTTTTCCGATCCCCCGCCCGGCCGGATAGGAAGGCCTGCGGAAAATGGCTACGGGGAAAAGGTTAAAAATCGTTTCCCATTTCTGCCAACGGGGAATTTGCCTTAGATTGTCGGCCCCCATCAGCCAAACAAACCGCGTCCGGGGAAACCGCGCGCGGAGGGTCCGCAATGTGTCGGACGTATAGCGCGTTCCCATATCGACCTCTAGCGTCGTCACGAGGAAACGAGGATGTTCGGCGCGACGCTCGGCACTGAGCAGCCTTTTGGAAAACGGGGCCATTTCCGCCGACGGTTTCAGCGGGTTTTGCGGACTGACAAGCCACCATATTTGGTCAAGGTCCATATGCTTCAGGGCATAAAGGCTCATTTCCAAATGCCCATCATGCGCCGGGTTAAATGATCCGCCCAAAATGCCTATCTTTAGCCCCGAAAACGTTGCGCCGTTGCGAAGGTGGGGTTTTATCATTTTAAACTCGTCGCTCTTTTATCGTTTAATATCAACCGCCTTATGAAAGAATTCTCCCCCGTCATCCCCGCGACGGCGGGGATCCAGTTGGAATTTCCGCAAGGATAGGCTTTTCCGACATTTCTTCGGATACTCAAACTGGATCCCCGCCTTCGCGGGGATGACGACTGAAAAGGCGGGGATGACGACTGAAAGGACGGGGATGACGGGGCTTTTGGATTGAAAGTCATTTCATAGGACGGTTGATATAAATTTCTATTCATTTTTTCATCGTTGCCAGGGGATGATGCTCGGAAACAGTCCGGGCTAAACGGTCGTTGGCCATATGGGCATAGATTTGCGTCGTCGCGATGTCAGCATGCCCGAGCATGCTTTGAACGCTGCGAAGATCCGCCCCTCTTTCAACCAGGTGCGTCGCAAAAGCGTGCCGCATAACGTGCGGACTTAGCCGTTTCGGGTCGATATTGGCAGCCAAGGCCAATTCTTTCAACAACTGAAATAGCCTTTGCCGGGTCATCGGCGCGCCCCTGCGGACGGTCGAAGGGAACAAATAGGGCGACCGGGCGTCTCCCAATAGCTTTTTGCGGGCGTCGAGCCACACCTGAACGGCTTTCAGGGCCGGTTCGCCCACCGGAACAACTCGGTCTTTGTCGCCCTTGCCCCGGACAAAGACAACCGCGCGTTCGAACCGGACTGCGGCTATGGGCAAACTGACCAATTCCGTCACGCGCAGCCCTGCCGCATAAAGAAGCTCGACCATCGCGCAGAGCCTTTTTCCTTCGTCGCCGGGATAGGCCGCGACGGCCTTAAGCAAACGGGCGACTTCTTTTTCCGTCAACCCTTTCGGCAGGGGCTTTCCGAGCTTTGGCGCATCGATTCCGCGCGTCGGGTCTTCTTTGCGGTAGTTTTCGGAGCACAGGAATTTATAAAATTGCTTGAGCGCCGACAGGCGTCGCGCTTGGGTCCGCGCCGCCTTTTTCCCTTGCGCGCGCAGATACGCGCGCACATCGTCTTCGTTCGCGTCTGTCAGGTCTATTTTCTTACGCGCCATGAACATCGCCGCGTCGCTAAGATCGCGCGCATAGGCCGCCCGCGTATTGACGGCCGCGTTACGCTCGGCCAGAAGCATGTCCAGAAACGCGCCGATCATTCCGTGAAACCGCGCGTCGGAAGAAGGCATGGGTCACTTCCCGCGCGTCAGCGCGGCGACAGCTTGCCGCGCGAAGTAATCGGATTCGCCTTCGAATCCGGCTTGGCGCAGAGCGGCGGTCACGCGCAGCGCTACTGGCAGGGAAATTTCGCCGCCATCGGCCAGCTCTGCGGCAAGGACGATGGTTTCCGCCTGTCTATGGCCGTTGGCCGCTACGCGCAGCTTTTCGTAAAGAAGCGAGGAAAACGCCGTTTTTCTTTCGTCCTTAGGAACGCTTAAGACTTTCTGCCATGCTTCGTCGGTGACTTCCATTTCGGCCGCGTTCAGGAAAAGAAGGGTCGGCACAACGATATCGCGCGCCGTTTTTACGTCGGCGTTCTTTAGGACTTGGTCCAGCCACGCGTCGAAATTCGAGGCATAGGAGCTTTCGTTTTCGTATCCATTCAGGGCAAACTGCGGCCAAAGCGCGCGCAGTTCCGACGACGCGACCGGATCGGACTTGCCGGCCGCGATCCATGCCAAAGCAAGATCGTCTTTTCCAGCGAACATATA
Source organism: uncultured Rhodospirillaceae bacterium (assembly GCA_964449155.1). GTDB lineage: Bacteria > Pseudomonadota > Alphaproteobacteria > UBA9219 > UBA9219 > CAIXLI01. The sequence goes on along the minus strand of CAYVBP010000046.1, from coordinate 9,198 downwards.
GACGCGCGCAAGCAACGGCGCATGCGCCAACGGGGCCGCAGCCGGATCGATATCGCCGAGCATAGCGCCGAGAAGATCTCCGGCGGCATCGGTAAGCGCGGGCGTCGCCGATTGAACGAATTTTGAAACAAGGGCTATTTTCGTTTCTGTGTCGCCCGCGCTTTCCGCCGCGCGGAAAAGCAGCGCGCGCAGGCGCGGGCCGGTTTCGGACGAAGCCAACGGCGCGGCCAAAGCGTTTGGGGATATTTCAGCTGCGCGATAAGCGTCCGCAAGAACGGTTTTCCCGATAAATCCGCGTTCCGCCGCGCGTTCGATATAGGCGAGTTTCGCCGCTTCGTTCCGGGCGGGAAGACCCGATAATGCGTGGGCATAAGCCAAATCGGCTTGCGCATAGAAAGAATCCGGCAACGGCAACCCCGAAACCTGAAGCAGCGCGACAAGCCCGGGCGTCGCCGGGGTCAACTTGGCGGGAAGCGTTTTGTTTCCACGAAGAATGGACTGCGCAAGATCGACAAACGCTTCGTTGTGCTGACGCCCCGATTCCAGAACGTCAACGGCAACCTGCGCCGCGTGAACGTCCTTGGCTTTCAGGCGACATACGATTTGGACTTCCTGAAAATCGACCTTGGGATAAAGCTTTGAAAATTCCGCCGTTTGCGCGCAAAAATCTTCGTTGCCGTCAATCAATGCATTCCCTGCGACGACTTTGAAAGTCTCTGGGTCCACAGCTTTGACGCCGGCCCTTTTCGCCAGAGACCACGCGGCGGCGCTGTCTCCGAAAAGCGCGAGTTTTTCGAGCCGCAACGACAGGTATTTTTGCGGATCCCGCGCCGCCCCTTCGGGCGGAACGACGGAAGACCGAAGCAGCCTGAGAACAAGATCGTTAAGCAAATCCGAGCTTGACGGCGACAAGGCGGAAAGAAGCCTTTCGGCGATATCGCGGCGCGTGCCTTTCCAGACGTCAAGAGAAAGGCCTCCTTCCGCGTTCGTGATGCCGATGGTATCGGGGCCGATGTTGGGCAACGGCTCGACGGAAACGGGCTGTAGGCCGAGAACCGGCGTCGTTCGCTTCGAGACGTAAGGCTTTTGAGAATCGATGGGAATTTGGGCGCAAACCGACCCTGCCGATCCTATTAGGATCAGCGACGCCTGAATTGCCTTAGCGAGGAAGCCTTTCATCAGGTACGACCAGTTCAACTTTCTGCGTCGGCGGCATGATATGGGCGTTCGACAGCCACAAAGCTCCACCGGCTATGGCTAATAGCAAAAAACCGCCGATTACGGCAACAAGCGATTGCGAATTCACTGCTCGACTCCTAATCTTTCTGTATATATTTTACGTTGTCATCCTTTCTAAGGGATAATTATGGCATGAGCGCGTCAATAGAAAAATTTTTTTCCGCTTCCCGTCCTCTTGTCCTTGTCGGCATGATGGGCGCGGGGAAAACGTCGGTGGGACAGGCGTTGGCCAAGATTTTAGGCGTGCCTTTCCACGACTCGGACGCCGAAGTTGAGGCTTCTGCGGGCCAGTCAGTCGCGCAGATTTTCGATTCCTTGGGCGAGGCCGAATTCCGGAAGCTCGAAAAACAAGCCGTTGCGCGTCTGCTGGAACAAGGCGGGAACGTTTTGTCGTTGGGCGGCGGCGCGTTTGTCGATGCGGAAACGCGTCAAAAAATCAAGGAGATGGCCTTTTCCGTATGGCTGAAAGTCGATCCGGCCATATTGCTGGAGCGCGTTATGCGCCATCATCACAGGCCTTTGCTTAACGATGGGAATCCTAAGGAAAAAATGGAGCGCCTTTTGACAGATCGCGCGCCTTTTTACGCTTTGGCGGATTTGACATTCGACTGCGGCAATCGCTCGGTTGCGGAAAACGCGCGCCTTATCGCAGAGGCGTTGCAAGCCGCGCAAGCGTTTCGAATTCCGTAAGAGAAAGGGTTTCGCCACGGCGCGTGGGATCGATGGCCGCGCGGCAAAGCAAATCTTCGCCTCCAAGCGCTTTCAGGCTCGACCGCAGCATTTTTCGGCGTTGGCCAAAGGCGCAGGCCGTGACTTTTTCGATGACCGAGAACGCTATATCCGCCGGGCGGGCTTTGCGCGGAACCATATGCACAACGGCTGACGCGACCTTCGGCGACGGCGTAAAGGACGAAGCCGGAACATCCAGCGCTTTTTCGACATCGCAGCAAAACTGCGCAATGACCGACAGCCTGCCGTAAGCTTTGCTGCCGGGCTTTGCGCAGATGCGATCGACGACTTCGGCTTGCAGCATCAAAGTCAGGCTGCGGTAGTCTTCCATCTTCCGCAGCCATCCGAGAAGCAGTTCCGTGCCTACGTTATAGGGTAAATTCGAAACAACCGCGCGCGGCGGCGGCGCGAGCGACGCAAGATCAATTTTAAGCGCGTCGCCCGGCATGAGCGTAACCTTTCCCTTCGACGCCGCGACGATTTCTTGAAGCGCCGCGAAAAAGCGCGGATCTTTTTCGACGGCGAAAACCTGCGCGGCGGACGATTCCGCCAGCGCGCGCGTCAAAGCGCCGGGGCCAGCGCCGATTTCTATCGCCGAACATCCTGTCAGATCCCCGGCCGCTGCGGCTATGCGCCGCGTCAGGGTTAGGTCGCACAAGAAATGCTGCCCAAGGCTTTTCTTGGCCCAAAGGCCTTGCGACGCAATGACTTCGCGCACAGGCGGCAAGGAAGACAGGTCCGTCATCTCAATTCTTTCTTTCGTTTTTGGGCGCGGGGGACACAATAAAAATGCCGGAAAAGGCGGTATGGAACGGGTAACGGCGGTTCGGGCATTTTTATTGTGTCCCCTTTGCTTCCTTTTTGCTTAAACTATCGCGCGAAGTCACGAAGTATAGTATTCTGTCTTTTTACGCGTGTAACGTCTTTCGTGCCATGTCCGTTCAAAAAACCCGTTCGCCTTTATATGATTTGCTTTTTATTGTCCTTGCGTTCGTCATTTTGGGCGCGTTGACGTTGTCGGTTGCGTCCATTTTAGAAAATTTGCGCATTGCAAGGGCGTCGGCTCAGTTCTCCCGTTTTGTCGAAACCGTTCGCGTCTATGCCGTCGCACATCCAACTTACGTTTTCGTGCCGGGCAAGGATGTTTGGGCTCTTATGGTTCAGGACGGGCGGATTTCCGCTTCGGCGGCGGCCAGCAACCCATGGGACGGCCGGGTCAGCGCTTATGCCGTATCGCCGACCCAAATCCGCGTCGAAACCGATCTGCCGTCGCAAAGCTGCCGTCGGCTCGCCCTGCTTATGTTGGAGGAAAATTATACCAATCTTTTGTCGATTGAAGCCCATCCCGATCCCAATACCGAGTGGGCTTTTATTTTCCCAGCGCCTGCTGTCGGCATCGAGAAGGGCGTTGCCAAAGCTTGCGGCTTTCGTCACCGGTCGCAAATGGCAATGATTTATAAAATTAAATAGGCCGCTGACCCGTCAGGACGCGCCGCCTGCAAACGGGTCCGCGTATTGCTTCTGCCCGAAAAATCTATAGTAACGCATGCCCTGATCGAGCGCGGCTAGTCGATGCGACCATAGACGGATGCGCTTTTCTATCGCTTTTTTCGTTTCTTCATCGGGAACGTGGCCCGACGTTATGTATTCCATGAAATGTTGGAAGCCCGCTTTGACTTCTTTTATGTATTGCTCGGTTTCGTCTTCGTGGCTTTTCAGGACGATTCCGGCCTTTGCCCATATTTCCGCCATCTGGACCAGCCCTATGGGGTCTGCGCTTTCTTCATATGCGCGCCACGCGAGAATTTCCGGGCGTTCTTTCGATTCCGGATTTACGATGTAGTCCGTGAAAGATATCCGCACGCCCGGCTTGCTGCACGCGGCGATGGCCGCAACGAATTTTTCCCTGTCCGCAACCCGATAAACCGTTTCCCTGAAAATGATGCACTCGTATTGATTCTTTTCGGAAAAACTTGAGGGATCGTAAGCGTTTAAAGAAACGCCTTTGATCTTTTTTTTGCGCAGAAGATCTTGGCCGCGCGCTGCCACGTCCGGGTCTGGCTCAAGACCGGTTACAGACGCTCCGTACTGGCTTGCAATGCCCTTCATGCGCGCGCCAAGGCCTGCGGACAAATCCAGCACGCTCGTCCCTTTGACGAGATTTAGCGGCTTAATAAGAAGAGCGTCGATCCGCGCATCGCCGGGCGTTACCGCGCCTTCGCCCCACATTCTTTCCGAAATCTCTCCGGGAGCCGCATGCCAAAGCTGAGCGCTTTCTTGCGCTCCTTTTTCGCTGGCCGCCGCGCGTGTTTTTGCGCGCTTGGGGCGCGGCTCTTGCGTGAATGTGCCGTCCCCGTCTTTCCAAAAATCTTGGGCAAGGCCTATTGCTTCGCGACAGAAAAACGCGACCGCGCGGCGTATCGTATGCGCGACGGACGATCCGGATTTTGCTGTGGCCGCTTGAGACATTTGGCGAAAAAGAGAAATTGAGCGGCCAGTCTAGCATAAAAAATATGGTTAAAAAGCCCCCTTTGCGGCTTTTTCGCCTATGCGTTTCCTTGGGCGTTGGACAACATCGCGGGGCAAACGCCCATCTTGGCCATTGCGCGATCCCATTTCGTGTCAAGCGCCCGATCGAACAGAATTTCCTCGTCGGCATCGACCGTTAGCCATCCGTTGTTTTTTAGCTCTTCTTCCAATTGGCCTTCGCCCCATCCCGCATAGCCCAGAATGACCGTGGCGCGGGCAGGGCCTTTGCCGGTCGCAATGTCCTTGATAACGTCGACTGTCGCCGTCACAGCAATGTTTTCCGAAATCCGCGTCGTCTCTTCGCACAAATATTCCCCGGAATGCAGCACAAAGCCGCGTCCCATTTCGACGGGGCCGCCAAACTGCACGGGAACGTCGAGGGAGCCGGTCGGCGGCTTGATTCCAAGCTGTTCAAGCAGCATCCGGAAATCGGCGTCTCCAAAAAGCCGGTTCACGACGAGACCCATCGCGCCGTTTGGCCCATGCGAACAAAGGTAGATAACGGTCCGCGCAAACCGGGGATCGGCCATTCCCGGCATTGCGATCAGCATTTTACCCGTAAGCCATGCGGCTGCGGCCCGTGGCGCCGCTGGAATCATTGTGCTTTTTATTTGAGAAAATACTTGTTTCATGTCCTTAGCCAAGGGTCCCGTCTTCCTGCGCGTTTGGTTTCGCTTACTTTCCGATCCTTTTGTAGCCTAATTCGCGCTTGTTGCATACCGGCAGAAAAACATATTATTTTGTTTTTTTCACTCCTGACGATGAGATGGGGTCATGATTCGCTTTTTTCTAGTCCTGTTTTTCGCTTTTTTCCCGTCTGCGGCCTTTTCCCTTTCTGGGGATTGGCAGCGCAACGATACCGTTTCCGTTCGCCTGATTTCCGGCGTTACCGGTACGGGCGACGCCTCGACCGTTCCGTTGGGCCTTGAGGTCAGGCTGGCGCAGGGATGGCATACTTATTGGCGGTCTCCTGGAAGCACAGGCCTGCCGCCGACCTTTGATTGGAGCCGCAGCCAGACCGAGGACGGGAATTTGAAATCGGTTACTGTTTTATATCCGTTTCCGCGCCGCGAGGCTTCGTTCGGGATGGAAACCATCGGGTATAGCGACACCGTCGTGTTTCCTATTGAGGCGGCGCTGCTTCATCCGGGGCAAGACCTAAAGGCTGGCGTAACGCTGGACATTTTAACGTGCGGGTCGGTTTGTCTTCCCAATCATTTCGATTTGGATCTTACCGTCCCGGCGGGCAAGGCCGAACCAAGCGATGAAGCCGAGCTGTTGCGCAGCGCGCGCGAGCGCCTGCCCGGAAATTCTGAGGAATCCGGACTTCTTTTAAAAAGCATCGCCAGCGATGGGCAAAGCCTGACGTTTACGATTTCTTCGCGCGAGCCGATTTCGAACCCGGATATCTTCGTAGAAAACGACCGCGAGATCGGGTTTGGCAAGCCCGAGGTTGCCGTGGATTCTTCGGGCTTTTCGGCGACGTTGCGGACCAAGCCCGTCGATAGCCTTCCCGATAATGTTTCTTTGAACGATCTTCCGTTGACGCTGACTGTCGTAAACGGAGACCTCGCGACGGAGGTCAGGGCTTCGGCTCAGACCGCCCTGCCCCCGCCGTCGCCTTTCGTGCCGGAAAGGCCGCGTTTCGGCAAGGTATTGCTTATCGCTTTGTTGGGCGGGTTTATTTTGAATCTGATGCCTTGCGTTTTGCCCGTTCTTTCTTTGAAAATCGTCAGCGTCGTCGGACATGGCGGCAAGGAAGCCAAACGGGTGCGGCACAGCTTTGTCGTCACCGGGTTGGGCATCGTTTTTTCGTTTCTTATTCTCGCGGCGGGGATGATCGCCCTTAAGCTTTTGGGAATGTCCGTCGGATGGGGCATGCAGTTTCAGCAGCCCGCTTTTTTGATGTTCCTTGTTTTTCTTCTTGCGTTTTTCGCCGCGAATATGTGGGGCTTTTTCGACGTCGCGTTGCCGCGCTTTCTTATGGATAAGATGAACGGAAAGTATCATCCGAGCCTTGCGGGCGACTTCGCGACGGGCGCTTTTGCCACGCTTCTTGCGACGCCATGTTCCGCTCCGTTTTTGGGGACTGCCGTCGGCTTTGCTTTGGCGGCTGGGCCTATAGAGATTCTCGGCATTTTTGCGATGTTGGGCGTCGGCATGGCTTTGCCGTATTTCGCCGTCGCGCTTTTCCCGGATGCGGCGACGCTTTTGCCAAAACCCGGCATTTGGATGGTTCGATTGAAACAGGTCATGGGGATTGCCTTGGCTTCCACCGCCGCGTGGCTGATTTACGTCATGTCGGCGCAAATTCTTCCCGCGCGCGCGTGGGCGTTTGGGCTTCTGACGATTGCGATAATCCTTCTCTTGGCGCTGAGGAAATTCGGCTCGGCCCGTAAAACGGCAACGGCGGGCGTTGTCGTTGTCGGCCTTGCGGCCTTGATTCTTGGGCTTTCGGGCAATCATAACCTGGAAGCAGCGGGGCGAACGGACAAGCTTTGGCTCGCATATACGCCTGCGAGAGTTCGCGCAAATATTGACGAAGGGAAAACGGTTTTTCTGGATGTCACCGCCGACTGGTGCATAACGTGCAAGGCGAACAAGGCCGTCATCGCATCGAACGACGCGGTGGCTCGGCGTTTGTTCCATGGCGACGTTGTGGCCATTCAAGCGAATTGGACAAATCCGGATCCGGCAATCGTCGAGCTTTTGCATAAATATGGGCGGTACGGCATCCCCTTTAATGCGGTGTTTGGACCTCGCGCGCCCAACGGGATCGTTTTGCCGGAGATTTTGACGCCCGGCATCGTGCTGAGGGCTTTGGACGCCGCATCGTCGGGGACGAATTTTTGATACCGACCCCCAAAAGACATGTTTATTTGCACACTGCGACGAAAGTGCCTATAAATAGGCGGAAATCCTTAATTTGGGCCAATAAATTCATATGAAAAGTTCTTATAAGTCGACGCATCGCCCTCCTGACGATGCGCTTTGGTTTCTGCCTTTAGGCGGGTCCGGCGAAATCGGGATGAATTTTAACCTGTACGGAACTGCCGGAAAGTGGCTCGCTGTCGATTGCGGGTTGACCTTTGGCGACGAAACGACGCCGGGAATTGACATTATCATGCCCGATATTTCGTTTATCGCCGAGCGCCGCGACGATCTTTTGGGCATTGTCGTCACGCACGCGCACGAGGATCATATCGGGGCCATTGCATACTTATGGCCATTGTTGCACTGCCCCGTTTACATGACCAAGTTCGCGGCCGAGCTGCTTCGGGGAAAGCTGGTTTATGCTGACCTGCAAGACGCCGTGACTATTCATGAAATCCCTACGGGCGGCTCGTTCGAGATCGGGCCGTTTAAGGCCGAGTTCGTTTCCGTTACGCATTCGATTCCCGAAGCGCAGATGTTGGCGCTTCGCACAAAACATGGCACCGTTTTGCACACGGGCGACTGGAAGTTCGATCCAAACCCCATAATTGGAACGACAAGCGATCTGGAAAAACTTCGGGCGCTGGGAGACGAAGGGATCATGGCCCTTGTCGGAGATTCGACCAATGCGCCGGTTGCGGGGCATTCGGGTTCGGAAATGGACGTTCAGGAAGAATTTGACAGGCTTTTCCCGACGATCAAAAACCGCATTGTCGTCACCTGCTTTGCAAGCAATGTTGCGCGGGTTAAATCCATCGCCGAGGCCGCCAAGCGTTCGGGACGGCAGATGACGCTTGTGGGGCGGTCTTTGTGGCGCATGGCCGAAGCTGCGAACGAATGCGGCTTTCTGCCGGAATTCGACGATTTCTTGAGCGAAAACGATGCCATGCTGTCGCCGCGCGACGGCATTGTTATCGTCTCGACTGGATGTCAGGGCGAGCCGCGCGCAGCCCTGTGCCGCATTGCCGTCGATGACCATCCCGAAATTGCGCTGGATGCGGGCGATACGGTTATTTTTTCGTCACGCTCAATCCCCGGCAACGAAAAGGACATTGCGCGCGTTCAAAACAATCTTATCGCCAAGGGATTGAACGTCATTACGTCAAGCGAACGGCCTGTTCACGTTTCGGGACATGCCGCTCAAGAGGAACTGACGGCGCTTTATGATTTGGTGCGGCCGCATTTGTCTTTGCCGGTTCACGGAGAACCGCGACATCAGGACGAGCATGCGCGTGTGGCGCGAGCGTGCGGCGTTAAAGACATTCTTATTCCGACAAATGGACAAATTATTCGTCTTGGGCCCGGCGTTCACGAACTCGTCGCGGAGGTGCCCGCCGGGCGCTGGGGGTTGGACGGAAAAACGCTGAAACCCATTGACGCCGCCATATCCAAGGACAGGAAGAAGATGGGCGTTAACGGCGCTGCCGTGGTTACGCTGGTCATGAACGCCAAGGGATTGGTCGTTCAGGATCCTCAAGTCACGCTGATGGGCATTGTCGAGGAAGCCGAGAAGGCATCGTTGCAACAAGACCTAGCCGCCTTGGTTTCGGACGCCATTGAGGAAATGCCAAAATCAGCGCGCATCGATAACGCCGCTGTGCGCCACGCCGTCGCGCTGTCCGTGCGCAGGCATCTTAAAGACCTTCACGGAAAGAAGCCTGTGACGGACGTTCATGTGGTGAGAATATAAGATGAACGTCCCCGATTATTGGGCGATGGGGACACAATCAATAACCCCCGGCAGAGCCGGGGGCTTGATGGGGAACC
>CAYVBP010000045.1:0-13977 GCA_964449155.1 uncultured Rhodospirillaceae bacterium | reverse complement strand
GAGCGGTTCCCCATCAAGCCCCCGGCTCTGCCGGGGGTTATTGATTGTGTCCCCGGGGATTGCTTTTTCTTTCTTGCGCTGCAAGAAGGATGCCCGAGGCGACGATGACGGCGGAGCCGGCGACGCGGTTCCATGTCGGTATTTCATTCCACAGAAAAAAGGCCAGAATCGCGCCAAAGACGATTTGCGCGTAATGCAGTTGCGCGACATTTGTCGACGATGTGTTTTGTAGCGCGCGGAAATAGAGGGTGCTTCCTGTTGCGGTCATAAGCCCTGCGAAGGCGAAAAGAAGGAATTGTTCAAAATTATAGACGTCGCCGGGGAAGAGAAGAAACGCGCAGCTGCCGCAGACGATCCCGAAAATATTACAAAGAATGAGGGTGCTTCCCGTCGTGACAGTTTTTCCCAGTGCGCGAACGAACAAGGCGCGGCCGCAGAATCCGATAACGCCGAACGCGATTGCGATATAACCGATAACGTCGTCGCTTTCGTTCGCGGTTCCGATGGCCAAGATCGTTCCCGCAAAGCCGAGAAGAAGGCAAAGAACTTTTACGAACGACAAATGTTCGCGCATCAGTTTTGCCGAAATCAAGGCGATGAGCAGGGGCGATGAGAAGATAAAAATATAAAAGAGCGTCAACGGTAAATGCCGAAGCGCGATAACGATCGAAAAACTCATGACGATGTTCGAGACGGCGACGAGGCTTTGCCGCAACGGGCGAGAGGGGACAAGAGTGGGCAGGGTCTTGGTATACCATGCGTGGGCGATCAGGAAGGCCGCGCATGTTGAGGTCGTCGTCGCAAGAATTAAAAACGGCGAAACTGGGGCGGCTTGTCCAAGCTTGATCGCCGCATCGTAGAGGGAAAAAAGGAAAAACGCGGCTAAGGCGGTTAGCATTCCTTGTTGGGCGGATGTCATGGCGCGTTTCTTTCCCCAAAAACCAGCGTGTGACGTTGCACGAATTGCTTTTTAGGGTCAAGCGGGCAATGGGGACACAATAAAAATGCCCGAACCGCCGTTATCCGTTATGTATTGCCTTTTTCGGCATTTTTATTGTGTCCCCTTCGCTTTGTCTCCTTCTAAAAACAACTCCTAAAAAATAGAAAGCGCGCGCTTTCCGCGACTTTGCCGAAGCAAAGGGCGGCATGCTGCCAGTTCGGTTCAAGCTTCGGCCGATATCCCGCAATCTGCAGCTGGCGGGTCCGAAGGGGAACCAAACGCCTCTTTCGAGGCTGGGGGAGTGTATGGGAATAAAAACAGGAAGTCAAGGGAAAAATCACCCTTCATGTTTTTAGGGGGTGGGCGGGGTTTTTGTTTATACCAATCCCGGATCGCAGTGAATCAAGGGCGCGGGGGACACAATAAAAATGCCTGAACCGCCGTAACCCGTTCCATACCGCCTTTTCCAGCATTTTTATTGTGTCCCCTTTGCTTCATTTTGATCCGGGATTGGTATTAGATATCAACTGGATCCCGCCTTCGCGGGGATGACGAAAGGGGGGGAGAAGTAAGATTAATCGGACGGCTAGCAAAGCAAAGGCGGCGGCTTTGCGACTGTCGCCGATTGGTATTAGGCTGCTCTGACGTCCCTTAGGGCTTCTTCGGCTTTGCTGCCGTCGCGGATGGCGATGGCGGCGGCGAGGTCTACCGAAACCAGCTGCGACACGCCTTTTTCGGCCATCGTGACGCCGAACAGGCGGTCCATGCGGGCCATCGTGACGCGTTGGTGCGTAATGACCAAAAAGCGCGCGCCTGTTTCTTTGGAAATTTTTTCGACAAGCCCGCAGAAACGGTCGATGTTGCTTTCGTCAAGCGCGGCTTCGGCTTCGTCGAGCACGCAGATCGGCGAGGGGTGCGTTTGAAATACGGCGAACAAGAGCGCCAGCGCCGTCAACGTGCGCTCGCCGCCTGACAGCAGCGACAGCGCTTGCATCTTTTTGCCCGGAGGGCTGGCGAAAATTTCAAGGCCCGCGTTCATCGGGTCTTCGCCGTTCACAAGCTCGAGATACGCGCGACCGCCGTTGAACAGGCTCTTGAAGAGGCCTTGAAAGTGTTCGTTGACGGACGCAAACGCGTTTTGCAGCCGGTCGCGGGCTTCGGCGTTCAGTTGCGAGATCCCCTGCCGCAGTTTTGAAATCGCGGCGACAAGGTCTTCTTTTTCCTTCGTCAGCGTGTCGATCTGCGTTTGCATCGTTTCCGCTTCGACTTCGGCCCGAAGATTGACGGGTCCCATGTTGTCGCGTTCGCGCACATAGCGGGCGAGGGTTTGTTCAAGATCCTCAAGCGCAGGCTGCTGTTCGCCTTCTTTAAATTCCGCGATTTCGGCCAAGGCTTCGGGGCCGCAGTTCAGCTTTTCCGCCATGCGTTCGCGCAAGACGTTGAAATGCTCGGCTGCGGCTTGCACGGCACCTTCGGCGCGCACGCGATCTTCGCGGGCAGCGGTCAGCGCGGCTTCGTCGCGATGCAGATTTCGTTCGATGTCGTTCAGCTTTCCTTCGGCTTCGATCAAAATATCGGCCGCTTGCTTGCGCGCGGCGTCGGCATCGGAAAGCTGCGTTAGCAACGTGTTGCGCGCGTCGGCCAGCTCGGCGGGGCGATTGCGCAATTCTTGCAAACGCGCGTCGAGATCGACGCTGCGCGACGAAAGGGATTCGATTTGCCGTTTTGCGTTCGCCAACCGGGACTGCCATGCGTCGATTTCTCCGTCGATGGCGCCTAGTCGGGATTGGTTCGATTGCTTTTCGCGCGTCAGACGGGCGCATTCGCTTTGGCTTAGGGCTTGCGCGCCGCGTTTTTCGGAAAGTTTGGCGCGGATAGCCTCGATGGCGGCGCGGGCGGCGTTGACGTCGGGTAGGCGCTTGCGTTCGTCTTCCACGTCGACGGCGCGAGCCTGAAGGTGGCGAAGATCGGCGGCAAACTGGCGCAGCGTGTCGTCCAGCGCGGAAATCTTCGACGCGACGGCGGCGGATTCTTTTTCCTGCTTGGCAAAATTTTGCCGCGCGTCGTCCAGCGCGTCAAAGGCCGCTTTTAACGCTTCGCGGGCGCGAAGGTCTTCTTCCTGCCTTTGGGCAAGGAAGGCGGACGAGTCATCCAGCGTTTGTTGGGCTTTTTCCGCTTCGGCGACTGCCTCCTCGATCAACTTTTCAAGCGCCGCGACGCGGTTGCGCTGTTGAAGCCTTAACGCCGTCGCTGTCTTGGCTTCCGGGGTCAGCGTAAAGCCGTCCCAGCGCCACGCCCATCCATCGCGGCTGACGACAATTTGCCCGGGCTTGAGCGCGCGCGCGACGGCTTCGCCGGATGCCGCGTCTTCGATCAAGCCGATTTGGGAGATGCATCGCGCAAGCGCCGGAGGCGCTTGAACGAATTGCGCGAGCGATGCGATCCCTTCGGGAAGAGGCGGGGCATCGGTCAGTTCACCGACATTGCGCCAGTATTTTGCGGCGGTCGGGTCGAGCGCGGCCGTCAAAGCCTCGCCAATAGCGATGGCCAAAGCGTTTTCAAAGCCGGGCGTCACCGAGATCAGGTCGATGACTTGTTCGAAGTTATCGTCGTGGACGGCCAAGATCGCCGACAAAGCATCGTGCTCGGCGCGTAATCTTGTGACTTGGCTTTGCGTTTCTTGCGCGAAATCGCGGGCTTGGGCCTGAAGGCTTTCGGCTTCTCGGTAAAATTGCTCGGCGGCTTGCGCGTGATCCTGACGCTTGGACAGTTCCGCTTCGGTCGCGTCGACCAGCGACATCGCCAGCGCAAGGTCGGGACGTGTCGCCGCCTCGGCGGCTGCCGTTGCGCGTTGCGCGTCGAAGACATCGCGGCGGCTTGTCATTTGGGCCCGGCGCGTCGACAGAGATTCCATTTCGCGGGCAAGGGCGTCTTTTCGAGCTTCGACTGTGGCCGTTTCTTGCACAAGGCGCGCAAGTTCGGCGTCCATGTCGGCGACGTCGCGCGACATGTTTTCGAGAACCTCGGTCGCGCGGGGAAGTTCTTGCTCGATGGCTTCTTGCGCCGCCGACAGGCGGGCGGCTTCTTCTTGAAGTTTAACGATGGCGGCTTCGCCGTCGGCGTTGCGGGCGCGTTCGTTATCGAGGTCGCGCTTTGTTTGGTCAAGGCGCTGTTCGTGTTCACGCGTTTCGGAGGCGATGCGCTTGGCTTCGGCGTCGATCTGCTCGCGCGCAAGGGTCAATTTTTGAACGATGGCCGCCGCCGAAGCTTCGGCCTGGCGCATCGCCGGAAGCTCGGCGGCGGCGTTGGCGCGCGCGGCGTTGCCTTCGGTCACGACGGCCAGAAGCTCGGTTGCGCGAGCTTCGGCCGCGGCAAAGGCCGCTTTTGCCGTTTCGTCGCCGTTCAACGCTTCCGTCCAGCGCAGGCTCAGCAAGGCGGCTTCGGTCCGGCGGATATGGTCGGCAAGATTGCGATAGCGCGAGGCTTGACGGACTTGCGTTTTCAGGCTGCGCAGTTGCGCGTCGTAGGCTTGCAAAACGTCGTCGACGCGCGTGAGATTTTGTTCGGCGCCTTTAAGTTTCAGTTCGGCTTCGTGCCGACGGGCTTGAAGGCCCGACGTTCCTGCCGCTTCTTCCAAAATCAGGCGGCGGTCTTGCGGCTTGGCGCGGATCAGCGCGTCGATTTGGCCTTGGCCGACGAGGTTCGTTGAATGCGATCCCGTCGATTGATCGGCGAATAGAAGCTGCACGTCGCGGCGGCGAACCGGCTTGCCGTTGACCTTGTAGTCGGAGCCGGATTCGCGTTCGATCTGGCGCGTGACGAGAAGGTTGTCTTCGTTATTGAATTCTGCGGACGCGGTGCGGTCGGCATTGTCCATCTCGAGCGACACTTCCGCAACGTTGCGCGCGGGGCGCAATGCGGTGCCGCCGAAAATAACGTCGTCCATTTCCCCGCCGCGCAGGTTCTTGGCGGAGTTTTCTCCCATGACCCAGCGCAGGGCTTCGACAAGATTCGACTTGCCGCAGCCGTTAGGGCCGACGATGCCTGTCATCCCGGGGCCGATATGCAAATCGGTCTGCTCGACGAACGACTTGAATCCATGAAGGCGTAAACGCGTAAAATTCACAAATGCCTCAATCTACGGTTATATCTTGAATTGGTAGTTATTTCTTCGAAGCGCCTTTTATAGACTCGCTTTTCTCTGCGAGAAGACGGTCGAAAACCTCGACGAAAGCTTTTACACCCGGATCGCCGGTTATAATTTTCTTTCCGTCGTTAATCACGAAAGTCGGTGTCGCCTCGACATCGTATTTTTTGATGGCTTCGGTGCGACCGGCAACGAGCACGCTTTGAATTTTTTCGTCGTTCGCGCATTCCTTGGCCTTTTCAAGCGGAAGGCCCCCCAAGGACGCGTATTGGTACATCTTGTTTTCAAAGTCATTTAGATCTGTGACGCCTGCGAGCAGGGCGTTAAGAATCGACTTGATATAGGGAAAGTATGCGTCTGCGGGCATACAGTTCGCCACGGAGGCGGCTTTGAGGCTCAAAGCGTTTAGCGGAAAGTCGTGGGCAACAAAATAAACCTTTCCTGTATCGATGTAGCGTTTTTCGAGTTCGGGATAGGTTTTGGAATAAAATGTGCCACAATGCGAACAGGTTAGCGCATAATATTCATCCACCCTAATAGGTGCGGATGGGTCGCCGACAGTGTGCTTGAAAGGAACGGGTTTTGTTTCCGCTTGGGCCGTGGCCGAGAGGACTGCCGTGAAAAACAACAACATGAGAGATCTAAACATCGCAACCATTTCTCCTCGCATACGAATCATACGCACGCGGCAATTATAACGGAACGTTAAGAGGTAACTCAAGGTCGGCGCTTGCCGAGAAAAAGTGTTTCCCGATTATTGTTCGATCGCCTTTAATATATAATGTCTGTCTTAGGTGCGTTTTCTTTTGTTTTCAAGCGTATAATACACTTCATGTCTCGATTTTGAAGTTAAGGATTATATCTGCATCTTCGCCAACTTATTTCGAAACGCAGTCAGAATTATCGGGTATTCAGCGCATGTTGAGGAGGGAGATCAAGGCGATCTATTGATTTTAAATGTATTTTTTTCTCAATCGGTTCTTAACTATGCAGCAAGAATTATGTGGCAAAACAATACTCTGTTCTTGTGAGCTTGCTGCTCGCGGTTTGCGCGTGGGCAGAAGAGTCGGGATTAAAGAATCTTGATCGGTCAGGCGTGTCATTCGATCTCTGAAAGGAGCGGCTTTGTCATACGTATGCGTATAAACATGAGAATGCTCGTTTCCCGCATCGGATTATCTTAACCCGGCGCTAGCCAAGCCCCTACGCGAGGAGAAAAATACCGTGAATCAACTGGCAAGTCTTAGAGTTCTTATTGCTGACGATCATTTTTTGATCCGTCAATTCGTTCGGAACACGCTTAAAGAATCCAAGATCGAAAACGTTCAAACGGCAGCGGATGGTAACGAAACGATAGAACTCGTTCAGAAATCAAAAAGTGCCGGGCAGCCTTTCGATGTCGTTTTTCTTGATTGGAATATGCCGACCGTTACCGGGTTGGAGGTGCTGTGCTATTTCAGGGCCAAGCCCGAATATGCCGAAACGGCCTTTGTGATGTTGACGGCGGAATCTGAACAACAGAACCTTATGAAGGCGATCAAGGCAGGCGCGACATCTTATATCGTCAAGCCCGTTTCTCCCGCCGATCTCACAAAAAAACTGTACGAGATTAACGAGTGGCTCAAGCGTAAGCGCCAAGCTGCCAGCGAAAATATTTAACGGGTGAGGTCGCGATGTCTAACAATCAAAAGCAAATTGCCCTCGATGAAACGTTCGTCAAGGATATTTCTGACGCCGTCATCTCTACGATGCGCGAAACGTTCAATGTCAGCGTTACGACGGGTCCGACCGCTTATGGCGAGGGCCTTGTTTCTCTCGAAGGGGAAATCTCGGGGATTATCGGCCTTGTTCAGGATCATCTGGATGGCACCCTGATCTTGTGCGTGTCCTTTGAGATCATGCAGGAGATTTTGCCGTACGTTCTCGGCAAAAATATGGAAGTTACGCACGATATGGCCGTCGATGGCGTCGGCGAAATGACGAACATGATTTTCGGTCATGTCAAGCGCGAGCTTAACCAAAGAAAGCACGAGATCAAGCTGGGAATTCCGTGCGTCGTCGCGGGCAAAGGCAGCTTTGTATGCCAGTTTTACCGAGGTAGGCACATGATTGTCCCGTTTTATCTCAACGGAAAATTGTTTCAGGTTTATGTAGCTTTGCACGAAGACAGCGCCGCTCCCGAACGGACAGGGGAGCCGCAGGATTAGCGAAGGGTGTCCATGCCTGTTTCGAACGATGCGTCCGCCTTTCCTTCAGATGGCGCTGTGCGTTCCGGTTTGCCGGGCGGTCGCGGTTCTGTAACCGAAGCGTCGCGGCGGTTTGGGCTTCTTCATACGTCTTTGGGCGGCATGACGGCGATCATTATGATTCTGTTGTGCGCCGTCGCCTTGCCCGTTTTTGGTTTTTCGCCGGTTAGGCATTTCGGCAGCGTCGTTGTTATTGCGATCGCGACGATCGGCGGGATTGGCTATCTCTATTATCTTAACTATGCGCTTTATAAGCTCGTCAGCGATCACGATCGTTTGAACGAGGTCTTGGTTAACAGCCTCGGGCAGGGTTTTTTGTCTTTTGGCGTCGATGGCATTTGCGACGAAGTGTATTCGCAAGCGTGCATTGATTTGCTGAGAACAAATCCGAGAGGCCAGAACATTATCGACGTTTTGCGCGTTCCCGAGGAAGGTCGCGCCGATTTCAAGGGATGGTTTGACATCATGTTTCTGCCGGATCATGCGCTGGGGTTTCCCGACGTCGTGAATTTCCTGCCGAAATTTTTTCCGCATCCTGATAAACGCCGGATTACGCTCGACTACAGGCCGGTTTACCGCAAGGGACGGGTTCTTGAACGCGTGGTTTTGATCGCAACCGACATTACCGAGGAATACGAAGCCCAGACATTGGCGAAGAAGCGGCAGGATTACGCCGACATGATTTGCCGCATTTTCCGCGAACGCAATCAGTTCTTGGCCACGATTACGCATATTCGCACCTTTCTTGAACAGGCGGCGCAGCCCGTCGCGCGCGACAATGCGACGTCTTTGCTTCGCTTGCTTCACACGTTGAAGGCGGCCGTCAAGCATTTTCATCTTTCGAACCTTGCCGAAACCGTTCACGGCATCGAATCCGAGCTGCGCAGCGATGCGATAACCTCGGATAAAGAATTTAACGATATCCTCGACGCTGGACGCACGTGTATTGAAAAAGAGCTTAACGCCGTTCTTGACACCATCAGGGATCTGATCGGGCAGGATTACGAGCGTCGCGGCAATATGCGCGAAATTGAGGAAAGCACACTATATAATTTCGCGCTCGTCATGAACGTGGCGGGCGTCAACCGCGACATTGTCGATCACTATTTGCGTTTCATCGTCGCCGTTCCCATCAACGAATGTCTGCGCCAGTTCGATCGCGAACTGATGGACTTGGCCGAAATTTCCGGAAAGCAGATCAGGCCTGTTCGGTATTCGGGATCGAATCCGCCCGTTTTATTGCGCGAATATCAGGCTATGATTTTCTCGCTGACCCATGTGTGCCGCAATATTGTCGATCACGGAATCGAACCCGCCGTTACGCGCTTGGCGCACGGCAAGGATCCGATGGGGCAGGTTTTTGTGGAGGCCAATATTGTCGAGGACGAGCAGCGTAAAGAATGGCTGTCTCTTGTAATCTCGGACGACGGCGGCGGCATCGATCCGGCGCTTGTGCGCGAAAAGCTCTCTATTCTCGAGCCGACGGGACGGTGGCGCGAGCAGGACGATCATACGGTCATTCAAAGCATCTTTATGTTTGGCATGTCGACGCGCCAAAACGTTTCCGAAATGTCTGGCCGTGGCGTCGGCATGAATGTCGTTAAGCGCGAAATCGAGAATTTGAACGGGACAATCGAGGTCTTTTCGGAATTGTATCGCGGAACGAAATTCGAAATCAG
Source organism: uncultured Rhodospirillaceae bacterium (assembly GCA_964449155.1). GTDB lineage: Bacteria > Pseudomonadota > Alphaproteobacteria > UBA9219 > UBA9219 > CAIXLI01. The sequence continues at coordinate 4,965 of CAYVBP010000045.1, read as the reverse complement.
AGTGCCCTATATGCTGTCAGTTGAGTTTATTTAGTTAATTTTACTTAAGGGTATGATTGTTCGCGGTAAATCCCGTATTTGCAGAAGGAATAAAGGGATTTGCGACTTCGCGGGGATGATGACTGTTTTTGAGCTGGGGTAAAGGCCCCCTGTGGTTGTGAGCGCCGGTTTCGCGTGGGTTTGCGGGGCAACGCTGAAATTTCCTTAACTTCCGTGCTTGACTCTCTATGGGCAATCCTTATACTGCGCTGCCTCAGCTCCGGGGTAGGGGCTGATTTTTTTGTAAATTGACTCCGTTTGGGCAGCGGTTTTTCGCGCCGGGGCGGTGTTTTTTGCTGTTTTTTGGAGAAACCAAGTGGCTCGTATTGCAGGCGTCAATATTCCCGCTCAAAAACCGTTGCATATCGCTTTGCGCTATATCTACGGCGTCGGATCCACGAATGCCCTCGAAATTTGCGCGCGCGTCGGTATCGATCCGACCAAGCGCGTGAACCAGCTTACCGAAGGCGAAATTTTGAAAGTTCGCGAAGACATTGACAAGAACGTTAAGGTCGAAGGCGATCTGCGTCGCGAAATTTCTATGAATATCAAGCGTTTGATGGACTTGGGTTGCTATCGCGGCCTGCGTCATCGAAAAGGGCTTCCCGTTCGCGGTCAGCGCACGCATACCAACGCGCGTACCCGCAAAGGGAAAGCCAAGCCGATTGCCGGCAAGAAGATCGCGACGAAGAAGTAAACAGTTTTTTGCGGCTTGCGAGGCAAGCCTTAGAAATTGTTTATCCTCGTGAATGCGAGGATCCAGAGCCATACGAACGGCTCCGGCCTTTTTTAAAAAAGTCGCGGGATGAAGTGCAAGCTCCGGATAGTATTTTTCCGGGGAGTAACCAAGGAAAGAGATTATGGCTGTAGAAAAGAACGAAGGTAAGTCCGATAAAAAGGCTCCCGTCCGCCGCCGTCGCGAACGTAAAAACATTGTCAACGGCATTGCGCATGTCAATGCGTCATTCAACAACACAATCATTACTATCGCCGATGCGCAGGGCAACACGATTGCCTGGTCGTCGTCGGGTCTGATGGGTTTTAAGGGGTCGCGCAAGTCGACGCCCTATGCCGCGCAGATGGCCGCTGAGGACGCGGGCCGCAAGGCGGTCGAACATGGCGTGCGGACGCTCGAAGTCGAAGTCAAAGGGCCGGGGGCCGGGCGCGAGTCCGCGCTGCGCGCGCTTCAGTCGGTCGGCTTTTCGATCACGTCGATTCGCGATGTGACGCCCATCCCCCACAATGGATGCCGTCCGCGCAAGCGCCGCCGCGTTTAAGAGATATTTTTGTCGAACGAAATGAACCGAAAGGGTCCGGCCGTGTTACAGAAAAATTGGAAGTCGCTCATTCAACCCACCAAAACCGTCAATGCTTCGGAAAACAATCCGAACATCGCGACCTTGATCGTGGAGCCTTTGGAGCGTGGTTTTGGCATCACCTTGGGCAATGCGCTTCGCCGCATTTTGCTGTCGTCGCTTCAGGGCGCTGCCGTGACGTCGATCCAGATTGAAGGCGTTTTGCATGAGTTCTCGTCGATCCCCGGCGTTCGCGAGGACGTGACCGACATTATTTTAAATCTGAAGAGCCTTTCGCTGCGCTCTCATGCCGATGTGCTGCGCCGCGTGCGTTTGCGCGCCGAAGGTCCCGGCGAAGTCACCGCCAAGCAAATCGACGCCAGCGCGGATATCGAGATCATGAATCCCGACCTCGTCATCTGCACGCTCGACAAGGGCGCCAAGCTGTCGATGGAACTGACGGTCGAAACGGGCTGCGGCTATATTCCCGCTTCGGCTCTGCGCAAGGAAGATACGCCCATCGGCTTGCTGCCGATCGATGCGCTGTTCAGCCCCGTTCGCAAAGTCGCGTACAAGATTGAGCACAGCCGCGTCGGTCAGGTCACCGACTATGACAAGCTGGTTTTGACCGTCGAAACCGACGGCTCCATCCTTCCCGAAGACGCTGTCGCGATTGCCGCGCGCATTCTTCAGGATCAGTTGCAGTTCTTCATCAACTTCGAAGAGCCGCATCAGGCTGCGGCCGCGCCGGAGGCGGCGACCGATCTGCCGTTTAACCGCAATCTGTTGCGCAAGGTTGACGAGCTTGAGCTTTCCGTTCGCTCGGCGAATTGCCTCAAGAACGACAACATCGTTTATATCGGCGATTTGGTCCAGAAGACGGAAAGCGAAATGCTTCGCACGCCGAACTTTGGCCGCAAGAGTTTGAACGAGATCAAGGAAGTTTTGACCCAAATGGGCCTGAGTCTGGGAATGCAGATTCCTAACTGGCCGCCGGAAAACATAGAAGATCTCGCCAAGAGAATGGAAGAACCGTTTTAAAGGGGATTCGGGATTCGGCATTCAGGTGCCGGTCCCAACGATCCGCGTGCTGAGGTCAGGCGCGGATGTTTGCAATCGGTTTCTGCAAGAGCGCCCATAGGCGAAATCACAGAGCTAAACAGCCATAAAGGAGACTAAGAATGCGTCACGGAAATGGATACAGGAAACTCGGTGTCACCTCGAGCCATCGCAAGGCGATGTTCGCGAATATGGCTGTGGCCCTGATCGAAAACGAACAAATCACAACGACCTTGCCCAAGGCCAAGGATATTCGTCCTATCGTCGAGCGCCTTATTACGCTCGGCAAAAAGGGCGGCTTGGCCAATCGCCGCCGCGCGTTGTCGATTTTGCGCGACGAAAGCAGCGTCCGCAAGCTTTTCGGCGCTCTGGCCGAACGCTACAAGGACCGTAAGGGCGGTTATACCCGCGTGATGAAGGCGGGATTTCGCTATGGCGACGCCGCAGCGATGGCTATAATCGAATTCGTCGACAGAGATGTCGATTCGAAGGGCGCTTTGACCCGCGCCAACAAGCCCGAGGAAACGCAGGCGGAAGCCGAAGAAACCAAGGAGTAGGCGGCCATGACGAAAAGCATTCTTATGATTGTGATTGTAGGAATGCTTTCAGCGTGTGTGTCGGGCAAGAAGCCTCCGGAAACGTATGTCGGCCGCGACGGCAGGACGACCATCATCGAAAACGATGTCGAGATGTGCAAGCGTTCGTGCAACGACGACTATTCGCGGTGCATGGATATGAGCTCGGGCGTCAATAACGACGGAATCAAAGGCTCTGCCTCTATTTTTGGCGCGAGTTCGGAATGCCGCGCGTCGTTGAAGGGGTGCTTGCAGGGGTGCAAGTAGAGCGGTAGGCAGGCCTATAGCGGATCCAAAGAAACGATCACAGGAAGTTGTTTGCCGTCGGCTGAGACTTGGTCGAGCTGCGATGCGGACACTGGAGAGGGGCTGTTATCGGGCCTTTTCATAAGCTTCCAGCGCTGCTGGAAACGGCGACAGGGCGCGTTTTAAGACGCCTTGGAGGGCCGAGATCGCGACGCCGTAGTTTGTGATTGGGACGGATTTCTCTTCGGCGGTTTGGGTTCTTGAGGACATTTCCTGCCGCGTCATGACACAACCGCCGCAGTGGATGATAAGCCTGTAATCTTGCAAATTCTCCGGGAAATCGTGCCCTGCGCAGGCGTCGATTGTTATATTTCGGCCGCTGTATTGCTTGATCCAGCGCGGGATCTTGACGCGGCCGATGTCGTCTTCTAAGGGGTGGTGCGAACAGCCTTCCGCAATCAAAATTTTGTCGCCGTCTTTCAGTTTGTCCAAAACCGCCGCGCCTTCGGCTTGCAAAACAAGGTCGCCCTTAAAGCGTGCGAAAAGAATTGAGAACGTCGTAAGAGGAACGGACTCCGGCGTATCGGCAACGACTCGCGCAACGACTTGAGAGTCGCAAACGACGATGTCGGGCGGGCGGTTCAGGCGCTTGAGGGTCGCGGCGTATTCGCGGTCTTTGACGACAAGCGCGGCCGCGTCGTTGTCGAGGAGGTCGCGCAGCATTTGAACCTGCGGCACGATCAGGCGGCCCTGCGGCGCGCCGAGGTCGATGGGGACGACAAGGATCGCCATGCCGCCTGCGGGGCATAAATCGCCGATCAAGGATGTCGGTGCCGAAAAAAGGTGCGGCAGAAGACTGCCTAGCCGGTCCTTAAATTCGATTCTGAAGGATTCTTGACCATTTGGTTCGGTCGAGCTTCCTTGAATCCACGCGAGTTTTTTAACGTCGAGCAGGGATAGAAAATCAACCGAAGGTTCTGCCAGATCCGTTTTATTAATGACGACCATGACGGGGATTTTTCGGGCATGCGCTTCGTTGACTAGAGCGTCTTCGAATTCGCTCCATGCGTCTGTTGCCGAGACGATAATGACAAGGACATCCATGCGCCGCATAGCTTTTTGGGCTTTTTCAAGCCGGGCGGAAGCAAGAAGAGAAACGTCATCGACGCCTGCGGTATCCATTAACACGACGGGGCCGATGGGCAATAGCTCCATCGTTTTTTCGACGACGTCGGTTGTGGTGCCCGGCTGCGGAGACGTGATCGCTACGTCCTGCGCCGCGAGCATGTTCATGAACGAAGATTTACCCGCGTTCATGCGGCCCACAATGCCGATGTGAAGGCGCAAGGATTTAGGCGTTTGGAGAGAGTCGGACATGAAGGGAGAGTAACGGCGACAATGCGCGCATGCAACCGCTATAAGAGTATGGATGTCATACCGCGATCTCCTGCCAAAACGAATCAAACGGGGCGAGCGGGACATAATAAAAATGCCGGGAAAGGCGGTGTGGAACTTTTATAAGTCCTTACAAAACCCCCGCCTCAGGCGGGGCGACTAAAGGAAGTTATACATCCGAGTGAGTGAAGGACGTCATACTGACGAGCCCATGAAGTGACTCCACAACAACAAACGTCGTTATCCCCGCGAAGGCGGGGATCCAGTTTGAGGCCGGGGAGAAAATGGCGGATGGGATTAAGATTGAGATTCAAACTGGATCCCCGCCTGCGCGGGGATGACGGATAAGGGGGCGG
>CAYVBP010000044.1:8384-14523 GCA_964449155.1 uncultured Rhodospirillaceae bacterium | reverse complement strand
GCGTTCGACTTATTCCAATTACCCCAAAAGTATGCTATAAATCGCCCTTCTTTACCGATACCGGAAAACGAAAAACAAGGGCATCATGAAAAAGTATCTCGCGATTGCGGCGCTTCAGGCATTGGCGTGCCTTTCGGCGCCGGAGGCGGCCTACAGCGCCGAGCAGAAAATTCAATGGTCCCGCCCGGTAACGCAAGCTCAGCTTGACTATACGACGCAGTTGGATAAGTCATTGGAAAAGCGCGATTATGTCGCGCTTGGCAACAAAATGCTTCATCCGTCCGACTCCACGCTTCTTTTGCCGATTCTCGATTGGGCCAAGGCGCGGACGTCCGAGGGCGCAAGCGTCATCGTCCCCCTCATGGACGCGCACCTGATGTGGGCGGTTGGCACGCAAAAAGCGCCGGTTCCCGCGCTTCAAGAAGCGTCGTCGATGTTCGCTTTATACGCATTGCTTGTCGCCTACGCCGACAGCGTGAAATGCGAGGATCAAACAGCGCCTGGCCGCCATATCCAATCGATGCTTAGCAAATACGCCGACCAGTTCGAATTTCTCTCCCAATTGCCCGAGGAAAGAAAGAAACTCGTCATCGACACGGCTCTGGCTTTAGAGCAAAAAACAGTCAGCCTGCGCGGCAACGACGATTTTCTATGCCGTTTTGGCACGCAAGAAGCCCAATACAACACGCAAAAAGGCAAAGCTGCCGCAGCGGGAAAAGAAGGAACCATGGCGGCCCTTCAAGGAATGCTAGGCTATCAACCCAAATTTCTTCCCCGCGAGGATTGGCAACTTAAGCAAGCGAACGTAAGGTCGCAATTTCCCAGCGTTGTGGGAACGATCATCCAAACCGCCAAGCAGCGCACGCAATCCAAGAAGAAATAGAGGCTAATGGCTGATTCTGCCTACAGTCGTTCGCAATTTTTTCCTAGAGAAACTCATACCAATCCCGGATCAAAATGAAGCAAAGGGGACACAATAAAAATGCCTGAACCGCCGTTACCCGTTCCATACCGCCTTTTCCGGCATTTTTATTGTGTCCCCCGTGCCCTTTCGATTCACTGCGATCCGGGTTGGTATCAGATGGGATGCCGTGAAGGCGGGCAACTCATTTTCTTTTTTCTGTTAATACCAATCGTCGAATGAAGTGACTCGCGAGTGAAGTCCAACGAAGGGGCCGCATTCATTGGTCGCTTGGTATAAGGCAATCCGGCACGTGTTCGTTTAAGGCCTTTTGCATAAAAAAGGATTCGCCATTAGACTTCCCCGGAAACAGAAGGAAAAGAACAGGAAAGAGGGAATAAATGCTTCATTCCGCGACATGGGTCGGTCCGGCTGTATTGAGTATATTTTTTGCAGGATACGCTCTCGTCTTTGCCGAAGATGCGATCCGCCTGCGCAAATCCAAGCCGGTAATGATCGCCGGTGGTTTGGTCTGGGTTCTCGTCGCCATTGCTTTCAAGCAGGAAGGCCGCGCGCCCGAAGTCGCCGAAGATCTTCGGAAAGTCCTCATTCAGTTCGCCGAAATGTTCCTTTTTCTCGTGTCGGCGATGAATTTCGTGAACGCGATGGCGGAAAGGAACGTTTTCGAATACTTGCGCGTGCGCATGATGCGGGCGAAGCTTTCCATGCGCGGCATATTCTGGATGACGGGTGCGGCGGCGTTTGTGCTTTCGCCGATAGCGGACAACCTGACGACGGCGCTGGTCATGGGAACGGTCGTTCTCTCAAGCATGAGCTCGAACCGCAAGGCGGCTGTCGGCGCTTTGATCAACGTCGTCGTCGCGGCCAACGCGGGCGGCGCATTTTCGCCGTTCGGCGACATCACGACGCTGATGGTCTGGCAGAAGGGCGTCGTGGAATTCGGGCAGTTTTTCCATTTATTCATTCCCTCGCTCGTAAATTGGCTCGTTCCGGCTTTCCTGATATCTCTGACGATACCGAACAAGCGCCCCGAAGCGACGGTAGATCCGGTCAGAATCCGCAAGGGAGGCCTTGTCATCGTCGGCATGTTCCTCGGCACGATCGCGGCGACAGTCATGATGGACCATACGCTGGGCTTGCCTCCGTTCCTCGGCATGATGCTGGGTTTGGGCGTCTTGAACGTGTTCGGCTACTACCTGAACGGCGCTGAAACGCGTATCATGACGACGGCTTTGCGCAGCGCCGACGCCAAGCCCTTCAACATCTTCGATGTGTTCAAAAAGGTCGAATGGGACACATTGCTGTTTTTTTATGGGATCATGCTTTGCATCGGCGGGCTTGAAGCGGTCGGATACCTCGACGGTATCTCCCATGTGCTCTACGAAGGCCTTGGCAGCACGACGGCGAATATCTCGATAGGCATTCTTTCCGCAATCGTTGACAACATCCCGCTGACCTTTGCCGTCTTGACGATGAACCCCGATATGAATACTGGGGAATGGCTGCTGATAACGCTGACGGCGGGGGTCGGCGGTTCGCTGTTATCGATAGGTTCGGCGGCGGGTGTCGCGTTAATGGGAGTAGGCCGCGGCGTCTACACGTTCATGGCCCATCTCAAATGGACTTGGGCCATTTTTCTCGGATACGCGGCAAGCATCGTCGCCCATTTTCTGCTCAACGCGTCCTTCTTCGAATAATACCAACGGCCATAAACCGCTCCTCATCTCAAAACACTCGTCATTCTTGCCCCGAAGGCTCGTTCGTTATTCGTTCAGTCCCGTGCGCGAAATCCTCAAATCCCTATGCACCGAGATTGACAGCAAAATCCCGCACGCAATCAAAAGCGTCAACATGGCGGTGCCCCCATAGGAAACGAGCGGCAACGGAATACCCACGACGGGGATCGTGCCCGTAACCATGGCGACGTTGACGAAAACGTAAAGAAAAAGGGTGCTCGTTAGCCCGAAAGCAGTCAGCCGTCCGAATTGGTTTCTGCACGTTAGCGCGATCATGAACCCATAAGCGATCAAAAAGAAATACAGAGCCAAAAGGATGGCCGCGCCAAAAAGTCCGAATTCCTCGGCCAGAACGACAAAAATAAAATCGGTGTGTTTTTCCGGCAGGAACTGCAACTGGCTTTGCGTGCCTTGGCCGAATCCACGCCCGAACAGCCCCCCCGAGCCCATGGCAATTTTCGACTGCAAGATATTGTATCCATGCCCCAAAGGATCGGACCCCGGGTTCATAAAAATCATCAGCCGCGCCTTTTGATAGTCGTGCAAATGATCCCAAGCAAAGGGCATGGCGGCGGCGACTAAAGCAATGACGATAACAAATTTCCACCAACGCACGCCGCTGGCGAAAAAGACCGCGCCGCTGGTAAGCGTCAAAAGCAAGGCCGTTCCCAAATTAGGTTGAAGCAGAACAAAACCCACAGGCGCAAGAACCATCGCAACGGGAATCAAAAGCTTAATCGGTTGTCCGATATCCTCAATGGAAAGCCCATGAAAATACTTGGCCAAAGCCAGAACGAGAGAAATCTTCATCAATTCCGACGGCTGAATGACGATGACGCCAAGATTGATCCACCTTTGCGCCCCCATGCCAATATGTCCCATAATCTCGACGATGATCAGAAGAAGCAGCATAAAGCCGTAAATAGGGTAGGCGAAATGCAGCCAAAGGCGAATATCGGTCACCGAGATCGCGAGCATCAAGCATAGTCCCAAAGCAAACCGACCCAGTTGCGGTCCGGCCCAAGGCGACCAGTTTTTTCCTCCCGCCGAGTACAGAAGCGCAATGCCAATAACGCCAATAACGACAATCAGCGCGATCATGCCCCAGTTCAAAAGCCTGAATTTTTCGAACACGGACAGATTATCGGAAGGGGCTAAATGGGACATGATATGAAGTTAAGATCCAAAATTAGGGTTTCGATCATCGAAACGGAAAGGGACACAATGAAAACGCGCCTTCCAATAAAGTGATATAGAACAGAATCTGTCCGGCGCATTTTCATTGTGTCCCTGTTGCCTCGGCTCTTAACGCAATTTTTATTGAATTGCCTCTGGCTCGAAAATGCCCTAAGTTGGCCCCGTTTTCCACTGAATTTAGGTTAATATTTATGCAATCCGCCATCGTCGTTTTCCCCGGCACGAACCGCGAGCGCGATGCTGTTCTGGCGCTCGAGCGGGCGACGGGCAAAAAGCCGCATATCGTCTGGCATGCCGACCGCGCGTTGCCCGACGTTGACCTTATCCTGCTTCCGGGCGGTTTTTCGTACGGCGATTACCTTCGCACAGGCGCAATGGCGGCCCATTCCCCGATCATGCAGGAAGTCAAAGCCCGCGCGGCAAAAGGCGTGCGCGTCTGGGGCATCTGCAACGGGTTCCAAATATTGTGCGAATCCGGCCTTCTGCCGGGCGTCCTGTTGCGCAACAGAGGCCTGAAATTCATATGCAAGGACGTGACGCTTTCGGTCGAAAACCCCGACAGCGACTTCACGCGCTTGTGCCGCAAGGGGCAGGACCTGCGTGTGATCGTCGCGCATGGCGACGGAAACTATTTTGCCGAGCCCGAGACTTTGAAAGCGATCGAAGGCAACGGCCAAGTCGCCTTCCGTTATCGCGAGAACCCGAACGGTTCTGTGAACGATATCGCGGGTATATTCAACAAGGAACGTAACGTGCTGGGCATGATGCCTCACCCCGAAGACGCGGTCGAGGATCTTCACGGCAGTACGGACGGTAGACTGCTATTTGATAGCGTCGTTCAGGCGCTGGCAGCTTAAATAACGACAACAAGAAAAGGCTCATGAGATGAAAGTTTACTACGAAAAAGATACCAATCTTGATCTTATCCGCAGCAAGAAAGTCTGCGTGATCGGCTACGGCAGCCAAGGCGCGGCTCACGCGAACAACCTCAAGGATTCCGGCGTTGACGTCACCGTTGGCCTGCGCCCCGGTTCGGCCAGCGCCGAAAAGGCCAAGAGCATGGGCCTTAAAGTCGCCGATATTCCAGACGCGGTTAAAGCGGCTGACGTCGTGATGGTTCTCGCGCCCGACCAGCACCAACAGGACATTTACAACCAATCCATCGAAGCCAACCTGAAAGACGGCGCGACGCTGATGTTCGCCCACGGCCTGAACATTCACTTCGGCCTTATCAAGCCGAAGAAGACGGTCGACGTGACGATGGTCGCGCCCAAAGGTCCCGGCCATACGGTTCGTTCCGAATACAAAAACGGCGGCGGCGTGCCTTGCCTCGTCGCGGTTCACCAGAACGCGACGGGCAAAGGCCTCGATATTGCGCTTTCTTACGCGTTGGCCATTGGCGGCGCGCGCGCGGGCGTGATCGAAACGACGTTCAAGAACGAATGCGAAACCGACCTGTTTGGCGAGCAAGTGGTCTTGTGCGGCGGCGTTTCGGCCCTCATCAAGGCGGGTTTTGAAACGCTGGTCGAAGCTGGCTATCCCGAAGAAATGGCTTACTTCGAATGCCTGCACGAACTTAAGCTCATTACGGACTTGATCCATCAGGACGGTTTGGCGGGCATGCGTCATTCGATCTCCGACACGGCGGAATACGGCGACTACTCGCGCGGCCCCCGCATCGTGACGGCCGAAACGAAGAAGGAAATGAAGAAGATTCTGGGCGAAATCCAGTCCGGGCAGTTTGTGCAAGAATTCCTCGGCGGCAACAAGGAAGGCCTCGCCAAGCTTCCCGAATACCGCGCGACGGAAGCCAAGCATCCCATCGAAGCAATCGGCCAAAAGCTGCGCGCAATGATGCCGTGGCTGAAAAAGAATCGCCTTCTCGACAACGACAAGAAGTAGGCATAAGCCCGCATGCATCTTTAATTGCAACGAACGCCATTCCGATTATTATCGGAATGGCGTTTTTGTATATGTATCGTCGTCATTTTATAAGGCTGTTGGTATAAGGTTCGCTGAACAAACGAAAAACCATACGTTGGAGAAAAAGCATGTCCTCGATAACCTCTCCCCTCGACGAAACGTTGCTCGTCTTCGCTCTTCAAGAAGAAGCCCAAGGCCTGTTCGACGATTGCCACAAGATCTTCACCGGCATCGGCAAAGTCAACGCTGCTTATCGCCTCATGTGCGAACTGTCGTTATGGAAGCAAAAGCGCGGTGATTATCCTAACCTCGTCCTCAACGTCGGCAGCGCAGGGTCCGGCCTTTTTCCGCGCGGGACGGT
>CAYVBP010000044.1:0-8284 GCA_964449155.1 uncultured Rhodospirillaceae bacterium | reverse complement strand
GTCGGGCAGGCGGTTCCGTTCTGCTGCCTAAAATTCATCTCCGACGGCGCCGACGGCCAAGCCGTCGAGTCCTGGAGCGACGCCCTAGCCCCCACCGCCACCGCGCTCCGCAAAGCGGTAGATAAAATAGTGAAGAAATAAGAGCCGAACGGGATTATCCCGCCTTCTTTACCATCGCCGCTGCGAAAAACCCGTCCGTTCTGTGCCGCGCGGGCGACAGCGAAAGAAAATCCGCGCCATCCAGTCCGCAAGGCGCGACCGAAAACGCCGGGTGCGCGGCCAAAAACGTCTCGATTTGCTTTTCGTTTTCGTCCGGCAACAGCGAGCAGGTGGCATAAACCAGCCGTCCTCCCGCCTTCACAAGCCGCGACGCGCTGTCCAAAATCTCGCTCTGCGTCTTCAGCAGAGCCTCCAACCCGGGTCCCAACGGCCGCCACCGCGCATCCGGATTCCGCCGCCACGTCCCGGTTCCGCTGCACGGCGCATCCGTCAAAACGCGGTCGAAACTTCCCTTGTGCTTTTTAACCCAAGGATCGCGTTCGCTGCTGAGTGTCCGAACCTCGACATTATGGACGCCCGCGCGCCTAAACCGCTCCGAGCTTCGCTCCAGCCTTTTGGCCATAACGTCGCACGCCACAATCCGGCCCTTGTTCTCCATCATGGCCGCAATCGCCAAAGTCTTGCCACCCGCGCCCGCGCAAAAATCGACGACGCGCTCGCCGGGCTTTGCATCCATAGCCAAGGCCACAAGCTGCGACCCTTCATCCTGTATCTCGACAAACCCGTTTTTCAGCATCGTTAAAGCATTAAGCGAGGGCCTCTCAAAAACCCTGATTCCCCAAGGAGATAAACGGCAAAGCTCAGACTTAAATCCAAGTTTTCTAAGTTGTTCGAGAATGTCCTCCCGCGAAGCCTTCAAAGGATTAACGCGTAAATCCAAAGTCGCCGGTTCCTGCATCGCGCGCATCTCGCGCATGAAATTTTTACCGAATTTTTCCTTAAACGCCCCCAAGCATTCGACCGGACATTCTCCCAAAACCTCTTCAGGCATATCGGGATGCTCCACGGTATGTCCCCGAAGTCCCTTCAGCATCGCGCGTTCATCGTCGCTCAGCGGCGAAGGCCCATATTTCCCCCCGCAAAACAACGCATCGATGCTTTTAAAATCATGTCCCTCTCCCAACGCGAGCCAAGCAAGCAGGCGAAGGCGGGAATCCAGAGCCGCCTGTCCGCGCGGCATAAGAGTCCGTTCAATCCACCACCCCAATCTCCCCCAATGCCGCATGACCGCATAAAGCCGAGCCGAAATATCCGCGCGATCCTTGCTTCCGATATATCTGCGGTTTCTGAAATAAGCGCTCACAAGCGCGTCGGCAGGCCGAGGCGTTCCTGCAATCTGTTCCAAAATTTCAAGCGTAGCTTGAATGCGGGCCGAAGGGGTCATTTTATCCCCAGACTAAGCCGTTCGATTACCCGAATTCCCCCGGTGGCGCATCGATCGGCACATTCAAATCTTCCAGCAGCAACTCCTCGTTTGTCAGCTTCATCTGCCCAATCGAAAAATGCTCTGGCGCTTTGATCTCAGGATCAAACACGTCCATCTCAAACGGCGCGATCTTGATGTCGGTTTTAAACAGCGCGTTCTTAAACACGACCGTGGCCGTAAGCGTAATCAGATTATCGCGCCCGATGCCCTTATACGTAATCGGCATCAACCGCTTATTGACCTCGGCCTTTTCTTCCGCGTTGGCGATAGCCAGCCAAACGACTTCCTCGGGTTTTTCGACAACGACGAACCGCCCCAGCTGTCCCCGAACGAAATGAAAGAAAAACCGCGCATACGGCAAGCACGTCTTACGGTCGATCTTGATTGGCGCGCGTTCATTAACGCTGTAAATCGGCTCATTCGTCCAGTTCATCAAACTGACGTCGCCCGGCTTATAAAGCATATAGCGCGTATTGGGCTGGGGCAGGGTCGTATCCGAAACCGCATAAAGGGCGAATTCGTCATAAAAGGGCAGGGCCGCGCGCTGCACGGTCGTTTTCCCCTCGGGAAACTTAATCGGCGCAACGTCGGTCGCGATATCGCTAAGAAACTTCTGCGTCGCGGCGGCATCCAATGTCTGATAATCCAACTCGATCATGAACGAACCTTTAAATTGGTTTCAACGACGTATCTTCAGTTCTAACGTCATCCCCGCGAAGGCGGGGATCCAGTTTGAGCGTCCGAAGAAATGCCGGAACGGCTTGTCATCGCGGCGATTCCAACTGGATCCCCGCCTTCGCGGGGATGACGCCCTTGAGCAAGGTAGTTATATTATGGATAGCCATAACCTACAAGCAAGCTCTGACCGGCCAACGTAGGGGAAAGATACTATTAAAGCGTTAATCTTGGGTAATTTTCCCACGATCATGCCCGCAAAAAGGATTTTACGGATGCGCAAGAGAACGAATCAGGAAAAACCGTACGACTCTAGTTGCATCCGGTAAAAGGCTTTGCTATCTGATGCGCGGCACATGAGAATCTTAACCTTTTTCAGGTCAATCACGTGACAGAATCTACCCTTCCCGTAGCAGGCGAGAGCGCTCTTCTCGCGGATCGATACATCGGCGCGTTGTTTGCGCTAGCCAAGCAAGACGGCGTCATCGACGCGGTATTGTCGGACATGCAGAAACTTCAAGGCCTATGGAACGAAAGTTCCGAATGGCGCGCAGTGGCGACAAACCCGTGTTTCAGCGTTGAATTCGTGTCGGCATCGGTCGATCAAGTCATCCGGCTCGCCGAGCTTCATAAACTGACGGCCAATTTCTTAAAAGTCGTCGCGCAAAATCGTAGGCTCAAGCTCTTGCCGGTCCTTATCAGGGACTTTGTCGACGAAACGAGCAAATGGCATGGCGAATTTCATGCCGATGTGCGTACGGCGCGCCCCTTGGGCAAGGCCCAAAGCGAAAGATTGGCCGCGCAGCTATCGCAGATCGTGGGCGGCGACGTCCGGCTCGTTCTGACCGAGGACCCGTCGATCATCGGCGGCATGACGGTCAAGATCGGATCGAAATTCATCGACGCTTCGGTAAAAACAAGGCTCGACAAGTTGGAAAACACACTAAGGAAAACAAGCGTCGCGGCGTAAAACGCGCCAAAGACACACAGAAAGCAAGGAGACGTCAGGTATGGATATTCATGTTTCTGAAATTTCATCGGTCCTGAAGCAGCAGATCGCCGGATTCGGTGCGGCCACAGAAGTCACGGAAGTCGGGCAAGTCCTGTCAATCGGTGACGGCGTCGCGCGTGTCTACGGCCTCAATGACGTCCGCGCGGGCGAAATGGTCGAGTTCTCGAACGGCGTTAAGGGCATGGCCCTGAACCTCGAAGAAGACAACGTCGGCGTCGTGGTCTTCGGCGATGACAGAAACATTCGCGAAGGCGACACGGTCAAGCGCACGGGCGCTATCGTCGAAGTTCCGGTCGGCAAAGGCCTGCTTGGCCGCGTGGTCGACGGCCTCGGCAACCCCATCGACGGCAAAGGCCCCCTCAAGAACGTCAAGATGTCTCGCGTCGAAGTGAAAGCTCCCGGCATCATTCCGCGTAAATCGGTGTCCGAACCGATGCAAACGGGCCTCAAGGCGCTCGACGCGCTTGTTCCTATCGGTCGCGGCCAACGCGAACTCATCATCGGCGACCGCCAAACGGGCAAGACGGCCATCGCCATCGACACCTTCATCAACCAGAAGCAAGCCTATCAATCGGGCGACGAAACGAAGAAGCTGTACTGCATTTATGTCGCCGTAGGCCAAAAGCGCTCGACGGTCGCGCAGATCGTCAAGACGCTCGAAGAAGCGGGCGCGATGAAATACTCCATCGTCGTCGCGGCCAGCGCGTCTGAACCGGCACCGTTGCAATTTATTGCGCCGTACACGGGCTGCGCGATGGGCGAATACTTCCGCGACAACGGCATGCACGCGCTGATCGTTTACGACGATCTGTCGAAGCAAGCGGTCGCATATCGCCAAATGTCGCTCTTGCTGCGTCGCCCGCCGGGCCGCGAAGCGTATCCGGGCGACGTGTTTTATCTGCACTCGCGTCTATTGGAACGCGCGGCAAAAATGAACGACAAGCACGGCGGCGGATCGCTGACGGCGCTGCCGATCATCGAAACGCAAGCGGGCGACGTCTCGGCCTACATTCCGACGAACGTGATTTCGATCACCGACGGCCAGATTTTCTTGGAAACGGGCCTGTTCTATAAAGGCGTGCGTCCGGCCATTAACGTCGGTATCTCGGTCAGCCGCGTCGGCTCCGCCGCGCAAATCAAGGCGATGAAGCAAGTCGCGGGATCGATCAAGCTCGAACTCGCGCAATTCCGCGAAATGGAAGCTTTCTCGCAATTCGCCTCGGACCTCGACGCCACGACGCGCAAGCTGCTCGAACGCGGTCGTCGCCTGACGGAGTTGCTCAAACAACCCCAGTTCTCGCCGCTCCCGGTCGAAGATCAAGTCTGCGTCATTTTCTCCGGCGTGAAGGGATATCTCGACAAAATCAAGGTCGAAGACATCCAGCGTTACGAAGCCGGTCTGCTGCGCGAACTGCACGGTTCCGGATCGTCGATTTTGGATGCGATCCGCACCGACAAGCAGATCAAGCCTGAAACGGAAGAAAAGCTGAAAGCATTGCTTGAAGCCTATACGAAAATATTTGCGTAGGCAAAATTAACCAAAACAACGCCGTCCCCGGCAAAGCCCGGCGGGCGGCGTTTTGTTTATTTTGGTTGTTCTAAATAATAAATCCGTCATTCTTGTCTCAGTCTTTACCTGTTGAATTTTCAGTAAAAAACCATATTCGCGCTAAAACCTTCCTTCATCCGCCCAACAGACAGAGCATCGCGCCGTTGGGGTAATAACAAAAACGTAGGATGAAAGTAAAAAAATAATGGAAAACAGATAGCCCTAAATGATAAAAGATCAAGGCGAACCTGTGACTGTATTACGTGGCGAGCACTAATTTTTAGGAGAAAGTATATGAGCGCTGAAAACACGGCCAATACCGGAAGCACGAATTTTAAAGAGGCGTCCGTTCCTGGAATCATAGAAAGCTCATCCGAACTGGCCAGAGCGTATCTGTCACGATTTGGAAACCGTTTTTCGGGACGAAACAATAGGACGGCGCAAAATAGTGCGGCCGAAAAATTTAGCAATGACCCAGAGACTGTCAAAGTTCGGGAACAGTTCCAACAAGACGAAATTGAACTGGCCAATGCGGTAGAAAAATATAGAAATCTCATAAACAGCAATGAAAAATATATAGAAAAGATCACAAACGAAGAATACAAGCAGGAAAGACAAAGGCTGTTGGAAACATACAAACAAAAACTTCAAGATTTTGAAGGCAAACAAAAACAACATCAAGAACAAGGCCAAAAAAAAGAAGAAGCTCAATATGCGCGAATTCTTGAAAAAGAATTCCAGTTGCTAGGTGTCGCCGAAAAAGAACGCATAGCCAATGCAAAAAAAACTTTCTGGTTGGCAATCAACGATCCTACATGGTCGAAAAGGACTTTAGGGATTGGCCGTAAAAGCGATCTCAAGCCTCTCGTCATGTCCAAGCGCCAGACAGCGACGAGCATTGTTAGCGCCAGACAAGCCGAACGTTTGGAGAAATTACGGAACTCCGCACCGACATATTCCGGCGACTTTCTTTCCAGCTTGGGGGGCGCAGTCAAGAAAACATCTTCATCCTCAGCGGTCCGCGTTCCGACTGTCGCGCGCCGTAAGACGAAAAGCGCTGCAACGCAAGACGTCATGGGTGACATCATGACGCGTAAAGAAACGGCGCTTGAAGGCCTTAAAAAGAAAGCCGATGACTATAGAAAAGAACTGATCCGCGACTTGAACCAAAAGAATCTTTCAGGAGAAGAAGTCAAAGAAGAACTCAAAAAGATCAAGTCTCAAGTAGAACATTACTATGCTCAAGGCCAAATGAAACTAGAGAAAGATTTCAGCCTTGAATATTACAAAAACATCCGTCAGAAAAACAATGTTTTGGCGCAAAAGGAAAAAACCGTAAGTCGCCAAGAAGCTCGTGCCGCGCGCAAAGGCCTGTTTGGAAAGCTGGCTTCGGCGCTGTCGTATTCATGTAAAAAGGCATGGTATGTGACAAAAAGAGCTGCGATTGGCGTCTATAACGGCTTTGAGAGAGCCGCGACCGACATCATGCCGGGCGCAACGCTTAATGAACATTTCAAGAAGGAAGAAAAGACGTCGGCGAACGCGGTAACAGCCATCGTTCCTTACGATTCGAAAGTTGCTGCGAGCGCAAAAATGCTTCAGGCCATATCTCAGGCATCGAAGACCTCAGTGACGCTTCCCAAGAAGGAGAGTAAAGGGCAGGGCCGCGATTTCGATATTACGGCCAACCCGGGCCGCGAACGGACGTCTTTGCGTGATTTCGTCCTTGGCGGCGCAGCTGGCTTTGTCGGAAAAACCGCGCTTAGGGCCGGCGCTGCGGCGATGTTCGGTCCCGTCGGAGTTTTGGCCGTTACGGCAGGTATTGTCGGCGTTGGCCTTTGGAGAGCGCATCGCAAAGCGATGGCGCTGCCTGAAGACAAGAGAAATGAAATGGTTCCTTTGGTTGGCAAGTGGGGCCGGATCTCGAGATACAATAAAACGATGGCGGGCAGTGCTTTGTCCTTTATCGCTGGCGCCGCGCTTGGCTCCGTCGCCGGTCATTTCGTCGGCGGATGGCTCAACGACGCGATCGCGTTGAGCGCAGCCACTCAAACCGCAGACGTGTCAGAACACGTCGCGAGCAACGCCATTCATTCGACGACGGACGGTGGTTCATACGTGTCTCAAGCTGTGGCATCTCGCGACGGCTCGTTCTTCGATCCAAAAGGCTTGGACGTTCAAGTCAACCAAGAGGTCGCCAAAGGCACATGGTCTTCTGACAACTACAGAATGTGGCAGGCCGGAAGCGCAGGCGGGAACCCCCACATGGACGGAATGCCCGTAGGCGTCGATGCCAAAATCAACGGCGTTGAAGGTTCGTACTACGTGAAGTTCTCTCACGGCATCCCTGTCGAAGCCGTGCCGGAGCGTCCCCTTGACGTATTAAACGAAGTCAAGCCGTCCGCAAAAACGCTTGGATAAGATCCCGTTTTCTCCAGCAGTGCCCCAGGATAGGGGGGGGACACAATAAAAATGCAGAAAAAGGCAGTGCGAAACGGAGCACCGTAGTTTAGGCATTTTTATTGTGTCCCCTTTGCTTCGCTTTGATTCGGGATAGGTATAAGAATGCCGAATAATACCAATCGTCGAATGAAGTGACTCGCGTGGGTCACGAGCGGTTGCGGGGAGCGTGGCGAAGGGATACAGGTGGTTCAATAAGATATAAGCGTACCGCAGAGCGAGTGAAGTCCAACGAAGGGGCCGCATTCATTGGTCGCTTAGTATAAGGCGGTGTGGAAAACATAACGACGGTTCAGGATGCTTACGACCTTTTTCCGAAATTCGGCGGCGTAAAGACGAACAGCGAGTCCGGAAAAACGGCCTCATTGCTCATGTTCTCAAGATTAACGCCCGTCAACCGTCCCTGAGGATCGAGAACCTTCCATTGGCGCAGTTTCAACGGTCGATCCTCGAACACGAGCGTCAGGCTTCCCGCGCCCGGATCCTCAGCTTCGACAAGCGTCACCTCGATTTTTGCCGGAGACCTTGTAAGTTTCGTGACGACCACGCTGCCGCCTAACTTGACGGGGTCGCGCAAAATGAACTCGGCAAGGCTGCTGTCCTGATCGACGTTAGTCTGAGCCTGAAGATCGTCGTTCCAGATATGAACGGAGCTTCCGTCGGCTATAATGAAGTCTTTGCTGGGCGGATCATAAGTCACGCGCATCCGTCCCGGTCGCGAAATAGCGATTTGCCCGCGCATCATGCCGCCCGCGTCATCGACCTGAAGAAAATCGGCCGAGACGTTTTTAAGATTGTTCAAATAAGTCTCGAACCGAGCCAAATCCGCCTTATCGCGCGCGGTCAACGCAGCGGCTTCAACGGCGCCGACGCGATGCGGCGCAGCCAGAAAGGCAAAAACAAAGACAAGAGAAAGGAGAAGTTTTTTCATCTTTGCAAAATGAATGAAAAATAAGGCGAAATAAAGAAAAAACGGCAAATAATAACGGCCTTACAAACCGATCCATCCTCGTCATCCCCGTTTCTCCCCGTCATCCCCGCTTCCCTCCCGTCATCCCCGCTTCCCTCCCGTCATCCCCGCTTCCCTCCCGTCATCCCCGCT
>CAYVBP010000043.1:0-14886 GCA_964449155.1 uncultured Rhodospirillaceae bacterium | reverse complement strand
AAATGGCGGAAGGGATGGGATTCGAACCCACGATACGACTTTTGACCGTATACCCGCTTTCCAGGCGAGCGCCTTCAACCACTCGGCCACCCTTCCGCATTCCAAAATTTTCCGACCGTTTTGCCCTGTGGTTAAGGCAAGGAGCGCTCGCATTAACACGCAAGCGAATGGCCGCCCTTTCTTTCGCTTTGCCCTTTCTTGTGGGCAACGGAATCCGATACGGCATATTTTTACCGTATTTGCCTCCGAAGCGAGTCCATATAGCCTGTCTTTTCCATTAAATAAACATCTATTCGCATCTTGGCAAAAGACAAACAAACCCCCATATTCTGCTGGCGTTAACCTCATTTTCCTCCAAGGCCCCCCAATGACCGCAGAACAAATGCATTTCCGAGCCGAAGTGAGCCGGTTGCTCGATATTGTCGTTCATTCCCTTTACAGCGAAAAAGAAGTCTTTTTGCGCGAGCTGATTTCGAACGGGTCGGATGCCTGCGACAAATTGCGATACGAAGCCATCACCCGGCCCGAACTTATGTCCGGGGATCCCGATTTTAAAATTACCGTCACGGTCGATCAAAAAGCACGAACCATTACCGTTGCCGATAACGGCATCGGCATGACCCGCGATGAGCTTATCGAAAATTTGGGAACCATCGCCCGGTCGGGCACGTCCGCGTTCCTCGAACAGGTTACGGACAAAAAGGCCGACTTGGCGCAAATTGGCCAGTTCGGCGTCGGTTTTTATTCCGCCTTCATGGTCGCGCAAGCCGTTGAGGTCACCTCGCGCAAAGCGGGAGCCGATGAAAGCTGGACTTGGGAATCGGACGGTCGCGGCGATTTCTCTATCGAGGAAGCATCCAAGGCCGAAACGGGAACCGAAGTCGTCGTCTATCTTAAACAGGGCGAAAACGATTTTCTTTCCGCCGATAAGCTTCGGTCGATTATCGAAAAGTATTCCGATCATATCTCAATCCCCGTCATTTTGAACGGCGAAGACAAACCCGCCAACCGCGCCAGCGCCCTGTGGCTGCGCCCCAAAAGCGAAATTACGGAGGACCAATATCGCGAATTTTACCACCATGTCGCGCATGCTTTTGATATGGAAGCTCTAACGATGCACTGGCGCGCCGAAGGCATCATTGAATACACGGGCCTTTTGTATGTGCCAAGCTCACGCCCCTTTGATTTGTTCGATCCCAAACGCGCGCATGGAATCAAGCTTTACGTCAAACGCGTATTCATCACGGACCATGCCGAGGGCCTCGTGCCACCATGGCTGCGTTTTCTTCGCGGCGTTGTGGACAGCGAAGACCTACCGCTGAACGTCAGCCGCGAAATGCTGCAAAACAATCCTATGCTCGCAAAGATCCGGCAGGGAATCACCAACCGCGTTTTGTCCGAGTTAAAGAAGTTTGCTACGGATAATCCCGAAAAATATGCCGACGTGTGGGAAAACTTTGGCGCGGTCTTAAAAGAGGGCCTCTACGAAGATATAGACCACCGCCCCTCGCTTTGCGAACTTGTGCGTTGCCGTTCGACGGAATCCGACGCCCTCGTATCGTTGTCCGACTACGTTGCGCGCATGAAGGAAGGCCAGAACACGATTTTCTATATTTGCGGAGAGAACGCAGAGAAACTGAAGCGCAATCCGCACCTCGAAGGCTTCAAATCCCGCGGCGTCGAGGTCCTTTTGCTGACCGAGCCTGTCGACGATTTCTGGCCGGGCGCTTTAAGCGAATACAAAGGCAAGGCCTTTAAGTCTGTCACGCGGGCAGGCGAAGATCTGGCAAAGATCGAACCTAGGGAAAGCGAAAAGAGAGAAGAGACTTCGCCCGCGGAAAACACGGATACCTTAATCGCTCTGTTCAAGTTGACTCTGGGCGACGCAGTCAAGGACGTCAAGGCATCGGACAGGCTTATTTCAAGCCCAGCATGCCTGACGGCGGACGATGGCGACCTCGATATCCATCTTGAGCGGTTTTTAAAGCAGCACAACCAAATCCGCACACCAAGCAAGCGAATCTTCGAAATTAACGCCAAGCACCCGCTGATAGCGGACATGGCGGCGCGCGCAAAAGACCCCGGCGCTTCCGATAACCTTAAGGATGTCGTTTGGCTTCTGTTCGACCAAGCCCGGCTTTTAGACGGCGACACGCTAGTAGACACCGCCGCTTTTGGCGAAAGACTTAGCGCCATATTGACGAAAGCCATCAAGGCCTAAGTCCAAGCGTTGATGTTTTATTAGTTTTATAGGCGTACGGTAGCCCGAATCAACATCGGCTTTTGGGATGGGTTTTGTGCGCAAAAAATTTGCGACGCGTAACGTTTTTGGGCCAAGCGTATTTTTACTTACGCTGGTCGAGGGTTTCTTGTGCCCTTTCAGTTCCGCCCTTGCGCAAACCATCGCCAACGATTTGTTCGACATCGATAACAGCCAATGGATGTCCTCCGAAAGCTATGACATAAATCAGAAACGTCGCCCGCAGGAACCGCAAGCTAAAGAAATACCGGCTGTCCAGCCGCAAACGACCGAAAATTTGCCCGAACCACCGCTGTCTGAAGCGGCAGAAACCGAAAATGCCGATGCTTCCGCGTTGCAAGATTTTCATACGCCTTTGATGCCGGGCATGAACAAGGGCCTGCTTGTGCGCGTCGATTCGACCGAAGAAAAAAAGATTAAGGACTTCGAGGATTTTGAAGCCAAACGGCTGTCCGATAAAAACTGGAAAACACCGTTGGAAAAATTCTCATTGCAAGCGAACGCGGAACAGGACGACGAGAACGACGCGCCCCCCCTAAAAATCAGGAAATCGTTCCTGCCTTCCCCAAACATCGCGCCCGCGCCAAGCGTGCAACGCGAATCGTCGGTAAAAAAAGGCCACGAGGCTCTAAGGCGTCGCGCACAAACCGCACCGAAGCCAATACCAAAATCGAAAGAAGATGCGGAAGCCTGCGCCGCACTCGAGAGCTATAAAAAACAACAACTTGACGCCATCGAAAGCGATCGCCAAACTTTGACGGCGCTTCAAGAAGCCATCCGCGCGCTTGGACTGACAAAGCAGCTGAAATTTATGACCGAGCAAGGTGGCGCGCTAAGTCAGGTCGCAACGCCGCCGACCAAACAGAGCCTTGCTCCCCCAAACGATAAATAGACTGGAAAAAACATAAGCGCACGCGCGACACATCCGTAAAAATGAAACGGAGCGTCAGACCGTCGTTGATACGGGAACTTCGGGCCTGTCTTTCGGCATGCCGCTGGCGGAAAGACCTTGGCGAAGATAAGCGACAGCGATCGCAGAAGGTGCCTGCGCAAGAACCTGATCGCCAGCCGCGTTCGTATACTGCGTAATAAATCCCACCGCAGGATCTTGAACGATTCGAGGGTTGCGAACGGGAAGCGCCGAAACAGACAAAGACGAAGCCCCATCCGCCGAAGACGAAGTCGCAGAAACGCCCGCGCCCAAAGATGCGCCAAAAGACAAGCCGACTGCTGCTACCTCAGCCATCGTAAGGTCCTCGGTTAAAATAATTTTCGCACGAAACAGCCAGAATCACCCAAATACCCTATTTGAGTAGCGTAATCTAAAAAAATCTTCTTGACAAGAAAAAGTTTCCATCTTCTCCGCACAAAATTTACTATCAGCGTCCGCTTTGGAGGCAATCCGAATGGATGATGATTTTTCTTCTTATACAACACGTTAGCGCAAACAGTGCCGCGCCTTCTTGCATTCATTCCAAAGCCCGACACAAAAAAGGAATGTCATTTACGACAATATCCTAGGCAGATAACCGATTCGGTACCCGAGTATTCTTTGGCAACCAGAGCAATATGAAAAATGAACGCCCCCTCAGTTACATATTAAGCGTCGGGTAACTTTTCCGCAGATAGAATCATATCCGTCGCCCGTTAGCATAAAAGATTCTCCAAAAACTGGTTTTTGGGAGTCGTGGACCTTGAATATCCGGTCGTTATGTTTTTCTTCGCGCAGGAGAAGTGTATGCAGATAAAGAGCAAACTTGCCAGCGTTGCCTTGCTGTTAACCGCCGTCGCCGGCATTTCGATCCCGCAACACGCCGCACATGCGGACATAGCGCAAACGGACCTTCAAGAGACTCAAATCGGGCAATTATCCACCATCATCGAATGGCTGAACTATGTCCATCGCGCGATTACGGGGTACCGCCCGGGCGATGCGACATACAACACAAACTATCTTCTCAGCGGCGGGAATCCGGCGACCCCGTATCGAAATGTGATTCAGGCTATACAAGGTTCCGTCTCAAACGATATGGGCATGAATTCAACGGGCTATTCGACGGATAATTCGGCAAACAGGCCCAACATTCCGGGAAATGTTATTCTTTACGACACGGTTACCTATAATGCCGATTCGCTTTTGCAAAACGCCCTCTTGGGTTTCAGCGGGGCGGGAACTTCGGCAATTACGCGTTTTGCGGATTATCCCTCGGGCCTGTATTCTTCCTCGGGCGCGTCTCCGACCGACGGAAGTTCTTACGGCGCTCTGCTGCCCCATACGGGAAGCGTCATGTTGTCGGACATTCAAAAAATGGCGACGGCCGCTATGCAAAACGCGCGCGTCGTGACAGCCTATCCTAAATTCCCGAACAATTCTTTCGACAGCGAAGGAAAAGTGCCGGGCAGCCTCGAAGACGAATTCATAAGCTCGGAAACTTTTCGCTGTATGAACGGCTTCAATCCGACGGACAGTTACTCCCCGGAAGGCACGATAAACGGCGATACGGCGTCGATGAGATGCCCGAACCCTTCCTCGGAGCAACTCGCCTATCAGCGTGCGGACCGTTCGCTGGAATACCTGATTGGACCCTTCCAATATCTTGCCCCGATCGACATGCAAATGCCGACAGCAATCAACGGCTCGATGTATGTCCGATTTAAATACCCCGTATCGACGGCAAATAAAAAAGCACCATCTGGTTTTCCGTCCGGCTATTTCCCCATATATGCCGCTGCGGGTTTTTGCCAGAATTTAGCGTTTAAAGCCTATCCTGAAGCCGATCCCATCAAGAAGCTCCCGCATAAAACCGACCCGTACACTGCCTTTCATCTTCTGATCGAAAAGGTCTGGCGCGAAACAATCGATGGGAAAACAGTAGCCAATTGCTGGCATTTTTTTGAAGAACGCGTGCAGTACCCGGGTGGATCATCCAATAAGGCCTTTCAAGAACGGCACAACGCTCAGGCCGCCCGCTGCCAAAACGACTTTCAGCGCCTTCACATCATCGATTACTCAGAAAATCAATTGTGCCAATCCCAAGGCCGAAGCGCGCTGCAAGCCAGAGCGGATATGGCGTATCGACTTGATAAGCCTGAGTATATTTCCTACCTGAACACGCTGGGCGTCGCAACGAGGGAGGTCCTTTATGCACAAGCCTTGGCCGATCAAGAAAGATTTGAGCAATCCCTTCTTATGGAACGCCAAATCATGACGACGTCCATGAGCATTCCCGACCGTCGCAGCATCGAGAACTTCGTGCCCGCATCAGGAATCATGACAACGATCACAAGCGACTAAAACAAGGGGGGTAACACCCCTTTGTTTTCATTTTTTGCTAACACTTCAATGCAATTATCATATTTCCGCTGGGGATACTGATGGATAAGAAACATTCAATGGCCTTCGGTAACAGCTGTCGGAAGCCGAGCGTTTGCCTTTAGGGGGATCAAGGATGAGTGAACAATCTGACAAGTCGCGGATGCAATCGTTGATTGCGACTTTCCGTCAGTTGGGGCTACCTTTGCTTCAAGCGACTTGCGAGTATCATAACAAGGAAGAAAAGCCCGACGGCCTGAACCTCGAAGCGCTGGGCGCTCTTGTCGACAGCACAATCATGCTTAGTCAAAAAATCGCGGCACAAGCCGGCGCAAGCGATGCGCCTGTCGATGCATGGGTGCGTTGGGCCGCCGCCAGCGCGTCGGCACAAGCCATTGGCGCGTCATACAGAATGTGTGGGCGCGTGATGAGCGAGGAAGAAGCAACTAAAATTGCAGAGGTCACCGCTTCCTTGCAAGACAAGTTCAAGGCGCTTTTTCCCGCAGAACAGGAAACCGTCCCGAACACTGTGGCAACATTCCGGGCAAAAATGCTCGAAGCGATGGTCCCCGTTGTCGGCGCTATCGCCCAATACTCTTTTGGCCGGTCCGAACACGCCCTGTTGGCAGAAGTCGCGGAAAAACTGATAAAAACCGCCGATCAAATTACGCGCACCTTGGCCCACCCCGGCGCGACGCCCGAAGAATGGCGCCTTCTTGCCTGGCAAGTTCTGAAAGCGGAAGGTCAGGTTTACATGGAGGCTCATTTTTCCGAAGCGGACCGCCTTTTGTATATGCCCGCCGAAGAACGGTCGGCTTATTTTGCGGAACACGGCCAAATCATTCCCATGCAGCAGGTTTGGCAAGCATTTAACCAACGCATGGCTATGCTCGCGACGCTCGCGGCTTATTTCGAGCTTCCCGAAACAGCCATGCTCGACGCCGGAGGATGGTGATGTCCCTGACCGCCCAAGCCTTTGCATCATGCATTCTGCTGGCCTCCAACACCTATCAGGTTCCGCCTGCGGTCATGATCGGGATTATGCATGTCGAAGGCGGTCGAATCGGTCAGGAAGTCGGGCCCAATTTTAACGGCACTTACGATCTCGGGCCCATGCAGGTCAACACGCGCTGGATCCCGCAGCTTCAAAAAATATGGAAAGTAAACACACACACCGCGCGCGCATGGGTGCGCGACGACGGATGCGTCAACGTTCACGTTGCCGCATGGATATTGCGTCAAAAACTTAACGAAACCGGCAATTTATGGAAGGCCATCGCCGCCTATCACTCCGCAACTCCCCGATTCGGCTATCCTTATGCGACCAAGGTCATCTCCGTTATGGAACGCAAGGGACTGGTCAAACACGATGTTCCTCTCTATTCTTCCTCTCGTTACGCGCAGCGATAGGGAAAATTATGGGAAATTGGCTTCAAAGAATCATGCCCCCAACCGTTAAAGGGAAAACGACCGGGCGCAATCTCTCGAAGGCCACGACCCGATCAAGCAACGTCCCTGCAAAAAAAAACCAAAGCTCTCGCCTAGACAAGCCTCAGGATTTGCCGCCCGCAACGATCATTTACGGCATTGGCGCCAGCTTAATTTTTATTGATTCTTTTTTTCTTCTCATGGCTTGGCATTTGTTTACAGGGATCGTAACTTTTTTCATCGGTGGCTGTTTGGCAGGACTTGCTCTTCATCACCTTAAGTTCAAATAAAACGCGTCATAGTCTGTTATCGCAACATTTGTGCGGTTTCTTTCGAAAAGCGTTGATTATCGATTTCGAATCAGCTCGTGGCTTTTCTCGGCAACAGCCCGAATATTTCGCTTCCGAATCCATAATTTAAAAAATAGGTCTATTGAACAGAATCCAAGGGTAAGATATTAAAGAAGACGCGAATCAGTCAGGCAAAAAAGATGTCTCCAGGCAGAAAGATTATCGGAATCTCCGTTGCCGCTCTCCTGCTGGCCGGGTGTTCTTGGGACACCCCGGATCATTTGGCGACGGAGCCGGACATCGTTTCCATGAAATTGGCCCAAGCTGCTGAAAAAGCTTCCAAGGCTCTGGATACTATTGCCCATATCGATCAACAAAGGAATCCAACCGTCGCGCCCTTGCGCAACGCGACCGTCAATCAAGCGTCGCCGCTTATGCAGCCGATTTCGCTGCGGTGGTCGGGACCTATCGATCAGGTTGCGCGCGTCTTAGCCGAACGGGCAGGTATGCGCTTCCGGGCCTTGGGACGGGATCCGGGCGTTCCGATCATCGTCAATGTCGACGTTTTCCAACAACCGATTTTTTACGTTCTGAGGGATATCGGGCTGCAAGCTGGATCTAAAGCCGACGTTATCGTCGACCAGAACGATGGGTCCGTTGAGGTGCGCTATGCCGCTTCAGACCAGTCCCATTAAAAATATGCGCCTTAATAGCCTCTTTTTTGCGTGTTTTTTTGCCTTTTGGGGATCCTCGACACCTATTTCCTTTGCCTGTGCGGACGTTTCCAACCTTAGCAGCTCGCGAGAGGAAGCGATTGGAATCGATTCGCTCTCTTTGGCCGACAAGGACACCTTTGTTTCCCCGCCGCCTCCTGTTTTAGACGACCTTATCGCACGAACAGCGCCAGACGACGACGAGAAAGAGGCCCGGGCAACAGATCTTGGCCTACAAATAAGGGCCGATGCGCTGCGTGAAGCGGCTTTGTCTTATGGCGCGCGTGGCGGCCTTGCCGCGCGCACATACGAAATTCAACGCAGACTTGCAGAATACGAAGCAAGCATATCAAAAGCTTTTGATTTTTCTCGACTATTGATTCCGGCGGCCTCAGGGCTTTTGGTCGAGCCGCCTGTTGTTTCTCAAGCGCAAAAAGCCGTTCTTGTAAGCTCGGGCGGGCAAGCGGCCGCCGTGGCGGACCGCGTTTATCGGATCAACCGCGGTGCGCGAATTGTGACGGCTGCACGCAACTGGCGCCTTTATCTTGAGCGCGATTGGGGCCGCGTCGATCCTCCCGCCTCCATATTGCTGCCAAAAGAAGAGTTTGAACAGGAAGCCTGGACAGCTTACGTCCAAGAGGGCTGGAACGAAGGCATCAAACAAGCCGACGAGATTTTCGAGTCCGACATTGACCGTATGACGAACGACTTTTCGGGGATGATCAGATATCGCGAATTGTTAGCTCAGGGAATGATTTCCCCGCCCTATACATTGGCCGATGATCGCGGCATAACAGGCGGCGGAAAGGAAATGCGCGTCGGCGATCGGGGCGTTACAATTACCGGACAATCGGCGCTTATTTCAAGGAGTACTTCATGGACACCGGCGGATCGCTAACAGAAAAAGCTGCCCAGCTCGAAAAGAAAATCGGCACTTGGCCGAACGAACCGATGCGCATTAATGAAGAGCACGTCGACGACCTTCTTCTTTGGTGTGTTAATCAGGGCGCGAGCGATACGACGTTGCAAACCGACAGACCGGTTTACATCGAAGTCGATGGCATCCTGTTTCCAATCACGCGGCGGTGGCTCGACAGCGCCGACATGGCAAACATCCTGAGCAAAATCTACGGAACGGACGCTTTGGCCAAACTGGCCTCTGGGAACGATCTCGACCTATCTTTCGAAGTCCGCCCCGACAGAAACACGCGTCGCCGTTTCCGCGTTAACATTACAGCTATTTTAAGCCGCGCGCGCGATTCGGTTCAGATCACGATGCGTACCCTGCCAAACCTGCCGCCGACGATGCTCGATTTGGGTATCGAGCAGCAAATCATCGACAACTGGTCGCCGCGTCAAGGCTTGATCCTTGTGACGGGACCAACGGGAAGCGGCAAAACGACCCTTCTTGCCGCCGGGTGTCGCATGCTGATCGAGCGCGAGACTGGATGCGGCAAAATGCTGACCTACGAAGCACCGATTGAATACGTATACGACGACGTTGTCGGCCCGCGATCCCTCGTCGGCCAGTCGGAAATTCCGCGCCACCTTCCCTCTTTTGCTGCGGGCATCCGTAACGCCCTGCGCCGCAAGCCGAATGTGATTCTGGTGGGCGAATCGCGCGACCGCGAAACCGTTTCGGCCGCCATCGAGGCCGGGCAAACGGGCCACCTTGTGTTTTCGACCGTTCATACCATTGGCGTCGCCGCAACCATCCGACGCATGATTAGCGTCTTCGAGCCGGCCGAGCGCACCGAGCGCGCTTACGCGCTGATGGAAACGATGCGCATGGTCGTGACGCAAGCCCTCGTTCCCAAGGCAAGCGGCGGACGCATCGGTTTGCGCGAATTCTTGGTGTTCGACGAAAAAGTGCGCGAAATTCTTCTCGACCTTCCTGTCGAACGCTGGACGGCTGAAACGCGCAAGCTTTTGCTTGAGCACGGCCAGCCGATGGAAGAAACGGCGAAAAAAGCCTTTGAAAAAGGCGATATCGACCGCCGCACGTATTTGCTTCTTACAAAAGGGTTTACCTCGAAAGACGAAGAGAACGGCACGGACAGGGCAGAAGCTGCAGCCGCAGCTCTTGTCACCGCCGCAGGGCAAGAAAGCGGCGAACGGAAAGAATAGCTCGCTATGGACATTCACTGGCGCAACACCCAGAAACCCGCGCGATTTTTCTTCGTCGATGCGCGCGCATCTGCGTCGGTGTTTCTTTTTCTTGTCCACGCCCGCCTTTGGACCTTTGTCCTCGCCATTGTCGTGATGTTGATTTTCTGGGGTTTTGAGAAACGCGGACTTTCATTTGAAGCAGCGATTCGCGCGTTCAGATCTTGGCTTTTGGGCCGTCGTCGGCCCGCGACCTTGGATAAATACCGACGCAGGTGGGTCGATTTCGGATAAAAAAGCTTTTATCCTGAACGGCAGCTAATTTTTTTCAAGCTTGTACAATGTCATCATGGCCTAAATACTTTTTGCGCTTTTTGACGCTTGGGCTAGCGCTGTTTTCCCCTGTCACGCAGGCGGCGACCTACGGCAAGCCGCAGCCCGCTCTGGCCATGACGGGTGAGCCGAAATATCCGGCAGATTTTTCTCATTTCAATTACGCAAATCCGACCGCACCCAAAGGCGGAGCCTTAAAGCTCGGGGTCACGACTACCTTCGACAGCCTCAATCCCTTCATCGTGCGCGGACAAACGCCGTTTGGCATCGGGTCTGGAACGATGTCGCTTGTATACGAAAGCCTGATGGCGCGCGGCTG
This sequence comes from uncultured Rhodospirillaceae bacterium, assembly GCA_964449155.1. Classification (GTDB taxonomy): domain Bacteria; phylum Pseudomonadota; class Alphaproteobacteria; order UBA9219; family UBA9219; genus CAIXLI01. The sequence continues at coordinate 4,124 of CAYVBP010000043.1, read as the reverse complement.
GGATGAACCGTTTACGCTTTATGGCCTGATCGCCGAGTCCGTTGAAGTTGCAAGCGACAGGTCCGGAATCGTTTTCAATATCGACAAAGCCGCGCGCTTTTCCGACGATACGCCGATCACAGCCGATGACATCTTATTTTCGTTTACAACGCTGCGCGACAAAGGACGCCCGAACCATCGCACGTATTATAAAAAAGTTGCCAAAGCAGAAGTTTTGTCGCCAACGCGCATCAGGTTTACGTTCAAACCGGATGAAAATGGCGCGATCGACCGCGAAATGCCTCTCATTATGGGCCTGATGCCTATCATACCGAAGCACGACTGGAAGGACCGGAAATTTAACGAAACCTCGCTTCGCCCCCCTATTGGCTCCGGCCCATATAGCGTTTCCTTTGTCGATGTCGGGCGGTCGATAACGTATGCACGGAACGTAGATTATTGGGCTAAAGATCGCCCTGTCATGCGGGGCTTGTATAATTTTGACCGAATTCAAGTCGATTGCTATCGCGACGACAACATATCGCTGCAAGCTTTCAAGGCGGGGGAATACGACCTAAGACGCGAGGCCAGCCCCAATAAGTGGGCAACGGCATATGATTTTCCGGCAGTCAACGAAGGTCGCGTGCGGCTTGAGAAGCTAGAACACCGCCGCACTGAACCGGCTTACGGATTTATTTTCAATATTCGTCGCGCGCCGTTTTCCGATCCGATTCTACGCGCGGCGCTTCAATACAGTTTCGACTTCGATTGGATTCGCAAAAACCTGTTCCGCGGACAAATTAAACGGGTGGACAGCTATTTCCCAAACTCAGATCTTGCAGCGCCCGCTCTGCCGGACGAAAAAGAAACAAAGATTCTGAACGCTTTTCGAAGCAAACTGCCAAAAGAAATTTTTACGGCACCGGCAACTCTTCCCGAAGCGGAAAACGAAGAGGAATTTCGGACCAATCTCTTAAAAGCCGAAGAGATGCTTCGGCATGGCGGATATCAAGTCAAAAACGACCGGCTTTTTGCCCCCTCGGGCGAGGCCGTCGCATTCGAAGTCATGCTTAGCGACCCGATTGAGGAAAAAATTGCGTTAAACTGGGCGGCGTCGCTTAAACGCCTCGGCATCGACGCGCGCGTCCATACCGTCGATAGCGCTCAGTATCAATCGCGCCTTGCCTCGTTCGATTTCGATGTCACAGCCAACCGGTGGAGCAACTCCTTGTCCCCCGGAAACGAGCAGATCTATTTTTGGGGGTCTGCCGCAGCGGATCAAAAAGGAAGTCGCAACTATGCGGGCGTTAAAAGCGCCGCCATCGATAACCTTGCATCGCTGCTTTCAAAAGCCGTAACGCGCGACGATCTCGTCGCCTCCACGCACGCGCTCGACCGAGCCTTACTGCAAGGGCATTATTTTATCCCCTTGTATTATGTCGGATACGACGCTATCGCCTCGTGGACACGCGTACGCCATCCAGATGCAATGTCGCTTTACGGAAATGTGATGGAAAGCTGGTGGGCGGAGTAAACCATGTCTGAACAAAAATCTCCCTCCATGCCACACGGCTGGCTGATTCTCGACAAACCGCTTGGCCTGACCTCTACCCAAGCGCTGGGCCGCGCGCGCAGGCTTATGGGCGGCAAAAAAGTCGGACACGGCGGAACGCTCGATCCTCTTGCAACGGGCGTTCTACCCTTGGCGTTCGGAGAAGCGACCAAGCTGATTCCCTTTGCGATGGACGGCGAAAAAACATATGAATTCGGCATCCGCTGGGGAGAATCCCGAACAACGGACGATGCCGAAGGCCCTATTGTCTCGCGCAGCGACATCCGACCTACTGAATCGCAAATTCGCGACTTGCTCCACGAATTTATAGGGAACATCCTACAGAAACCTCCGACCTTTTCCGCTATTCAGATTCAAGGACAACGCGCCTATGCCCTTGCACGCGCAGGAAAAACGGTTGATCTTGCCGCGCGCGAAGTCCGCGTAGATAATCTTGAACTACTTGAAATCATTGATAAAGACTCGGCTTCTTTTCGCGTTAAATGCGGCAAGGGATTTTATGTCCGGTCGATTACGCGCGATATCGCGGAGAAATTGGGCACTTTTGGCTATGTAAATGCCCTCAGACGGACAAAAGTCGGCCCTTTCACACTCGAAAATGCCGTTTCGATGGAAGATTTAGAGAGTTTAAACGCCAAAAATGCTGTTTTTACCGCATTACTTCCACTAAAAGCAGCACTTGGAGACTCAAAACCCCTAGTTTTGACCGAATTGGAAGCCGAATGCCTTCGTTCCGGAAAGAGGATCCCGCTAACCCATTGTAATTTCAAGAATACGGGTGTGTTCCTTGCTGAATACGATGGCATTCCTGTCGCCCTGGCCGAAGTCGTCGATAACGAAATTCGCGTTGTTAGAGGATTTCATTTTTAAAATATGTCATTTTTCGCAATATGACCCTTCCTCGCATCATCCTCGGTATCGACCCCGGCCTTCGACACACGGGCTGGGGCGTCATCGCACAAAACGGCAACCGGCTGTCCTTTATTGCAGCGGGAAGGATAAACCCCGACGCAGACATGCCGATGGCCTTGCGCCTGTTGGCGTTGGCCGAGGGTATATCGGACATCGTCCGCGCCCACGCGCCGGGCGAGGCCGCCATCGAAGAAACTTTTATGAATAAAAACGCGCGGTCGGCGTTGCTGTTAGGCCAAGCGCGCGGCAGCGCAATTTTGGCCCTTGCGCAGAACGGCCTGAGCGTTGCCGAATATTCCGCAAATCGAATCAAGCAGTCCGTCACCGGCAACGGCCACGCCGAAAAAGGACAAATTCAAGCGATGATAGGCATCCTTTTGCCAAACTCGGGAAAGCTTGCCGCCGACGCTGCCGACGCGCTGGCGGTGGCCGTCACGCATGCGCATTCATCGACGCGCCTTAACGCTCTCTGATTTCAACTGTCCGCACGCCGCCATGATATCCCTGCCGCGCGGCATGCGAATAGGACTTGCATAACCCGCAGCATTCACAATATCGCCGAATTTTTCGATAGAGGCCAAGTCAGGACACTCAAAAGGCGCGCCCGGCCACGCGTTAAAAGGAATAAGGTTTATCTTGGCTGGAATGCCGCGCAATAACCGAACCAATTGCCGCGCGTCCGCCAGACTATCGTTGACGCCTTTCAACATCACATATTCGAATGTAATGCGCCGCGTATTTTTCGCGGCTGGGTACTCGCGGCAGGCTTGCAATAATTCCTTGATCGGATATTTGCGATTAACCGGCACAAGAACATCGCGCAGTTCGTCTGTAACGGCATGAAGGCTGATCGCAAGATTGACGCCGAGTTCATCGCCGCACCGCTTGATAAACGGCACGACGCCGCACGTCGAAAGCGTCATGCGCCGCTTGCCGATCCCAATCCCCTCGCCGTCCATAAATATGCGTATGGCCTTCGCGGCATTGTCATAGTTGTTCAAAGGCTCGCCCATGCCCATCATCACGATATTCGTGATCGCGCGAGCTTCGGGGTTTTTAGGATCCCTTGCGCCCGGCTTCGGCCAATCGTCAAGCACGTCGCGCGCGGCCATGACTTGGCCGACGATCTCTCCCGCCGTCAAATTACGCACAAGCCGTTGCGTGCCCGTATGGCAAAACTTGCACATCATCGCGCATCCGACCTGCGAAGAAACGCACAGCGTCCCGCGATCCTCTTCCGGAATGTGAACGCATTCAACCTCGTTACCGTCCGCCATTTTAAGAAGCCACTTGGCTGTACCGTCCTCGGATTTCTGTTCCGCCGATATGGACGGTCGGTCGAGCGTAAAATACTCCGCCAATTCCTGTCGCACCGGTTTTGCAAGGCCGGACATCGAAGAAAAATCGCGTGCGCCGTAAAAATAAAGAGCCGTCCATACCTGCTTGGCGCGGAATTTTTCAAGTCCGCGCGACGTAAGGGCTTCCGTAAGCTCGTTAAAATCGAGGCCGATAAGAGGAGTCTTCATGCGTTGTTTTTTCGTTAAAATACAAGAGGGGGTCTATATACCCCGTTTTTCAAGAACTCAAGGCTTTGGCCTATATTTCATACCAATCCCGGATCGCAGTGAATCGAAAGGGCACGGGGGACACAATAAAAATG
>CAYVBP010000042.1:4750-15201 GCA_964449155.1 uncultured Rhodospirillaceae bacterium | reverse complement strand
TCTATTTTTTGATTGATGGTTTCGGAATCGAAACACTCTCTCGTTTCTGTGCAAAAATGCAACGAAGTCGATTTCGGAAAATAATTTCTTGAACCAAAAAAATATTAATGCTCAACTATGCGTTGCGAATCAAAAGGTTCGTGAGCTTTTTCATTAAGCGTAGTCTGAGCAATGATAAGCCTGCTTAAAACATTTCTTCTTCGTTCGAAGAAGAAACACAAAGGCCTCCTTTTGCTGTCTGCATTCTTAATTCTAGCAGGATGGCTTGGGGCGGCGTCTTCATTTGCGGAAGAGTACGATCATGACGAACAGGAAGAAGTCGCGGTAGAGGAACGGGTCGTTACGTATGGTTCCGATAGTGCGGAGGCAATAAAGAGGGAAACGCAAAGGCTTTATAATCAGCACGAGTTGCCTAACAGTGTAGGTGGTGTTGGGGCTGATGCTGGCGCGGCGTCGGTCGTTTCTTCCTCCCGCATGCGTGACGATTCTCTAATTAGAGACAAAGTTTATAAGTTGTATATGGAGCGTCAGGCGAGGAATGCGCAGAAGGCGCTTGTCGCCCCTGCCTTTTGCTCTTCTCCGCAGGAATGCGCGGAAACATCCTTGAAAAAGGTCGATGTTCCGGTGTCTGCCGAAGCGGCAAGCTCGGTTCCGGCGCGTGCCGCAGAGGTTGAGAGGTCTGTTAAGGCTGCCGATCTGCAGTCGAAGTCCGCGATATCTTTCGGACAGAAGGCTGCCGAGGTCGTTCCGGAAAAGGCATTGCCGAAAACCAAGCCTCAAGCGCCTTCCATTAGCGACAATGTTTTGACGCTTCCTTCGAAGCCGGATTTCGCCGATGCGGCGGCAACGCCGGTGCTTTCGCCTGCCCAGCCCGCCGAAGAAAAGGCACCGACGCTTTCCGGATTTTCTTCGGACGATTTCGGCAAGAGCGCATTTGAAACAAGCTATGCCGATCAGGACGTTCTTTCGGACGAAATGGCGTTTGCTTATTTCAAAAAAATTACCGGGGACGAGGGGATGCCCCTTAATATCAGCGAAGCGAGCGCGCATGCCGATATACAGGCTCCGGTGCATTTGGACGAGGCCGTTGCCTTTGCCTTGAGAAACAATTTTGAGATTTCGGCGGCTCAGGAAAAAACGGCCGTTGCCTATTGGGAAAAAATGGGCGCGTATTCCCAATTCATTCCATCCGTTCAGGTTTCCATGGATACTGGACCTGAGCGTTCGCAACCGGCTTCGATCAATGATTCTTACGGCAATCGCGTTGTGGATAACGTTCATCATCGACGCGACCGTTCGATTACGGTCAACCAACCTCTTATCGACCTGAGCCTTATTGCCGATATTCTGTCCGCGACGGATAAGGAAGATGTCGCAAAGATCGACCGCAGGGATGTGCGGGAGGGCGTCGCATTTGATACGATTTCGGCCTATTTGAGCCTTATGCAGGCGCGTATCGCCATTCAGCTTGCGGACGATTATAAGAGGTATCTGGAGAAGCTGGTCGTGCGCATGAAGGCGCGCGTTGAGGGCGGCGGCGCGCCAAGCGCCGATTTGGATCGCATTCGCGGACGTGTGGCTATTGCCGAAGGGGCGCGGATTGAAGCTGTCGGAGAATACGAGGCGCGCCTTGCCGAGCTGAGAAGGATTACGAAAATTACGCCTCCGGAAATCGTTATTCCGGCGACGCTGGCTCCTGTTCTTCCAGCGAAAACGCAGGAGGCTATGGAGATGGCCTTGCGGTCCAATCCGAGCTATCTCGCCAGCATCAAAAAAACCGAGCTTGCGGACGATGATCGTAACAAGGCTTTTTCGTCGTTTTTGCCGAAGCTCTCTTTTCAATACAGCAATTCATATAGTTATAACGCCGGCGGCGCGGCGGGCGGAAATCCCGTCGATGGGGTCTATCCGACGCAGAAGACCCAGAATGTCATGCTCGTTGCGCAGTGGAATTTAAGCGCGCCTTCTGCGGTCAGCGGCGTTGCAAGCATTGCTAAGGAGCGCGAGATGAATTTCCGTTCCTTGGACATCCGGTCGCGGCTCGAAGAGGGGATCAAGGCGGGGTATAGCTCGATCAATGCGGCTCGTGCGCGGCAGCTGGCTCTTAAAAAGACCATCGATGCCGATGAACGGGTCGTTAAGGGGTTCGAAGATCAGTTTGAAAACGGCGCGCGTTCTCTTTTCGATCTGCTCGACTCTTACGAGCAGCTTTATAACGCGCGGCTGAATTTTATTCGCGTGACGATTGCAGGCGCCAAGGCGGCTTATCAGGTTCATCGCCAGATCGGCGAGCTTATTCCGACCGTTGCCAAGATGAGAGGCAAATAAGATGGAAGGCGGAAAGGAGCAGAACTATTGGCCGGCATTCGTCGATGCTTTGAGTAACGTCGTTTTGACTCTTGTGTTTGTTCTTGTCATTTTTGTTTTCGCTCTTGTCATGGCGTCGAGCAAAATGGAAGAGAGAATTCGCGATCAGATCGAGAATGAGCAAAAACAGGCCGAAGTCGTGACGCCGCCGCAGGAGGTCCTAAAAGACGAACAGACGTTGATAACTGTTGCTGAAAAGATCCCGGAGAAAGCGAAGCAGGGAACAGTCAAGATTGAAAAGTTTAAGGCAGGCATCGTTCTTGTTTTTCCGATTGGGATTACGGAAATGGACGATGCGTCTGCCGCTGAATTGACGAAGGTTTTTGAAGAGCACAGGGTCAGGGAAAAACACATGACGGCAGTGCGTTCGGTGGTGGGAAAAGAAGCCTATAGCATTGCGCGCAGGCTTGCCTATTATCGCGCCGTTGGCGTTCGAAGCTATCTGATTAGTAAGCTTGGAGAAAATCCAGGCGATCTTATTGTTTCTCTTGTCGAGCCACCCCAACCGGAAGACGGCCGTGTTGAAATTACCTTCCAGAAAGAATAGCCGGTCAAAGAAGGGCGCGAGGATTTCGGCTCGCCTCTTGTTTTTGCGCGGCGGATGGCCCACGCTTCTTGAGCGTCCGCGCGTTTATTTTGTTTTTCTTTTGTGTTTGACGGCGTTTCTTTTCTTATGGGCCGGATTGGCTCAGGTTGAGCGCGTTGTCCGGGTCGAAGGCAAGATTATTCCGGCCGGGCGAAGTCAGCAGATCCAGCATCTTGAAGGTGGGATTATCGCCTCTATCGATACAACGGAAGGTGCGGCGGTCAAACGCGGCGACTTGTTGTTGACGATCGACAATACCACTGCCGGTACGAATATGACGGAGGGCCAGATCAAGCTTAACAGCGCGCGCGCGCGCGTCGTTCGTCTGGAGGCCGAAGTCAAGAATAAAGGCGCGCTTGAGTTTCCTTCGGACATCGCGGAATTGCCCGTTGCGGGTGCCGAGAAAAGCCTTTTTATCGCGCGTAAAACGAAGCTGAACGACGAAATCATCGTTCATCAGAATTCCATTAAGCAGTACGAGGCCAATATTAGGGAAGCTGAGGAAAAGCGCGCGCGTCTGATTAACGAGCTGGCTACCGCGCATCAGCGCCTTGAAATTGTGCAAAAGATGGTGGCAAATGGCGCGGCTTCTAAGATGGAACTTCTGGACGCGCAAAGCCGCGAGCAGCGCTTTAAAACGGAAATGAGCGAAGCAGAGGGCGCTTTGCCGAAATTGCGGGCTGCTATTTCAGGCGAACGCGCGCGGATCGAGTCGCGGAAGGCGGAGTTCATTTCCGATGCGCATAATGAGCTTGTCGGGGCGTTAGAGGAAATCGACAGGCTTAAGCAAAATTTGACGGCAGCCGAAGATCGCCTGAAACGGACCGAGATTCGCGCGCCTATCGACGGAATTATTAACAGGATTGCGGTTAATACTGTGGGCGGGGTCGTTCGGTCGGGAGAGAATCTGATCGAACTTATTCCCGATACCGACGCAGTGCTTATTGAGGCTAAGGCGAATCCTCGCGACCGCGGGTATTTACTGACCGGGCTGGATGCAAAAGTGCGAATTCATGCCTACGATACATCTTCTTTTGGAATGCTCGGCGGGAAGGTTACTGAGGTCAGCGCCGATTCTATTCAGGAAAGCAAGGATGTGCCTTATTATAGGGTCAATGTTCTTGTCGGTGCCGTTCCGCCGGCCTATGCGGGGCGGCCCATTGTTCCAGGCATGACCGTGACGGCCGATATCGTCACGGGCAACAGGACGTTTCTTGAGTATTTGTTATCGCCTCTGCGTAAATTTACCTACAACATGTTTAGGGATCCGCGATGAACGACGACACGCCTCCGAACTTTTCGCCCTTTAACAAGCGCGATATGATGATCACTCTCGGCATTGTTTCGCCGGTGCTTTTCATTCTTTTCGTTTCGTTTCATATGCGCGCGTTCGTCATACACGCCGTGGAAGCGAATCTGGCCATCAATCTTGGCATCATCACGGCGGCGTCTGCGGGCGTGTTTCTTATCTTGAGGCGTTTGTTCGATGCTCAGGAGGATTTTAGAATTCTTGAGCGTTTTGGCTACGAAGCGCGCCAAGGCGTCTATATGAAGAGCTTGCTTGAGGAATCTTGGCTCAATCGGCGTTACGTTCGACATTATTTATATAGGATTGCAAGCACGGGCGGGACGCTTGCGTCGCAGATGGAGCAAAATGCGATCGAAAGCGAGCTTCATGCGTTGCAGTCCGATTATGAAAGCAGGCTTGAGCTTCCGCAGTTCCTTGTTGGTTTTATGATCGCGATGGGCTTGTTGGGAACGTTTATCGGTCTATTGGAAACGTTGACGGGCATTTCGGGGATGCTTGACGGCATGGGGGGGACGGATTCGTCCGTCGAAGACCAGTTTTTGAAATTGGTTGTCGAATTGCGCAAGCCACTTGCTGGTATGGGTATCGCGTTTTCTGCATCGATGTTCGGTCTTGTGACCAGCTTGATGCTGTCGATCATGATGACGAATTTGCGGCGTTATGTTAGCCGGGTTGTATCGCTTGCGCGCAATGTGATGTTTGAATTGACCGAAATCGCACATGGGGTCGATAAGCCGAAAACCGGTTCTGGCGTTGCAGTAAGCGTTTCTCCTAGCGAAATTGACGCTCTTTTGGCGGACCCTAATAATCAAATTGAGCCTCAGGTTCCTGCCGCTTCTTCGGGGCAGCAGGCGATTGAGGATCCCGTCGTTCACGGGCATCTTATGGCTCCTGAAGATTTTATAGGCATTGGAGGCGGCGGGATCGATCCTGCCTTGTCGGGGCGATTTAGCGTCTTAACGAAAAAGATTGAGATTTTACTTGGAGCCATTGAAACCAATACGGAAACGACGCGAAAGCTAAACGATTTAATCGGCTATGGGCCGCGTATGCGCGAATTGAGCGAGAAAACTTTGGACGAAATTCGCGCATTGGGGGCTATCAGCGCCGATCAGCAGATGTTGCTGCAGTCCATGGTTTCCGGAAATTCGGAGATTGTTAGAACGCTTGCGATGTATGTCGATACGCAGAAGCTTTCGAATACGGAGGCGGTCGAGCAAATTCGGAAGCTTTTGGGCATGCAAAAGGATGTTCGCGAGGCAACGATCGGGAATGGACGTCATCTTAACGATATTAAGGAAAACTTTACAAAACTTAGCAAAAATAGCGACATGATTGAAATGATCGCTTCAAGTCTTGGCGGCGTGACGGCGTTGCTTGAGGTTGTGATGCAAGAATCTCGGCGGTCAAATCAAGCGTTGGTTAACATCAATCAGAGCGTCCTTAGCCGGAACTCTGGTGCGTGATTGGGGTCAAAATGGCTGCCTCGGACGCGATTATTATCCAAACCGACCCCAAGGGTAATTACTCTCTTGGCTCTGTAGCGCGCGCCAACGTGGATCGGGTCGATATTCTCGACATTGATCTTCTTTTAACGACAAAGGACGGGACGCGGTATGTTTTGCCAGGCGGCGGTATTTCCGGCATGCAAAGCTCTCCGCCGGATGTGGTTTTTGCGGATGGTTCCGTTTCGACAGCTAAGCTTTTAGCAAGCGTCGGCGCGACGCCGAATTTGACGGTCGAGTCGTTGATGCCGTCCAGCATTAAAGACGATGACAGAAAACACGAAAAGGCAAAGGACGCCGATCTCGAAAAACAGGTACAAAAACTTCAGCATAAAATTTCCGACCAAGAAAAAGAGCTTCGGGAAAAACTGCATGATCTGGAAGAGCAGAAGAAGGTAATCGATCAGCAAGCGCAGGAAATTCAGCAGCATAAGCAAGAGCAGAAAAATCAGCCGCAGGAAGAAAAGCGCGATGTATCAACGCTGACTGTAGATACCGAACAGTCTGTTGAGCAGATGGTTGAGCAAGTCCAGAAGATGGAAGAAAATCTTCATAAGAGCGACTACGATTACGTTCCCCCGCATCAATATGAAGTTTCGCGGATTGTCTCGACGCCTCCGCCGGGGCTTCCGCCGCCCATCAGCATGACTCCGATCGTGACGCTGTTCATGGGGAACGTCGTCGGAACGACCGTCGACGATACGACCTATCCCGGCTATGTCGCTTATTACGGCGGCGGCGGCGCGACCGGGTCGGGCGCGACGGCGCAAATCGGGCCTCGCGACGCGTTGCAGTTTTCCGCCGCGACCATCGTCGGGGACGACGGGGACAACATTATCTATGCGGAAGGCCCTCTTGTCGGTAACACGAATCCCGCTGTCAGCAATTCCCAATACTATTCAAAAGAGTTCGTTCTTTCGGTTGCGGGTTATTTTACAACGCTTAACGACGTCGTAATCAGAAACGTTCCCACGAACGTCAGCATCGTGGGCGCGACGAACAACGGTGACGGAACGTGGACGTTGCCCGCGGATTATGTAATCACGCACAGCACGTTTACCCTCCTGTACAATACGAATGCGTATACGCCCGGGGGAGACAATACGTTCGATATCGAATTCTATATTACCGGAACGTCGATGCGAGATGCAAATTTCGAGTGCTTGCAGACGTTCCGTTTCCAATACATGGACGTTACGAACGTCAGTCAGGTTACGGATCCGACCCTGGTTTACGACAATAACGGGTATACGCAGCAAATCTATGTTTTGCCGACAAGCGATCAACCAAACATCATTCTTGCGGGCGAAGGCAACGATATCATATACGGCAGCCGGAACAACGATACGATCACGATAGGCGACGGCGATAATCAGGTTTATGCCGGGGCCGGGAACAATACGGTCGTCGGCGGAGACGGGGATAATTTGGTAACCGGCGGCGACGGCATTAACGTCGTTACTCTCGGCGACGGCACAAATACGATTACTTTGGGGAATGGCGCTAACCAGGTTACCGTCGGAACCGGCAGCAACACACTGACGGCAGGCGACGGGAATAACGCAATCATTTCGGCCGGCGGCGGCGGGACTTTTAATATCGGCGCGGGCAGCAATACGATTACCGTCAACAGCGCGTCCGGAAGCCAGAATATTTATACGATTGCGACGAACTATCTCAGCGCCGCGATGACCGAAACGGTAACGAACACGATAACCGGCGGCGACAATCTTTATAATATTTCGATGGGCGACGGGACCAACACCGTTACGATCGGAAACGGTACGGATCTTTATAATACGACCATAACTATGGGCGCGGGGACCAACACCGTTTCGACGGGAGACGGCAGGCATACGATTTCTCTCGGTGCGGGCTTAAGTTCGGTTTTGACCGGTTCGGGGAACGACGCGATTACCGCGGCGGGCGGCGGCGGCACTATCGATGCCGGGGCCGGAGATAATACGATTACGATCAGCAGTACGACCGGCAGCACGGATTCGTATACTTTGAGGACAACGGGATCCGGCGCGACGACCATTACGGCGGGCGACAACAACTATACGATTACGGTCGGGTCGGGCGCGAATTTAATCCAGATCGGCGACGGTTCGAGCTCTATATCGGCGACAGGTTCCGGGAATAACAACATTACCGCGGGCAGCGGCGATATGACGATAGAGGCCGGGGACGGCGTCAACACGATCGTTACCGGAAGCGGCATTATTTCGATCGACGCAGGAAACGGCGCGGGAAACCAGATTACGGTCGACAGCTCCGGAAGTACCGCTGCGAATACGGTCACGATCGCCGTTGGAAACGGAGTGGGGAATCAGATTTCCGTTTACGGGACGACGGAAGGCGCCGCGAGCGCGAACAAGATTGCGGTTGGAACGGGCGGCGGCAATACCGTCGACGTTGCGGACGGCAACTATACGATTGCCGTTGGCGGCGTGAATGGCATGGTCGATACCGTAACGCAGTTGCTCACTGCGGGCGGCGACGTTATTACAACAGGCGACGGCGATAGCGTTATCTATATCGGTTCTCATAGTCTCGGCACGACGGATACCGTCTATCTCGGCTCGGGCGACAACATGGTCTATGTCGGGACGGGAACAAATTCTATTGTCGGCGGCTCAGGAAGCAATGCCGTAAATTTCAGCTATTTAACGACGCCCTTGACCATTTTGTTCGGAACGACCGGTACGAGCACGGCATCGGGTACCAATGTCAGCGACAGCTTTACCGGGATCAGTTCGATCTATGGCACGAATTACGGGGATACGATTACCCTTAATACGGGGACGCTGTGGGTCTATGGCGGTTCGGGCAACGATACGATTACGCTCGGGTCCGGCGTCAACTATGTCTATGCGGGGAATGGCGACAATACAATCACGGGCTCGGGGTCGACCACGGCGACCGGAAATATGCTTTATGGCGGCACGGGGAATAATACGTTTTTAAGCCCTAATGCGGGGACTGCATATAACGGGACCAACGGCGCTGCGTTGGCGTCAATCGCCGACAATACGGTTCATACGACGACGAATACGTCGGCGACAGACCCTTTTGCATACGCGACTGGAATTCCTGATACGGTTTCTTATTCATATGACGGATCGGTGGCGACGATCACGTTGCGGCTTCAGACGCAAGTCAATAAGGTCAGCTATGTCGGTAGCAGCGACGGCGTGACGATTAACCTATCGACAGGAATTGGGTCGGGAGGTGCGGCCGCCGGTTCAACGTATGCTTTTACGCCGACGAGCGGGTACAGCACGATCAATGCGATTGCTGCGGGGAGCGGTACGACCTATTTATATCCGTCTTTTTCCGATACGGTTTTCTATGGATGTACCGGAACCGCGGCGACGTATGTTTACGACACCGGGACCACGATAAGCTCTCAGCACGTTATTATTGTGGGCGGCGGCGGCAATATGTACGTTTATGCGGGAGCGGCTCAAGAAACCTTCGTTTTTAATCCGTCTCGTTGGAATGAGGTTCATTATAATTCGTGGGGGGGGGCAACTACTCCCGCAGGCGCTGTCGTTAATCTTGATTGTGTGCAACATACATTTGACGCGACGAGTTATGGATATGTTTCCGATATAACGGTTAACGCTTACAGCGGATCGAACTGGGGGATTAACAAGGCCGACAGCAGCTTGTCGTGGTCGACGGGCGACTATTTTGTCCCCGTCAGCGGAGTTGGCTTCGGATCTTTATATATTGTCGGAACCGGAAAGGGCGATATCATTTACGGAGCCGCAGGAAGCGGCTTGACGGAATATTATTGTACAGGCGGGGATAATTATTTTATCGGCAGCTCAAATGTGTCCGATGGAACCATGTTCATGTTTGTACAAGATGGAAGTTATGGGACAAATGTTGTCATCGGCGCTGTCGCAACGTCGGGAAGCGCCTATAACTTGCTTTATACTTCGACGACAAGAAACACGGTGAATGTTGTTTTAAGCACCGCCCTTGAAGCCGAAGCGTACGCGAATGGATGGATTTCGGCATCGCAGCACGCGGAATATAATTCGTTCTCGATGACTTATGGAGGAACGACCTTCGACGGATTTGCCTATGGGTTCGGCGGGGATAGAGATCCGGGAACGGCGACAAGCAATGTTACGTATCTGAAAGATTTTCATAACGTTTTGACCTATCCCGGACAATCTACGACGATTATTGGCGACAACAGCGACAGCCAGATCTGCTGTCGGGGGTCTAGTCTGATTATCACGGGGACGGGGGCTAACATTATATCGTTTGTTGCCGGCAGCCAAACGATATACAGCACCGGCACGCACAATACGCTTAACTTCGAATGGTCGAATAACGCATATAGCGGTCGCATAGCGAGTTATAACAGCGGGTATTATCCCGGCGGCGGCGTTTATGTGTTTTTGAACAATGAAACGGACACGACGTTTCTTAACACCGGAACGGGCGGCGATCAGGCGGCGTTTTTCGGCGGGACGGGCTGGGACAGTTTTCAGGTTCGGTTGGGCGATACCGGAAGCTATTCTTATTCGACGGTTCAGTCCAACATCGTTTCGTTAATTAACGGCTCAACGTATTCGAGCGGAACGTCGGAGCCGTTGCAGTCGACGGGATCGGCGTGGTTCTATTACGACCATGTGTATTCGGGCGCGGCTACAATTCGCGG
>CAYVBP010000042.1:0-4650 GCA_964449155.1 uncultured Rhodospirillaceae bacterium | reverse complement strand
ACGCCGACTTTGTATCTTAAACTCGATAACGGCGATATTTTCAGGCCGACGGGGACCGTGGATGTCGTCGATGGTGGCGGCGGGACTATTTATTTCTATAGCAGCACGACGCACAATTCGAGCACGCTGATCGCGACGGAAACGCATAATGCATCATCTTATTATATCGATCAGATCACCTATAACAATGCGAATAACGCGCATTTGAATATTCATTACGGTACGGGCTGATCTTTTATGACCGTTCATCTTTTCCAAGTTGACAAAAATCCGAAAAAAATTATGGAGGCGGATTCCGGCGAAAAAAAATGGTCGGCGATGGATTGGCGCGCCGCAGCGTGCGTTTTGCTGCGCGCCGTCGGGCATATGGATGACATTTCCGCGGCGAATTCTCCGGACGACCTGTCGGCGTTTATGCGCGGCAGCGGGTTTGAATTAGTTCGGGTTCCGGTCATCAACGGCATCGTTTCTTCGACGGAAGGAAGAATGGGCTGTCTTCTTGAGTTTCAAAACGGCGCGTGGCTGCCGCTTTTGGGCGGGAACGAGGACGGTGTCGTTCTCTCAGAAACAGGGCAGGCGGCAGGACGCTATGCCGATGTTCCTTTTGACCGGATTGCAAACGCGTGGGCTTTGAATGAACGGATTTTAAGCCTTCATGCGCTTGGAGGGTTTTTCCAAAGGCACAAAGGCCGTTTTGTCGATTTGTTTCTTGCGGCGATCATCATCAACGTTTTTGGGTTGGCGCTGCCGCTGTTTAGCAGTTTCGTTTACGACAAGGTGCTTGGGAACGGCATTTTTGAAACGTTGTGGGCGCTGGTTATCGGGCTCGTGATCGTTATCGGCATCGAATTTTGCGTTCGGGTCTTAAGGATCGGCGCGGCCGAGCGTTTTGCCGTAGGCAGCGAGATCGAAATCGATCATACGACGTTTAAGCAGCTGCTTACGATGCGTTCGAACGAGATGCCGTCGATAGGGGCGTTGCTTGAGAAATACAAGCAAGTCCTTTCGTATAGGGATTTTCTTTCTTCGTCGTATATGCTTGCTTTGGCCGATTTTCCTTTTCTGTTTCTGTTTTTGTTAGCCATCGCGATTTCTGCCGGTCCTTTGGTTTTTGTTTCGATCATTTGCGGTTTAACGATGCTCGCTGTCAGCTTTGTTTCGACGGCGGCCGTTCTTGCCTATGACAGCCAATCGAGATTGGCCAGCGAGCGCCGCATGGGGCTGATTGTGGACCTTATGATATCGCGCGAAGGCATTATCGGCGGCGCCATACAAAAAAAACTAGCGGAACGTTGGCGGCAGGCCAGCGTGTCTTCCGTTTTGTTCGCAAGCAAGGCTCGGTTCTGGCATGGTCTTGGCGCTTCGGTGACGATGGGGCTTTCCTATATTTCGTTTATCGGCGTTCTTGTCGGTGGCGTTTATATGGTCGAAGAGCGCACGCTGACGTCGGGCGGATTGTTGGCGGCGTCTTTGCTGACGTCGCGAACGATGGGCATATTCGCGTCGGTCAATACGCTACTGTTGCGGTATAGGGAATTCAGGACCGCATTGAGGGAATTGGGTCAGCTTGTGCCCGTTACGTCCCGACCGCCCGCTGCCGTCAGACACGGACGGTTGCACGGAGCTGTGCGGTTCGACAAGGTGACTTGTCGGTTGCGCGAGGGCGAGATGCCGGTATTTAACGGTATTTCCTTTAACATCAATCCGGGCGAGATTGTCGGGATTGCGGGCGCTCCGGGAGCCGGAAAAACGACTTTGCTGCGTCTTATCGCGGGCGTTCTCGATCCCGACGAGGGGCGCGTTCTGATCGACAATATTCCGGTCGATCAGCTTTCTTTGGGAGACGTTTCGCAAAATATCGGCTACAAGCCGCAGGATTTTTGTCTTCTGGACGGCACGATTGAGGACAACGTTTGCGCTGGACGGCCTCAAATGTCGGCCGATGTTCGCCACGATGTCGCGATGGTCTCTGGGTTGTTTCAGGTGTTTAACGAAGGGGCGCTTCACTGGCTGACTGACGTTGGCGTGAGGGGAAGTTGCCTCTCGGGTGGGCAGCGTCAGCTGGTAAGCTTGGCCCGCGCTTTGATGGGCCGTCCGCCCGTTCTATTGCTGGACGAGCCGACAAACGGCTTGGATGCCTCCTTGGAAGGGCATCTGGCAAACCAGCTGTCGCAAATGCGAGGGCATTCGACTGTGCTGGTCAGTACGCATAGCCGAAATATTTTAAGCATTTGCGACCGTATTATCGTGGTTGGGCACTCAAGGATTCTTGCGGATGGGCCTCGCGATAAGATACTTGTTTGACGTTGATATTGTTGTGATTTCGGCTTTATATAACTCTTTTCTATTCCTTATCATGTTAGGTCAACCGCCGATGAAGACGAGGCAAGGGGGACACAATAAAAATGCCGGAAAAGTCACTATGGAACGGAAAATGGCGGTTCTGGCATTTTTATACCAATCGTCGAATGAAGTGACTCGCGTGGGTCACGAGCGGTTGCGGGGAGCGTGGCGAAGGGATACAGGTGGTTCAATAAGATATAAGCGTACCGCAGAGCGAGTGAAGTCCAACGAAGGGGCCGCATTCATTGGTCGCTTGGTATTATTGTGTCCCCATCGCACCTGATCGCGAATGACGGATTCATGTTTGGAACGACTATAAATGAAAAGCGATGTCGTCGTTAAACTCAAATCTATCGTCGGGCTTCGCGGATTTTCCGAGGATCCGGCTGAGATCGCGCCGTATGTGGAAGAATGGCGCAGCAAATACAAAGGACACACGCCACTTTTGTTGAAGCCGTCTACGACCGCGCAGGTCTCGGCCATTCTTGCGCTTTGCAATGAAACCAAAACGCCAGTCGTTCCTCAGGGCGGGAACACGGGGCTTGTCGGCGGGCAGATTCCGCTTGAGGGCGAGGTCCTTCTTAGTCTTTCAAAACTTAATAAGGTTCGCGCCTTCGATGCGGAGGATGCGAGCATTACGGCCGATGCGGGCGTGATCCTTGAAGTCGCGCAGGATATGGCTGAGGAAAACGGATACATTTTGCCGCTTAGCATGGGGTCGAAAGGCAGCGCGACTCTTGGGGGGATGGTTTCCACAAACGCGGGCGGCGTGAACGTCGTTCGCTATGACATGACGCGCGCGCAAGTGCTGGGGTTGGAGGTTGTTTTGGCGAACGGGCAAGTCGTCGATGCGTTGCGCACGTTGCGCAAGGACAATACCGGATACGATCTTAAGCAGCTGTTCGTTGGCGCGGAAGGGACCTTGGGGGTCATAACGGGCGTTGCGCTTAAACTTTGTCCAAGGCCGCCCGAACGCTCGACGGCGTTTTTAGCCGTCAACGATTTGGACGCCGCGTTTTCTCTTTTGTCGCGATTGCAGGCGGAAACGGGGAGCATGCTTGACGCGTTCGAGGTGTTTCCGAGAGAAATTTTAAATCTTGTTTTGAAACATATTCCGGGAACGCAAGATCCTTTAGCCGAGGCGTCGCCGTGGTATGTGCTGTGCGCGTTTTCGGGGCCTGTCGGAATCAAAAACAACATCGAGAGCGTTTTGGGCGATGCGATCTCAGACGGACTTGTGACGGATGCGGCGATAGCTGCCGGCGACGCGCAGCGCAGGGCGTTATGGCGCCTTCGGGAATCTATTTCGGAAGCCGAGAAGAAAGAAGGGCCGTCGTTGAAGCATGACGTTTCGGTGCCGGTGAGATCCGTGCCGGAATTTGTGGCGCGCGGGATGGCGGCTTTTGCCGCAGCGGCCCCCGATTTGAAGCCTGTGCCTTATGGGCATTTGGGGGATGGCAATATTCATTTCAATCTTGTTCCCGGCGATGGGTGCGATACGTCGAAGGTCTTGGGGCGGGGAGGAGATATTTCGCGGATCGTTTATGACGTCGTGCGCGAATTCGGCGGCTCGATTAGCGCAGAGCACGGAATAGGCGTTATGAAACGCGCGGAGTTGAAGCTTCATAAAAGCGACGCAGAAATGCGACTTATGCGCACGATTAAAAAAACGTTGGATCCGAATAATATTCTCAATCCCGGCAAGATGCTTTCGGTCGAGGATGAGAGTGCCTGATGGAAGACGCACATGGACGATAAGCCAAGAAATATGTTTTCGGGAAAACCAAGGACGGTCGTCCTGGTTCCGCCATATCTGTTCGGATCCTTTGTGCTTGCCGGGGTCGTTCTTGACTTTGCGTTTCCGCTTCCTTTTCTTGGGCCGAACGCAGCTTTTATCGGCGGGTTGGTTCTTCTTTTGGCGTCGGGCCTTCTTGCGCGAGCCGCTTTACGAGCGATGAAGGAAGAAAAAACGTCCATCAACGTATATCGCGCGACAACAGTCCTTGTGACATCCGGGCCTTTTCGGTACAGCCGCAACCCGATTTATGTTTCCCTTGCCTTGCTGTATCTGGCCGTTTCGGCTTTTTTGAATTCTTTGTGGCTCGTTGCGTTGTTTTTTCCGCTAATGGGGGTCGTGACGTGCGGGCTTATAAGGAAAGAAGAACGCTATCTTGAGGAAATCTTTGGCGCGCGCTATCGGAACTATAAGGCAAAGGTGCGGCGGTGGATATAATACCTATCCCGGATCAAAATGAAGCAAAGGGGACACAATAAAAATGCCTGAACCGCCGTTACCCGTTCCATACC
>CAYVBP010000041.1:0-15241 GCA_964449155.1 uncultured Rhodospirillaceae bacterium | reverse complement strand
TCTTCCACAAAACGACGCGCCGCGCATTTCTCGACAAGGCCTGCCAAAAAGCGAAACGCCGCACGGGTTGCGATGAAACTCTGTTTTTGAACGAACGCGGAGAATTAACGCAGGGAAGCTACACAAACATTTTCGTCAAACGAAACGCGGACGGTTTATGGCTGACGCCGCCGCTCGACTGCGGTCTTCTTCCCGGAACCTTGCGCGCCGATCTTTTAGAGTCGGGCAAAGCCGTCGAACAAATCCTTTTTCCCCAAGACCTCGCGACAGCCCAAAGCTTGGCCCTAGGCAATTCTCTGCGTGGACTTGCAAAAAGCGCTTTTGTCTCGCCCAAATAAATTATTGCTCGCGCGCCGACCTTTCGGCGTCTGCATCGTCCGTAAACGGAACCCGCACAATCCCCGAGCCGTGCCATTCATAGCGACGGACGCAGCCCTGATCCGTGAATTGGCCCATCGGCAACGCGCAGGATCTTTCGTCTTCGAGCGTGACGAGGTCCAGCCAAACGCGCTTCGGCGCGTCGGCCGAAGCCTGAGGCGCCGTTTCGGGAAACCATTTCAAGACGCGAACGGCAAAATTCTGTCCCCATCCGTCCGGATTGGCGCTGTATCCGCTGAGCGCACAAACGCCGTCAAGACAAACGACCTGTCCCGAAGGGCAGCGAGGCCCGCCTTTCGACGGATGGCCGACAAATCCCGTCGCATCGATCAAATAGCTTGGCGGTAGTTTTTCTTTGCGGTGAAAATCGGACGTATAGGCATAAAACCGCTCAAGACCGACGGCCTCTTTATCTCCGGCGCAATCTGCGATTTCGAAGGCTTGACGCTTCATGTAATCGGGCAAGCTATCGTAGGCGACGGGCGTCATAACGACGTTTTGTATCTCAAGCCCGCGCTCAGCCGTCCCGCCCCCGAACATATAGCGACGCAGGGGATCTTTCGCAAAAGGATTGGCTTTCTTTGCAGACGACGCCCCTTCGGCGGCTTGCGTTGCCGCTTTATCGACTTTTTTAGCCCGCTCGGCCGCGCATGCCGGACCGAAACAAGCTGCGGAAAGCCCAACTATCGCCGCAAACGTAATCGCTGTTTTCATGGAGTGTCCTTAGCTTGATCGTTCTTGAGTTCGCTATCGCCCGGATCCGCAACGGCGCGAATTCCGTCGGCGATATAGCCGTCGGCCCCTTCCAGCCCGAGGTTATACACCGTGGACTTTTGACCTGGGGTCTTGACCTTTTTTACCTCGACAACGTTACCGGAAGCGTCGATCAGCTTGTCGCCGACCTTGACGGCGCTTGCCGGAACGATCGATCCGCTTTCCAAAACCAGCGTATGGCTCGGCGTCACCTTCACATTGTTGATCTGGATCGGCATCGCATCGACGGTGCGGCGAACCCATTTAACCGTAGCTTCGCGTAAAACGCCCTTGGGATCCTTTTTGTCGAAGCCCTTGATCTTGTCGCCGATCTTGACCTTCACAATCGCCTTTGTCGATCCGTCGGCCATTGCGATCTTCGTTTTCTCGCCAAAGCAGATGCAGTCCGGCCCCGGAGGCGGGCACGGATCGCCAACGCAGGTCAGCACGAAATTACATTGATGAATATGACCGAACGTGTCCGCTTGTGTATCGGCAGCCCCCCATTTCTGGCATTCGCCGCAAAGACCGTATGCCGACGTAGAACGCTGGCAACGGCGCTGATAGCCAATCTGCATGACCTGTCCGCAAGAAAGCGGCGGGCAGCTTAACGTCGCCGGATACCACGGCGTATACTTCTTGCTGCACACGCCTCCCGTCACGCCCGGTATCTTTTTATCTTCGATAACCTGTTTCTTGAAAGCAAGCGGTTCTTCGTAATCGTTATCGGCGTGGGAGGGAATAAAGAAGTCCTGATTCGATGTGTTCGTAAATTCCCAGCACTCCAGTTCCGTGTTCGTCGGCATAAATTGGAAGGCCATCTTCCCACCGTTTCTCAACAGCTTTAGCCGCGAGTCCGAATTGTCGGCCTTGGTCCAATCCTTTCCGACATATGCCGTGGGTCTATCGAACATGGTCTTTGTCATACGCGGATCGTTTTCGACATCCTTGTCTCCGTTGCCGGTATCCGGATAGAAAAGATCGTGGAACATGTTGTCGGCTTCGTACTGATAAAACTTCATGCACTTGCCGCCCCAAACCATCAACTCTTCCTCGGTGCAGGTGCCGTCGGATCTGGACGTATCCATCATCACAATCGGGCGGTCCGTATAAAACGGATACATTTTTGCGTTCGTTGCGTACATGGGAACGCCGCTCGACCGATCGCCCGTGATGCCGCCAACCATCGAGGCATACGAACTGGGCGTCAGCACTTTCCATGAATAAGCGAACCGCGCCATTCCAAGAATGCTGGGGTAACGGAAAAGATTCGGGCAGATATCCGGCAACGCATCGCAATCGGGACGGCATTCCGTGTTATCCGCCGCCTTGGCCGGACACGCTTCGGGCTGCGTCGCCGTCGTCGAAGATGTTGACGAGGTTGTCGATGTCGTCGCTGACGATGAAACGGAAACCGATGTCGTCGTCGTTGTTGTCGTCGTCGTTCCCGTCACAGAGAATTTAATCTGTTCGGGCGGCACCGTTATGAAAAAGGCGACCTTGAAAACTTTTCCGATCCCATCGACGTTGCGATACAGATCGGCAGGACAATTAAAGTTGTATCCTGTTTCCTGAACGTACGGCGTCGCGTCAATCACATGGTCCGTTAGACCGTCTTTGTTGAAATCGGTCGCATAAGCGCCCACAAGCCCGAAATTCTTGCTGCCCGTGCCGCATACGTCCGGACTAAACGTGCTGCCGATGGAATCCTTGACGAAATGCCGAACCTGATCGATTTTTTCGTTGGGCAATCTTCCCCACGCATACATCCAACTGCCTTTTGTGGCTTGCCAGTCGAACGCTGTCGTGCCATCGCCTGTCGCTGCGCCAGCAATCGGGGCATTCGCGGAAACGAGAAGGCCCAGAAGAAGGGACCCGAAAACGGATTTTTTCGACGAAATAGGCATTTTCCATCCTTCAAAAAATGAACGGCGCGAGCATGGCAGATTCATAAATCCTTTTCAATAATCGCTTAAATCGCACAAAGAACAATCCGCAGACGGAACAACCAGAGCGCCGCTAAAAAAGCCTACGTCAAAAAAGTCTGATGTTTTAGATCAGTCGTCTTGGCTATCTTCATCATTATTCAAAATAATACCAATCCCGGATCAAAATGAAGCAAAGGGGACACAATAAAAATGCCCGAACCGCCGTTACCCGTTCCATACCGCCTTTTCCGGCATTTTTATTGTGTCCCCCGTGCCCTTTCGATTCACTGCGATCCGGGATTGGTATAAGTTTTACGTGAGCTTGCTCCTTACAGACAAACACCTGTGCCCGAAAACATGGCGGGCCAGCGTAAGTATTTTGTTGATACTATAGGCTATTTTTATCTTATTGGGCTTACGGATCGTTGTTTCCCCGATCAAGGCCTTTTGGGTTTTTTCTTGCGGTACGGTTTTTTCTATTCTCTATTTTTCGAACTTTATTTATAACAGGCTATCTTTTTCCCGATTCTCGAATCTGCATGTCGACTCCCGAATCCTTTTCTCTCATCCGACGCCTGTCGCAGATGGCTACTGTGTTGAACACGGCCCTGTTCGGCAAAGAAGTCGGTCGCGACCAATTTGGTAACCGCTATTTCGAGGAAAGGGGCAAGCTCCGGCCCTGTTATGGCGGTCGCGTCCGCCTGAAACGCTGGGTTCTTTTTAAGGGCGAGCCGGAACCGACCAAAGTACCGCCCGAATGGCACGTCTGGCTGCACTATTCCGCCGACGCTCCCTTGTTAGCGAGCGACCGCAAATCTTGGCAAAAGCCTCATGTCGCGAATATGACCGGAACGCCCGAGGCGTGGATGCCGCCGTCGCTTCGCGACTCGGCTGCTCCCCAAGCTTTGAACGCCTATTCCGCATGGAAACCTGACTGAAGAGGATTAACGTTATGGGACACAATGTTTTTGAGACTATTCTGGGGGCAGTTGTTCTCGCGCTGGCGGGATTGTTTCTTGCCTTTGCTTACTCAAGCGCCGATCTGAATAAGGTTCAGGGCTATACCGTCACGGCCAACTTTCCCATGGTCGACGGCATTAAAGACGGGACCGACGTTAAGATCAATGGCGTCAAGATCGGGTCCGTTCAGGGGCTTAAACTGAATACGGATTCGGGCGACAGTCAATTCCTCGTCACGGTTTCGATGACCATCGAACACTTGGTTCGGCTGCCCACCGATACGATCGCCCTTGTGTCTTCGGAAAGTCTTTTGGGCGGGAAATACATGTCGCTTGAACCCGGCATCGACGAAACGATCATCAAGACCGACGGCACGGGACGCATTACGCGCACGCAAGCGCCTATGCGCCTTGACGACCTTATCGGGCAGATGATTTACAGCAATAAGCGCGGCAGCGGCGATCAGGATAAGCAGACGGAAGCCGCCCCTGTTCCGGCCCATCCGTAATGACGTTTTCGCTTTTCCTCCGAGCTTGGGTTTCCACTTTTATCGGAGCGGCAGCGGGTGTCGTTCTTCTTTTCCCCTGCCCCGCCCACGCCATTGTGCCGACGCAAGTTCAATCGATAGCCGTCGTTCGCGTTCTTGACAAAATGACGGCAAGGGTCGAAGAACTCGATATTCCCGTCGGAAAAGCCGTTCAATTTGGAACGATCGCCATTACGGCCCGGACGTGCCGCGTTACGTTACCTGAAGAGTCGCCGCCTGAGTCAGCGGCGTTTCTTGAGGTCGGCGAAATCAAAATTGGCGCGGAGGAAGGCAATATTTTTAAGGGATGGATGTTTGCTTCAAGCCCCGCTTTATCGGCAATGGAGCATCCCGTCTACGATATATGGGTCACAGGGTGCAAAGACAAGACGCCGTCGAGCGCCGCCGACCAATCGGGATAACTGGAAAACAGTTTGACCCTTTTGCCAATCGCGGCATGCAGCATTGAGTGATAGACCGACCTGACGACTTCAAACGTGCCGAAATGTTCAAGATGCGGCGTTTGGAATTGGGTATCCAGAAGCATGAAATTATGCTGCCGCAAGAGGCCGACAAGGTGCACGAGCGCGATTTTACTGGCATCGCGACTGCGGCAGAACATGCTTTCGCCGAAAAACGCCGCGCCCATCGATACGCCGTACAGGCCGCCGACAAGAGTGCGTCCGTCCCAGACTTCGATCGAATGCGCATGCCCCTGAAAAAACAGCGAGGCGTACAAACGCATGATCTCAGCGTTGATCCAAGTATTTTCGCGGCCTTCGCACGGATCGGCACAGCCTTTCATAACGTCGGTAAAAGCGCGGTTCAAAGTCACGCGGTAAGGCGTTTTCTTCAGCGTGCGCGCAAGCCTACGCGGAACATGGAAACGTTCATCGAGGGGAATAAGCGCGCGGATCGGAGGATCGAACCAACGCAGCCCTTTCGCCGTAGCGCTATCAGCCATGGGAAAAATGCCCAAGGCGTAGGCACGCAAGAGCAACGAGGGCGTTGGAAAGGGCAAAGAACGATTCGACACAGAAACATTCAATGTTTTTTAACATGCGCTGTCAACTAAATTCCCTTGTATGTTAATAACTTATGTTTTCTTGTTTATGAAATAGGTCCTGTGGTAGCGTTCTTTGAAATCTCTTTATAGGCGGCAATTCTTTCGAAGGAGGAAGCTATGGGCGACTTGAAAAACGAGCGCAGCGTCATCAAGGAACCGTCAGGCGCAAGTTGCGATGATCGCAGCTATATCTATGACGACGAATGCTTGGAAAAAACGGCCAAGCTTACGCTTTTGGCCGAGGCCGCTCATTCGGAACTATTGAAACAGAAAATGAAGGCCGCTTTCGAAGCCAAGATCGGCAAAAAAATGGATAAAGTCGCCGATTTGGCCGTCGACGCTGCGCTGACTTTAATGAAAGGCCGCATGGCCCAGAAAAAAGCCCATGAAGACTTCGAAGAAAAACTGATGACGATCTTTAAGGGCAATTAGGCTCGCGCGCCTGTCCCCGCGAAGTGGTTTTATACCATCGGCACTGCTATACGTTAAGGGCTATAGCGGCATAATAAGGATTTTTCCGCAGATCTTTGCGCGTTCTCCGGGACGATTTTCGGACAGTCGGGATTTTCTTTTTGAACGCTGCAAACGATGGCATCGATCGCGTCCAAACAACAGTCTGGTGGCTTTTTGCCATTCATGCACGCAAAAATAGTTTGAATGTTTTTGCATTCCCGGCCAAAGCCTTCCATCTCACGATAGGCCCAAATTACGGCAGCCATTTTCAGGGGACTCCGGTCGCATAGATCGAAGAAGGTTTTGGTGTGCGCTCTGACCTGTTCATGTTCGTCTACACCTTCCGGAATCTGCTGCAATATCTTCAAATATTCCGGGGAAAACTTTTTATGCCCGATTGCGCTTTCGCTTGCAAAATCGGAAATTCCGCGCAGCGCATCAATCGCGACTTCATTCCCGTCGCCGTCGATGGCCAAATTATCCATTGTCTTACGATACGGCCCTATTTGAGCATATGCTGTTGCGGTTTTTTTCAAGATGTCGGCAATTTCCGGAGAAACGTCCGAAAATGCCCCCTTAAAAAATTTTATCGCGGACCCAACAGAACGATAATAACCCGCCTTTCCGAACATAGCCCCGACATAGGAAGGAAATGCGCGTTGAAAGTTTCGTTTGCCTTCCAAAATCTCTCGACCGACAGGAATGTCGTCAGAAACTATTTTGTAAATTTTGGGATGCCTTTCCTGAACGGCGCGAAGAATTGCATCGATATCTTCCCGCGTCGGGACATCTCTTCCTCCGTTAAGGTAAGCGCCGAGAAGGTCAAAATTCATATTATGCGAGTCTTCCAGATGCCGGTGATCCCATAGGATCATGGCCGCCCTCGTGGATTCTTGGCCGCAAATGTCGTAAAGGAAGCCAAGCTGCATCCCACGAAGGTTTCGCAGCTTCTTTTCGTTTCCGAATAATTTGAAAATGCTCGCGTCAACGCCTTCGCGTAGCGCTCCGCGCCCAAAATCTTCGAAACAAGGACACATACTATTTATTGCGAGGACTCTTACTTTGTTGTCCGTCGGCGTTTCCGGGAAATCGAGCAAAACATAGGCATCGACAATCCTACGGACGATATCGACCGATCCGGCGCCAAATTTTTCTTCGGCCGTATAGGCGACGGGATCGTCGCGCCATTTCTGCGTATCGGGATCGGGAACGATCATAGGGCACCGATCGTTTCTGCGCTGAACGTTGCGAACGATCGCATCGATTTTATCGCTCGGAATCGTCACTTTTCCGGTTTTTTCGAAGGCCAATACCGCATCGATAACTTCAACGGCAGAAGAAAGCTCGCCTGCATGCCATATCACCGCCGCCGTTTTCAGCGGATCTTTTCCGCATATCTCGTAAAGCGCAAGAAGCTTGGATCCAAAACCGCCCGCGACGCGGCTTGTTCCATTATTCCCCGCGTTCAGCAAAGAACATACTTGGTTTAAAAAATCGTCTTCGATACCGCCCATCGTCGCCAGATAGGGATCGACGGCGGCAAAGCCTTTTACTATCCGATTGTAAACATCGTCGAAAACGGGAGAAATAAATTCTCCGAATAAATTCTTTTTTCTGTATGCAATCCCGTCATTATATTTTTTTAAGTAGTGTTCGTTCTTTTCGTTTTCCGGCGACTGCTGCCCGGAACGAATCGCTCGGACAACTTCCCTTGCCGCCCCCTTCCCGTTAACGCGGTCATAGTCTTCGGCGTTTAGGTAATCGCCTTCAAGAGAAAAAAAGAGATGGCGTCCGCCAATCTGTTCCAAGCCTTCAGCATTAATATACACAATGCAGCCCGGACCTCTGTTTTCAAAATGGGAAGCTGGATAAAAACGTAATCCGTGCTGTTCTATAATCTGTCCGGCCAGATCTTCGGTCATTGGAACGGGGAACGAAGTGCTCGGATGATGGCCATAAATCCTTAGCCCTAATTGGGGACATTCAGCCCGATTGAATAGCGCAGTGAACAGCGTTGTTTTTGGAATATTCTTGATGCTGATTATCTGACTTTCGGGATCGGATATGCCTTGCAGCTGGGCGTACGATGAATTTGCCGAAGCGTTCGCTTCATACACGTCCTTTTCATCAGGCCCCGAAACCTTGTCGTCCCATATTTTTTTCAAATTACTTCGGCCAATTCCCGTCATAAGAACATGCGGGAGCGTATGTACGGAATCCGCCACGGACCTGAGCGTCGGCCAATGGCCGAAAAGCGTCGCCATGTCTCCGATGTCCGCAGCTTTGCCGCAGGGACCGAGATCAATGAACACGGCGTCCATGTTCGCGGTCGGGATAACGGGACAAAGTTTTTCTCTGACAAGGACGCTTCGCGTTTCCTGAACCGCAGATGCGTGAGGAAAACATTCAAAGTACCCGGCAGCGACAACGCCTATGCGGGAATTTTTCGGGATCGTTATCAGAGAATAGTTTATTTCCCGCGCTTTCTCCGGCTCCAGAATATTCGTTATAGGCGCATGAAGCGATACAACGGGCTTAAAGCCGAGAGCTTCGGCGGACCTTTCTTTTTTTTCTCCTTCATTTGCAAACGAAGAAAAGCCGTAGCAAAGCGCGCCAATCCGGACAACGCTTCCTTGCGCTTCGGGAAAGGCAACGGTGGCAGCTGAATTGCACAGGCTTGTTTTTATCTCTTTTTTGGGATGCTTTTCCCGAATTTGTTTTACAAAGGCGTCGAATATTTCGATCTGTTCCCTGTTTTTTGGATTTTTTGGATTCTCGGCGTTCGACAAATGAGATTGGATGCTGACCGATCCTTCGATCAGCTTATTTTTCGATAAAGCTTCGTAGGCAACAAGCGCATGCTCCAAGGCAAAGCCCTCTCTGCCGTGCCCAGTATCGATTCCAAAAAAGGCTTTGATTTTTTTATCTGGATATTCCTGTTCCAGTTCTGCTTCGATAACTTTCAGCCATTCGATATGTTCGGGCCTGTGAAAAGTTACGATGAATCCCTTTTTTACGGCTAAACGCAGTTCGTTAAGCGACTGAGGACCATAAACTAATGCTATCGGCGTTTTATGAACATATTCGCTGAGAGTCATGGCTTCACCGATTTTGGCAACGCCAAAATAATCAACCAAGCCGTCCAATCTTTCCCCAACCTCGGTCGTGCCAAGGCCATAACCGTCGCCTTTGACCATAATCATGAGTTCGGATTTTGGCGCAAGCTTCCTCAGAACTTCGACGTTGTGACGAAGATTCCGCGTTGAAAATATGCAAACGGCCTGCGTATCTTTTTCGTCAACCAGCATTCGTTTAATCGCTTACCCTGAAATAGTGCCAATCCTGCATCAAATGATTCAAATTTCGTTATTCCGGCCACCGGATCCAGTTGGAATTGCCACGATAACAAACCGTTCCGGCATTTCTGCGGACCCTCCGCCTTCGCGGGGATGACGAGGATGGGTCAGTTCATAAGACCGTTGGTTTAATACCAATCCCGGATCAAAATAAAGCAAAGGGGACACAATAAAAATGCCTGAACCGCCGTTACCCGTTCCATACCGCCTTTTCCGGCATTTTTATTGTGTCCCCCGCGCCCTTGATTCACTGCGATCCGGGATTGGTATAAGTGTCTGTTTTTGCACGCTCATTTTATTCCGGATTGGCTATATATGTCTATTTTTCAGCATTATAGGTTGCCACTTTACGATATATGAAGCGTAAAATTACTTTCATGCGCCGGGAAATGCTCTCCAAAATCAACCAATTATTTGATTTATATTATTTTTTTCGTGTTAGGCTATTTGCCGCCCAAAAACGTTTCCAGCCAATGGATGTTGTAATCGCCGTTGAGGAAGTCTTGCTCGGCGATGATACGGCGGTGGAGAGGCAGCGTCGTGTTGATGCCACCGATCACGAACTCTTCAAGCGCGCGGCGCAGACGTAGCAGACATTCGTTGCGGTTGGTTCCGTGGACGATCAGCTTCGCGATCATGCTGTCGTAATGCGGCGGGACGCGGTAGCCGTCGTAAAGCGCGCTGTCCACGCGCACGCCCAAGCCCCCTGGGGGATGAAACCCTACGATCTTGCCGGGGGACGGCGCGAACGTTTCGGGGTTTTCGGCGTTGATGCGGCATTCGATGGCGTGGCCATTAAGCTTGATATCGTTTTGCTTGTATCCCAGCGGCAGACCTGACGCGACGCGAATTTGCTCGCGAACAAGATCGACGCCCGAAATCATTTCCGAAATCGTGTGTTCAATTTGCAAGCGCGTGTTCATTTCAATGAAATAGAACTTGCCGTTTTCATATAGAAATTCGATCGTTCCGGCGCCCCGATAGCCTATGCTTCGGACCACGTTTGCCGCCAATGCGCCAATTTCCCCGCGCAGGTCTGCGTTCAAGCCCGGCGACGGCGCTTCTTCGATGACTTTTTGGTGGCGTCGCTGGATTGAGCAATCGCGTTCGCCGAAGTGCACGGCGTGGCCGTGCGTGTCGCCCAAAAGCTGGACTTCGATGTGGCGCGGCGCTTCAAGGTATTTCTCCATATAGACTTCGTCGTTGCCGAACGCCGCCAAGGCCTCGCTGCGCGCAAGCGTATAGGCTTCCTCGATGCCAGAGGCGTCATGGGCTACTTTCATGCCCTTGCCGCCGCCGCCAGCCGCCGCCTTGATAAGGACAGGATAGCCAATGTCGGACGCCGTCTTTTTCGCGTCGTTCAAGTCTTTCAAGGCTCCGTCGGAACCGGGAACCGTCGGCAGGCCAAGCTTTTTGACCGTGTCTTTTGCCGTAACTTTGTCGCCCATCAGGCGAATATGCTCGGCCGTCGGTCCGATAAACGCAAAGCCATGCTGTTCGACCATTTCCGCAAAATCGGCGTTTTCAGACATAAAACCGATGCCGGGGTGTATCGCGTCCGCGCCCGTGATCGAGGCTGCGGTCAAAATCGCCGGAATGTTCAGATAGCTAAGCTTGGACGGCGGCGGCCCGATGCAGACGCTTTCGTCCGCCAAGCGCACGTGCATCGCGTCGGCATCGGCGGACGAGTGGACGGCAACCGTGCGAATCCCCATCTCGCGGCATGCGCGGTGAATTCGCAACGCCACTTCCCCGCGGTTGGCAATGAGGATTTTTTCGAACACGGGCGATCCCTATTCAAGAACGAAAAGCGTTTCGCCGAATTCGACAGGCTTGGCGTCTTCGACAAGGATCAGGCCGATCTTTCCAGCCCGGGGGGCCTTGATCGGATTCATGACTTTCATCGCTTCGATAATCAGAAGCGTATCGCCTTCTTTGACTTTGTCTCCCACCTTGACGAAAGGCGCAGCGCCAGGAGACGACGCCATGTAGGCCGTGCCGACCATCGGCGATGTGACGGGGAATCCTGTCGGTTCTTCCTTCTTCGGGGCTGCTTGTTCGACGGCTTGCACAGGACTGGCTGCGGCTGCGGCCGCAACGTGCGCCCCTTCCACATGCGGACCAACGCATCTGATTTTTGTGTCGCCTTGGGCGTATTCGATCTCGCTCAGCCCCGTTTCTTCCAAAAGCTTGGCGAGCTTGCGGATCGCAGAGATATCGATGTCGAATTTTTTTGTCTTGGCCATGTCGTCCTTGGGATTCAGGATTCGGAATTCGGATTCTGGAAAAATTATACCCGAATCCCAGCGCCTTTCTACTTCACAAATTTAGCAGCCGTTTCTATAGCATAAGCGTATCCCTGAATTCCACACCCGCATAGTACGGCTTTGGCTGTCCGGGAAACGTAGGAATGATGCCTAAACTCTTCGCGGGCATGGATATTTGTTATGTGGACTTCGACGATAGGGAGTTCCGTTAAGGTTAATGCGTCGTGGATCGCAACGGACGTATGGCTGAAAGCGCCTGCATTGATGACAATCGCGGAATGCCCCGTCCGGGCTTCTTGAATCCATGCGATCAGGTCGCTTTCGTCGTTGCTTTGGCGACAATCGGCCTCAAGACCTAGGCCTTCGGCCGTTTTGACACACAAAGCTTCGACGTCTTTTAGCGTCGCCGATCCGTAAACATCAGGCTCACGAACCCCCAGCATGTTCAGGTTCGGTCCGTTCAGAATAAGGATCGGCTTTGCCATGGTCCTACCTTCCCGTTTCGGAGGTTACTTCTTTTCCGCGCGAGCGGCGTCGATAACTTTCTTCAACGCATCGTAGGAAAGAACGCCGGGGCTCGTCGTGTCGTTGATGATGAAGAACGGCGTGCCGCGAACGCCAATGCTCTCGCCAAGCTTCGTATTGGCGGCAAGATTTTCCGTAACGGTTTTGTCGTCCATGTCTTTTTTGAGCTTGTCGACATTAAGACCGACGTTTTTGGCGATCTCATAGATCATCTCGCTCTTCAAGTGTTCCTTCCTGTTCATCATGGCCGTGTGGAATTCCTTGAACTTGCCTTGCTTGACGCTGGCAAGGCTTGCCTTGGCCGCTTCAAGCGACACGGGCCCAAGGATCGGGAAATTCTTGTAGACAATACGAACGTCCTTGTCTTCCTTCAGCACGCGCTCCATGCCCTCTTCTGCGGCTTTGCAATAACCGCACTGATAATCGAAAAATTCGACGACCGTGACCTTGGCGGAGTCTTTTCCAACAGAAGGCGTCGCAGCGTCTTTATAGATTTCAGCCTTATGCTTGGCGATGTTTTCCTTGATCTTGGCCTCCGCTTCTTCCTGCTGGCGCGTTTGAAGGTTTTGCAGACCTTCGGCAAGAACTTGCGGATTCTTTTCAGTTAGATAGGTTTTAACGATGCTTTCAATTTCCGCGCGCTGCGCTTCAGTAAAAGAAGCCGAAGCTTGCGCGGACGCGCTCGCCGCCTGCCCCGAAAGAGGCATAAAACCGATGATTGCCGCGATAAGGAAGAGAACGAACGTACGCATGGATTCTCCAGTTCAAAAATGATGAGGCCGGCACGCAACCGACTATTTCCCGGGCAACCGCTCGCGATTCGCCGGGCGCATCAGAGTGCCATATCGTCCGAAAATATTCTACGGTGTTCTTGAAGCGCGTATCGGTCGGTCATTCCGGCTATGTAATCAGAAACGTATCGCGCCTTGACGGCCTCGTCATCGGGCACAGAGACAAGAGCGCACCATGCGGACGGCAGGCAATCAGGTTGCTTCATATAGCAATCGAACAAATCGCTGACGATTCGCCGCGCCTTTGCCCGGACAATATTGACGTTTTCGTGATTGTACATACGGGCGCGCAGGAACTGGCGGATGACATCTATTTTGGCGGACATGTCTTCGCTGAAGCAAACGGTCGGACGCCCTGCGCAACGGATGTCCGCCGCCGAGCGGGGTTTAAAAGCGTCGAGGTTCCGCCGCGTCGTCGCAAGAACGTCGTTGACCATATCGCCGATGACCTCGCGGACGCATTCGAACATCAGGGTTTGATCAAAAACGTCCGGATAGCGCTTTTTCATTTTCGCCGTCGCCTCGCCAAACAGAGGAAGCGTCGATACGTCGTCGAAACTAAAGTACCCTGCCCGCAGGCCGTCGTCCGCGTCGTGCGTGTTATAGGCGATGTCGTCGGCCAAAGCCGCCACTTGCGCTTCGGGTCCGGCGTAGGTGCCGAGTTCAAGATCCCATTTTTCGCTAAACGCGCGGATGGCCGGCAACGGCGCATCGGGACCTATGGGGCCGTTGTGCTTGGCCACGCCCTCGAGCGTTTCCCACGTTAAATTTAGTCCGTCGAAACGCGCATAGCGGCGCTCAAGCTTTGTTAGAATACGAAATGTCTGTTCGTTATGGTCGAAGCCGCCAAAACGCTTCATGGCGGCATCGAGGCCTTCTTCGCCCGCATGACCGAAGCATGTGTGACCAAGGTCGTGCGCAAGGGCGATGGCTTCGGATAAATCTTCGTCAAATCCGAGCGCGCGGCTGACAGAGCGCGCAATTTGCGCGACTTCCAGCGAATGCGTCAGACGCGTGCGGTAATAGTCGCCTTCGCTTTCGATGAACACTTGGGTTTTATTGCGCATCTTGCGGAATGCGCCCGAATGCACGATACGGTCGCGGTCGCGCTGATAGGGCGTGCGCGTCGCGCTGGGCGGTTCGGAGATCAGGCGACCGCGCGATTCAGACGCCTGCGTCGCATAGGGCGCGAGAACATAGTTAAAGCGGAAAGTCATCATTTGTCGATCATAGAACGAACGATAGAAAAAGAAAACAGGGGCGATTAGTTATAATTCATGCGCAAGCATTGTGCCGACGGCGCCCTGTTTTCACGCTGGTTCAGCGCATCCCTGATCGGTTCAATGTGTCTTTCGTTCAAAGCCGCGCCTTTTTGGCCTATCTCGTGGACCGCAGCGCCCAAGTGCCCCAAAAGCTCCAATCGATCCGCAAGAGCGCCATCGTAGATTCCCGTCATGTGGAATAAGACCGCGCCGGAAACAGCGGCATCCGCCATCGTCGAAGAATTGATTTTCATGTCCGTGCGTTCGTGAAACAACCGATGCACGATGTCCGCTTCATCACGGGATCCGCTGACAATTTCGATATCCCTTCCGCGCATTACGACTTGCAGCGAACCGTCTTTCTTTTCGTGCTCTCGGCGCCATGCGACATAT
Organism: uncultured Rhodospirillaceae bacterium; assembly: GCA_964449155.1. Taxonomy (GTDB): domain Bacteria; phylum Pseudomonadota; class Alphaproteobacteria; order UBA9219; family UBA9219; genus CAIXLI01. Next base: position 583 of record CAYVBP010000041.1, on the reverse strand, counting down.
TCATAGGCCCCAAGCTTGGGGCCTGTCCACGCATCGGCCTCGATGACGATGTCTTTATAATCTTCGACGAATTTTGCATTTCCGACGTCGAACGATACGACGATTTTTGCTTGGGGGTTTTTGTCGCGCAGAATCGATATTGCTTGCCTTGAGGATTGAGGAAATTCCCTGATCGTCAGCAAAGACGTCATAAATACGTCGGCAAGGCAAAGCTTTTCGATATCCGTGTCTTTCAGAACATCTTTTATGTCAGCGTTGCTTTTTAAATAAGCCTTCGTCACGCTTTTTGCTTTCGCTGCTACGGCAGCTTCTTTTGATAGCTCGAAGACAAGCCCTTCGTGCGTAGGACGGTCGATATGATAGTCGATTACTTTATCTTTGGAGCTACACCTGAACATCGCTTTTGACACTATTTTGAGCGCAGCGGCAATATCGCGCGCTGGAAGAATTTTTTTTCCTTCGATCCCTATCCAATGGTTATTCGCCAAAAATGTTTTTAATTTTTCGTAGCAATGCGCGTTTCCTCTGAGATCTTCTAAACGAAACGAACTGTTGTTTTTTTCAAGATACTCGTTAATCGTTT
>CAYVBP010000040.1:0-15387 GCA_964449155.1 uncultured Rhodospirillaceae bacterium | reverse complement strand
CTGCGGCCTATGATCCCCTATACCCTCTGTGCCCCAACCTTTGGGGGAGACCCAGTAAGTTTTGGTGGAGCCAAGGGGGATCGAACCCCTGACCTCAACAATGCCATTGTTGCGCTCTCCCAGCTGAGCTATGGCCCCACACAAGGTGCGCAAAATGGCCGAAAAGAGGACGGAGGGCAAGCCTTTTTTTGAAATAAATTGTTCGCAAACGAAGCGTTGGGAAAAAGGGACTATGATCGGGGATTAGTATTATTTGCAGCGACAATAACCTGAATCCTCAAGCCATACCGAAAGATTAATGCAAAACGGTGCTCTGCAAATCGACTAAAAACCGGATAGCGTCATTGAAAGAATTGCGCGGTAACTTTTCCAGATCGTTGACCTGAAATCTGGAAGAAAAGACCCTAAAGACTTTTTCTTCAGTGACGTTTTTGTCGTAAGCTGTATACGCGAGCAGGGCCTTGAGAGAGGTCAGTTCAAGATTATTAAGCATCCCATTCTCATCGAATCCGGGGAAAAAAGTCTTTGTCGCCATAAAAAAGATCCTCAGTCGAATAATTTTAGTAAAATTTTACGCGTTTTTTATCTAACTATTTCCGCAAGACCTGAAAAAACTGAAAAACCGTCAAAATTTCCGGTAAAAAACCAAGGATCGAAAAAAATCCAATATAAATAGCTAACTAAGCCGCCATCCGAGCCGTATCAAGGGCGCAAGCATTCATAACTCTATTCCACCGAGTCTCGAGGGTGTCGGTCGAAAAGCGGGGCAATTTCTCATTGCGTTCAATATTTTCCAGAATAGCCTGAACGCCATGTTCGCCGTAACGCATCAGGTATTTTGTAAAGTCGAGCATTAAAAACCCCTCAGAATGTTAATATCTCCCTTTGATGTATAATATGTACCCGAAAAAGATACTTTTGTCTACTAAAAATAGACCTTGATTTACTTTCGTCAACGTGCAATACACTTTTTGTACGATATTTATGAAATTTTAAGCATAAACAGACTATTCTTGGCTGCCCAAAAGCAGCTACAGGAGAGCGAAAGTGATTACAGGTCGCCAAATACGAGCCGCCCGAGCCTTATTGGACATGAGCCAAGAGGAACTAGCGACGTCTGCCGGTTTAACAAAGCAAGGTATAAGCAAAATCGAAGACGGCTCCGTCCAGCCGAGGGAAGGGACGATCGCGGATATAATGAAGGCATTCAGGGATCATGGGATCGAATTTCTTTCGGATGATGGAGTAAAAAGAAAATCTGACAGCGTGACAAAATTAGAAGGCATTAAAGATTTTAAGTTTTTTATGGACCAAGTTTATGAAGCTGCGAAACAGTCTTATTCGTTAGATGGAACTAAGCCGATATGTATATGTAATCTTGATAATAGTTTGTTTAGAAAATATATGGGCGAAAATTATCTTTCTCATGTTGAGCGACTAAAGAAAATAGAAGGCCTGCGTATCAAATCTCTGGCGGCGGAGAAAGATAAAAACCATGTTTCAAAGGCCGACTATCTCATCTATAAATATTTAAAGGAATTAAAAGCAGTAATTGCTCCATTTTATGTATTTGGGGATAAGTTTGCTTTAATAAATTTTGATGCACAAAATCCTCCTGAGATTCTACTCATAGAGTCTCCCGCGTTAGCGGCTTCATATAGAGATCAATTTGATATTATGTGGAAAATTGCTTCGGAAAATGACTGAAAATTATTTTTTATGGAGAAATTATGATCGCAATGCAAAAAAAGATAGCGACAAAACGAAAAGGGCAAGATACCGAAGAGTCCTTGTCTCTTCTTCAAGAAGTTTATCGAAATGCGCGAGTTGTAAAGTCCGGGAAATATTTAACGACTGTAAACGAATTATGCGATCAAATACCGTCTATGCGTCCTGAAACGCTTCGAGCTGCTGTTAAAGAAGCAATGAAGTTTGGAACCTTTGGCGCGAATAAAGTTTTAAGTGAAGAAGACAAAGGGACCCCAATTGCGACAGCGTTGGCGCTTGAAACCGAGCTGCCACTGTGCATTGCGCGGTGGTATCGATATAATATACCGGGGCAGATACAAGTCGAAATTGAAAGTGAATACCTATCCGGCAATTTATATTTGAATGGAATAAATAAAGGCGACAAAGTCCTTATTGTTGACGATACATTAAGTACTGGTGGAACAATGGTTGCGCTCATTGACGCGGTTAGAAAAGCCGGAGCGGAAGTTGTTGGCGCCATCGCAATAGTTGAAAAAGTTGCTAACGACGGGCATGACCTTGTGTGGATAAAAACTGGTATTGACGTAAAAACCTGTATGAAGATTCTTGTGACTGAAAACGGGGTCGAGATAATATAAAACGACAGAGTGGCATCAAACCCCATTGCCCCCCACGTTTCTTTCCTCTACGCTGCTGACTTTAGTCCTAACCTACCAGAGAGTCCCATGTTTTCCCGCCGGGTGATGATCGGTTTGTATGTAATGGCAGCTGTCTGTCTGATCGACCAGCTGACCAAGTGGCTGGTGATCGAAGCGCTTAGTGACGTGCACCGCACGATTCAAGCGACGCCATTTCTGAATATTGTATTGGTTTGGAATAAAGGCGTGACGTTTGGCATGCTTAACCACGGGGCAGGGAGCTATTGGCCGTATATTCTGACGGCGATTGCCGTTGTCATCGTCATCATGCTGGGACGTTGGCTGCGGCAAACGTCTTCTACCGTCGTTGCGATGGGACTCGGCTGTATCATGGGGGGCGCGGTCGGCAATGTGATCGACAGGATCCGTTACGGCCAAGTCGTGGACTTTCTGGACTTTTACTACGGAAACTACCACTGGTACGCGTTCAACGTCGCTGACGCCGCCATCGTAACAGGCGTAACCCTTCTGTTAATCGACGGAATGATTCGCGGCCAATAAAAAGGCATCCCCTCTTGCGAGAAAGGCTCCCGGAGGGCTATATAGAATCCGGTTTCATCAATCGGGAAGAACATGTCCACCTTGAGCAAATACCTGATCCTGACCGCAACGGCGATAACTTTGTCCGCATGCGGCGAAGTCCGCGAAGATTTAGGCTTGGGCCGCAGTATGCCTGACGAGTTTGCCGTTGTCGACCGGGCGCCGCTGGCGATGCCGCCGGATTTCTCGTTGCGTCCGCCGCGACCGGGCGCTGCGCGGCCGCAGGAAGTCGCAACGGATCGGAAAGCCAGCGAGGTGGTATTTGGCCGAACCACAACGGACGATATCGATCAATCGAAATCTGAAATGGCTATTCTTGAATCCGCAGGCGCATCGAAAGCCGATCCTGCAATCCGCGAAGTCGTGGACCGCGAGTCGTCGCAAAAAGCGGTTGCGTCCGATCACCTTGTCCAAAAGCTTCTGGACTGGAACGGCGGAGAAAAGCCCGCGACAGTCGTCGATGCCCCGGCCGAGGCCGAGCGGATCAAGAAAAGCATGGAAGGCGATCAGCCGTTGAACAAAGGCGCGACGCCCGTAATCGAGAGAAAGAAAAGCGGTTGGTTGGGTTTCTAATACCAATCCCGGATCGCAGTGAATCGAAAGGGCACAGGGGACACAATAAAAATGCCGGAAAAGGCGGTATGGAACGGGTAACGGCGGTTCAGGCATTTTTATTGTGTCCCCTGTGCTTCATTTTGATCCGGGATTGGTATAAAGCCTTAACTTGAATTAGAATCGAGCCAAAATGGAAAACGCGAAACTGATCGTCATTCCGCAAAGTTTTCTTTTCGCAAAGCGAAAGAAAGCCAATGCGGAATTCGATTTGTTTCAAATCGAGCGGGCGCGCAGTTCGGTAAATACACCCCCAAGCCTCGATTATTGTGTCCCCATCGCGCCTTTCGATTCAGTTTGGTCGAAAATTGGAAAGACGTTCATTTCGTTAATTTTTCTCCTTTTTCTGTCCCTCCCGGCCCGCGCAGCCGTCTTTTACCCCTCTCACTTTACGCTGTCGAACGGTCTGGAAGTCGTCGTTGTCCCGAATCATTTGGCACCCGTCGTAAGCCAAATGGTCTGGTATAAAGTCGGTGCTGCCTACGAAACGCCCGGCAAAACGGGCCTTGCTCATTATCTCGAGCATCTGATGTTTAGGGGAACGGAAACGATCCCGGCCGGAGAATTCAGTAAAATAATTGCAAGCCAAGGAGGGCGCGATAACGCCTTTACGTCCTACGACTACACGGTTTACATGGAAGAAGTAGCGGCGGATCGCTTGCCTATTGTGATGCAAATGGAAGCGGACCGGATGCAAAACCTGCGGCTAACGAAAGAAACGGCCGCAACTGAGTTAAAAGTTGTTCTTGATGAGCGTCAACAGCGCACCGACAATTCCCCTCGCGGACTGTTTCAGGAAAAACTTCAAAGCAAATTTATGCCGAATTATCCCTATGGCCGTCCGATAATAGGCTGGAAAAAGGACATAGAAAAACTGACGATTGCCGATGTGCGGAAGTTTTACGAAACCTACTATGCGCCAAACAACGCAATTGTCGTCATTTCCGGCGACGTCAGCGTCGAACAAGTCATGAGTCTTGCGGCGGCAACTTATGGCCGGGTGCCGCGTCGCGCGTCGCCGCCGCGCCGTGAAATGCCGTCGGCTCCTCTGCCTGCATCCAGCGCCTATACGCGCAAAGACGCGCGCATAGAGCAACCCGAAGTTATCTGGCGTTTTGCGGTTCCGTCCTACGCGACGCAGAAAGACAATGCGGCGTATGCCTATCAAGTTCTTTCCGAAGTTCTCGAAAGCGGAAAAGTCGGGCTTCTCTACCGCAGGCTAGTCACGGAAAAGGGCCACGCCAGCAGCATCGTTGTTGGCTACTCTCCCAGCGCGCGCGGGGATACGTCGTTTTCGATCTGGGCAAGCGTCCGTCCGGGTGTGTCCCATGTTAAACTGCAAGAGAGCCTACGCGAAGCCCTAAAAACCGCAGCCGAAAGAGGCCTGGACGAACAAGAAGTCATTCATGCAAAACAACGACTTCAGCGTTCGGCCATCTTTGCGCGAGAAGATCTGTCGATGCCGGGCCGAGCGTTCGGCGCGGCGCTTACGACCGGGCATATCGTTGCGGATGTCGAAACGTGGCCTGATCGCATCGACGCGGTGACGCTCGATCAAGTCAACGCAGCGCTTGAGGCGCTGGTTAAAAACAAACGCCAGCTTATGGGGGTGCTTCTTCCCGATCCTCGATCTTCGGCAAAAAAACGAAAAGCGACGCCTTCCTCTTCCGTTCGAGAAAAGAGGACGCAATGAAAAAGTTTTTAGCATTTGTGGCCGTTTTCCTTCTTCTGGGAATTCTTCCAGCCCATGCAATCGACGTTCAAGTCGTGACGGGAAACAAAACTGGCGTCAAAGCGTGGCTTGTTGAAGACCACAAATTACCGATAATTTCGCTACGCTTTTCTTTCCAAGGGGGCATTGAGCAAGACCCCGCTGACAAGCAAGGCCTTGGCGCATTGACCTTGCAGGCGCTTACGGAAAGCGGGGCAGGTCCCTACGATGCGGCGGCATTTCAGCAACGACTGGCGGATCAATCCATAACCATAACCTTTGGGGCCGAGCGTGACGAACTTGTTGGCGGCATCAAATGCCTTTCCGCCGACAAAAAAGCCGCCTTTGATCTGTTGCGCTTGGCCTTAACGTCGCCGCGCTTCGACGCGGCTGATATTGAGCGTCTGCGCGCCCGCCAGTTGTCCGGCGTTCTTAGCCAATATGGCGACCAGCGGTGGCAAGCCCGCAACGCATTGCTCAACGATATATTCCCAAATCATCCCTATAATCAAAGGCGCCTTGGATCGCAACAATCCCTAAAAGCCATCACGCGTGCCGACATTCAGACATATGCCGCCGCTCATTTTGCGCTCGACAATCTGACAGTTGCCGCAGCGGGCGATATAACGCCTGCCGAGCTGTCCGCGGCCCTTGACAGGATCTTCGCGGGCCTTCCATCGCGCGCGGTTCTCAAAACGATTCCCGAAGTTCCCGAAATAGGAAGTTCAAGCCCCATTGTTATCCGTCGCGATGGAACGCAAACGTCAATGATTTTTGCGCTTTCCGGCCCAAAGCGCGACGATCCTGATTACTACGCTGCGGAAATAGCAAACTACATTCTTGGCGGCGGCGGTTTCGTTTCCCGATTGATGCAAGAGGTTCGAGAAAAAAAAGGTCTGACCTACGGTATCTCGACGATGTTGATTTCGGCGCAGCGGTCTGGGCAAATAATCGGCGAAACCGATGTTGATAATCCGCGGGCGACCGAAGCCCATACTCTTATCCGCACAGTCTTTCGTCGTTTCCGCGACGAAGGGCCAACGTCACGCGAAGTTGAGGCGGCAAAAGACTACCTGACGGGGGCGATGCCGTTAATCCTGACCTCGACCGACAAAATCGCGAGGGTCTTGGTCTATCTCCAGCGTAATAATCTCGGTCGGGATTATCTGGATCGTTACAAAGAGATTATCCATGACGTCACGGTTCAAGACGTGACAAGGGTTGTTACCCGATATTTCAACCCCGAAAAAATGTCGCTAGTGCTAGTCGGAAAGCCGGAATCCATAGCCGGTGCTCGAAATAAAGAGACCGTAAAGCAATAATATTGCGCGTTAACCGTAATTGTTAAAACTTTTTTTCGTGATTATTCATTTCGAATCTGTCATCATCAAAGATCTGTCAGTTACGATTAGTTGTTGAGGAGAAATTATGAAGCACGAAAATGAGCATAAAATCATACAACTGTATTGTTCTTATAGAAACGAAATATTTAATGGCAGTTCGATAGCGTTTGGCGGGCGTGTAACGGCTGTTCGAATGCAAGAGGACGGCATATATGCGTTAACGATCATGCATACATTGGATAAAATTAATGATCGTAGCCAAGAGCATATGCGGCAGATTCAGGATGGATTGATCGGCGCTGGCGTCAGCCCTGAATGTATCGACCTGAGCGTGGCGGCAAAAGGATCGGAACTCGACCGTCAAATAAAGATGAGCGTCAAAGTTCCCTTAGAACCCAAAACTGCCGATATTTGGAGAAAAGTAAGGGATATGACGACGGAAAGGCGGTACGCTCGTTTTGGTCGGAGTGATGTCCTTTCGCTGATAAAAGGTATGCCGACGCCAAGTAACAATGGTCCGCGTGGTTAGGGCATAATACCAATTTCTGAACTCCTCGACGCGCGATAAGGAGACATAAAGCGAAAAGGCCAATCCCCTTGTTGCCTATATTTTGCAAGTTGCCGAGGCCTTTTTGATTTGTTGTCTTCCGCGCCTTGTGTATAAACTATGCGCTACGGTTCTTTATTGGCCCACAAAAAATCCTGACGATACACCCCGTTCTTTTTTCGTGACGCGGATCATTGGCAGGGCTACAAAATTACCTGCAACTACATGCAGGTCGCCCCATGACTTTGACTTCGACGCCAGCCTGGCAGACGCTCGCCGCACACCGTGACGAGGTCGTCGTGACTAAGCTTTCCGACCTTCTGCGCGACTCTGCGCGGATCAACCGTTACAGCCAATCTTTGGGCGGCTTGACCTATACATACGCCTTTCAAAAAGCCACGGACAAAACCCTTTCCCTTCTGATTAACCTCGCCGAGCAACAAAAGCTCGGCGATTGGCGCGCCCGCATGTTTGGCGGCGAAAAAATTAACGCGACCGAAAACAGGGCCGTGCTGCACACGGCTCTGCGCCGCACCGATGACTCGCCAATTCTCGTCGACAGCCAAGACGTTATGCCTGAAATCCGCGCGACGCAAAACCGCACGGCGGCGTTCGTCGACGACGTTCGCAAAGGAAGCTGGACAGGGGTTGGGGGTAAAACGTTTCGTACTGTCGTCAACATCGGCATCGGCGGGTCTGATCTCGGTCCGCGCTTGGCCGTGCGCGCCCTTCGTCCGTATTCCCAAGGCATTGAAACGCGCTTTGCCGCGAATGTCGATTCGTTTGAGATGCAGGACATTCTGCGAAACGCCGATCCGGCCCAAACACTTTTCGTCGTTGTTTCGAAAACGTTCACGACACAGGAAACCCTGATGAATGCGAAAGCCGCGCGCGAATGGATCGTTGAAAAACTCGGTCCGTCTGCCGTCTCGCGTCATTTTGTCGCCGTCTCGGCCAACGCCGGCGAAGTTGCAAATTTCGGAATCCATGCCGACAATCTGTTTCCGATGTGGGATTGGGTCGGCGGCCGCTATAGCCTATGGTCCGCCGTCGGGCTAAGCCTTGCGCTCGCCATCGGCAACGAAAATTTTCGCGACCTTCTGGCGGGGGCCCAAGCGATGGATGCGCATTTTCTTTCCGCGCCCATGGATAAGAACATTCCCGTTCTTATGGCGCTTTTGGGAATTTGGAATCGGAATTTTCTTGATGCGCCCGCGCTTGCGATTCTTCCTTATGATGAACGTCTGCGCGAACTCCCACGTTATCTTCAACAACTCGAAATGGAAAGCAACGGGAAATCGGTCGCGCGCGACGGAACGCCTGTTGATTATGCGACGGTTCCGGCGATATTCGGCGACTGTGGCACGGTCGCGCAACACAGCTTCATGCAGGCGCTTCATCAAGGAACGGCCTCAATTCCCGCCGATTTTATCGCCGTGACCGAGAACGCGAAGGATTCGTCATCCCGCCGCGCCTTGCTCTCGAATCTTGCCGCGCAAATAGGGGCGCTGGCTTTCGGCCATACAAACGCGTCCTTGCCGCAAGACGTTTATCCGGGAGATCGGCCGTCGAACCTGATAACGCTCGAAAAACTCGATCCATATCGCTTAGGATTGTTGTTAGCTCTTTACGAGCATAAAGTCTTCACTCAAGGAGCGATCTGGAACGTAAACTCTTTCGACCAGCCGGGCGTTCAACTCGGTAAAAGCATGGCCAACGATCTTGAAAAAGGCTCCGCGCAAAAAGAAGCCCCCGCCGCCGTCGCGGAACTTTTCAAGGCCCTGATAGCTTAGCCAAAACGGCATATGGCCCGGATTTTTTATCTAAGGCTGTCTTTCGCGGCGAACTGGAATTTTCAAGCGCCTCATCGAAAAGAATTTTCGTTTTATTATCCGTAACGGCAACATGCCAGTGTCGGGGGTCAAACGTTACGTTCCATTTTTGGTTGTTTGTAGGAACCTTGAGAAGATGCGTTTCAATGCCCATACCTTTAAAACAGGATTCCAATGTTTCTTGTCGAAGGCTGTTATCGCCTTCGACAATATAGGCAATCAACGCGCCCGGCGAATTTCGCAAGCGATCCAGCTCCGTAATCTGAGGCGGCGAGAGAACTTCAGATGCCCCGGGCACATTCAGCATAAGGGCTTTTCGCGTTTCTGGATTTACAACAATGACGCCGCAGTCGGTCGTAAGGTTGCGGCAAAAAAGAAAACCGTCTTCGCCGGAACAGGCCGAAGCATTTGAATAAACCTGCTTCATAGGGGTGCTCCTGTTTAAAATGGCCGCGCAGGGCGGCGAATAGATCGAGCAAAATCAGTATAAAAACAGAATCTCCACCAAAAAAAGGCGCGACGCAAGAGCGATATTCATAAGCCAAAATATGCCAAAGGCAATCTGATAAGGGATTAACGCCCAAATCTTTGATATGCCTTAGAAAGTAATTTTTCATTAAGGTTGATAGAGGACAATGGCGCGTTAACGGCCCGATAGGCAAAAATGGTGGGGGAAGAGAAATCACGTCTGATTACTGTAGATCGGGATGATCTGGAAGAAGCGTTGCACAAGCATGCAATGTTCCGAGCAGCCCGTATCGGCGGCGCGCGTGCGATGTTTGCGCGGCACGATCTTTCCAAGCTGGACTTGCGAAATCTGGATTTGTCTTATGCCGACTTTACAGGCGTATCTTTGAATGGCGCGGACTTGCGCGGCTCAAGACTGAATTACTGTAATTTCTTCGGCGCGGATCTTCGCCTGTGCAATTTGCAAGGCGCGCAACTGATGCGAACGGATTTGCGCGGAGCCTGTCTGCGTGGCGCGACCCTTGTTGGTGCAGATTTGACCGAGGCCGATTTACGCGAAGGCATTCTTGCGTCAACGGCGTCGGACGGAAGCATCGTTCCATTGCACAAAGACTGGCCCGTGTCGGATACAGGCGGGGCGGATTTCAGCGGCGCGAATCTGACAGACTCGCGCCTGTCCGGCGCGGTGGCTATCGGAACGAAGTTTGTCGATGCGACGATGCGCGGATGCAAGATCATTCGAGCGCGGCTTGAACACTCGAATTTTTCCGGCGCAAATCTCGAAGGCGCAGACTTAAGCCAGTGCGATCTGTCGCGGGTCAACATGCGCGGCGCGTTTCTTGTCAACGTCGCGTTGAATATTGCTAGCCTGCGCCAAGTCAATATCATGGACGCAATCACGAACCTTCCGGTTGGGCCAACCGCCAAGGATTTGTCCGAGCCGCTTGAATGCCTTTTGCGCAAGCATACAGCATGGGTGATTTCGGACGGAGCCGTTGGCGCTCAGCTTGATATCAGTGGCCATGACATGCGCGGCACGAAACTTTTCGAAGATTCTCAGCTGACGCTTTTGCTTGCCGAAAAAACTATTTTTTACGGCGTGAATCTAAACAACGTCCAGATGCAGGCGGGAACGCTGAATTACGCCGACATGCGCCATGTCTCAACCATTAATGGCGATTTCCGTGGCGTCGAAATGATTCATACGAATTTAACCAACGCCAATCTGCGCGGCGCGCGTTTCGAGCCTCTGATTTCGCCTCAAGGAAGGACAATTAAATCGAACCTTGCGCATGCGAATTTCCGTTATGCCAATTTGTCTGGGGCGAATTTTTCAGAAGCCGATCTCAATGGAGTCGATTTTTCCTACGCTAACCTGAAGGGCGCTGTTTTTGACGGAACCGACCTTTCAACCGCAATCATGACAGGGGTTAACCAATAGGCCGATTTTGCTTTTTTGGAAGGCATATAAAATTACATTATTTTGTTTTTTCTAAAAGGGCATTTGCCGCTTTCAAGGCGGATTCGACGCTTAAACTTCGCATCAAGGTTTGCGGCGGAGGGTTTTGGGTCCGGTACGCGGCCAGAAGCTCATCGCGCGTTTCGGGCGTCGTCGCCAAGGCGCAGCGAGGTCCCCAGGGTCCGTAAATATCCGGGAAACCAGGTCCGAACAGGCCCAGCGTCGGCGTTCCAAGCGCGGCGGACAGATGCATAAGGCCTGAATCGTTGCCCACGTAAAGCCGCGCGCGTTTTAAGCAGGCGGCGGCCGTTTGAAGATCGCGCCCGATTATTTCGATGCGTTTTTCGTCCGGAATCGCCTTAAGCAACGGTTCAATTTGCGCGCGTTCGTGGGTGTCGGCCAAAATCATCACAAAAGCGTTTTTCAATGCGCCGCCGTTTTCAGTCAAAGCTTTTGCGAGGCAAATGAAATAATCGACTGGCCATTGCTTCAGCGGCCAGTTTGCCGCAGGTCCCAGCGCAAGAACGGGAACGCCTGTGGGAATCATCGCGTCTGATTCCTTTTCGGCGTCGGGAGAAATCCAGATGCGCGGATCGGGGGGCGGGGAAAGTCCTAGCACCGCGCCGTTTTCGACGACTTTATGCCTGCCGCCGCTTTTTCCGTGCGCGGCGAGTTTTTTTCTAAACAACAATCGCGAAATGGCGCTGTTGCGCAAATCGACAATCATATCCCATTTCGTGCCGATGCAGACGCGCCATAAATCGAGCCAATGACCGTTCCATTTTTTCTTTTTCATGACGATCAGGCGCTCAAGCCGTGGAACCGCGCGGAATAAATCAGCGCCGTAAGGACCGCAGGCAATCGTAAACGATGCGTCGGGGTATCGGTCGATGAGCCACGACAAAAGCCCTGTTGTCAACACGGCGTCGCCGACGCGATTAGCTGTAATAAAGAGTATTTTCATGTCAGGCGCGTTTCGTTGCTGGAAGGCCATCGTCGTTTGCGCGGGCGCAATCCAGAACGAAATCGGCGACGGAGTTTTTGTTTTCCAAAAGCCGTTCGAACGGAATTGTGACGTGCGCAAGTTCCTTATATCGCCGCGCGCGCAAGCGCAGCAATTCAGGGTAGCATCTTTTTAACGTTTGATCTTCCGTTTCTCCCGGTGCGGGGACATAGCTGTCGCCCCATATGACCGGCTTGGGATGGGCGATAAAACTCTTGTATAAATCGCCTACATGCTTGTCCGAAGCTTCGAGGTAAACGACGGTCGTGAGGGAGCGCAGGGAATCCAGAATATCTTCGCCTGTATATATGACGCTGCCAGTCGTATCGACGACTGCGTTGCCTTCCCGGTCGCTTTGAAGGTCGGCAAGGGCGCTTTTCAGCACGTCGCGTTCGCACGCGATATAGCGTGCGCTGTTCTTTTTATATTTAGGATCCGCCGGAAGGCCCATCCATTCAGCGACGCCGTGAATGCCGTTAAGACCGCTTTCGGCATAGGCGGGGCCTAGCTTTTCCTCGATAAGGGCGTCGCAGTCGATATGCCGGAAACCTTTTACCGCCGCGAGCCTGCCCGCGCAAAAAGATTTGCCGATATTCGACATGCCGATAAGGGAGATAAACATAGCTATCGCCTTTTTTCTTAAGATATCCCTTTGATTGTAGGGGATACGCCCTGTATAAGACAAGCGACGTTTTTTTGCTGTTCCCTTCGCTTTAGAAGAAAAATGATGGCTCAAGCAGTCGAAATATATACGGACGGCGCATGCAGCGGAAACCCGGGTCCCGGAGGCTGGGGGGTTTTGCTTCGCGCGGGCGAAATTGAAAAAGAATTATCTGGCGGCGAAAAGATGACGACAAACAACCGTATGGAGCTTATGGCCGCGATTTCTGGGCTTGAAGCCCTGACGCGTCCGTCGGAAGTCAAGCTGTACACCGACAGCCAATATGTGCAAAAAGGCGTCACGGAATGGTTGCCCGGTTGGATTAAGCGCGGCTGGAAGACGGCAGACAAAAAACCGGTTAAGAACGCGGACCTTTGGCAGCGCCTTGACGCCGCGCGGCAAAAGCACAAAGTGGATTTCATTTGGGTGAGGGGCCATAACGGCCATCCCGAAAACGAGCGCGTGGATCAATTGGCCGTTGCGGCGATCGGGAAACGCTAAAAGATACTGAATATGACTGAGATTTCTACAGTTCGTTCCGTCGAGGAACTTGCGGCCAAAGGCCTTATACGCACCGTAACGCCGGAACTAAAAAGCCTTGCGGATAGATACGCCGTCGGCATTACATCCGCCATGATTGACATTATCGATCCGTCCGATCCGAACGATCCTATCGCGGCGCAGTTTGTGCCATCGGAAAAGGAGCTTTGCAGCGCGCCCGAAGAACTTGTCGATCCCATCGGCGACTTTGCGCACAGCCCTGTCGAGGGCATTGTGCATCGGTATCCCGACCGGGCGTTGCTAAAGCTTTTGCATACATGCCCTGTTTATTGCCGGTTTTGCTTTCGGCGTGAGCAGGTTGGCCATAAGGGCGGCATGCTGTCGGCGCAGGGCGAGAAGGCCGCGCTTGACTATATTCGGAATCATCCTGAAATATGGGAAGTCGTTTTGTCCGGCGGCGATCCTCTGATCCTTTCGGACAGGCGGTTGGCCGAGGTTATGGCGGCGTTGAACGCTATCGATCACGTTAGGGTCGTTCGCGTTCATACGCGCGTTCCCGTCGTCGATCCATCGCGCATCTCGCCCGAACTTGTCGCCGCGTTGCGAGGGCCGAAGCCCGTTTATATCCTTATTCATTGCAATCATGCGCGCGAATTGACCCCCGACGCCCGCGCCGCGTGTGCGCGATTGGCCGAGGCAGGTTTTCCATTGCTGTCGCAAAGCGTTCTTTTGCGCGGCGTTAACGATACTGTCGAAAGCCTGAGCGCCCTGATGCGGGCGTTTGTCGAAAGCCGCATTGCGCCACATTATCTTCATCACATGGATCTTGCGCGCGGCACCGGTCATTTTCGCGTGCCTATCGATGAGGGATTGGCGCTTTTGAAAAAGTTGCGCGGGACGTATTCCGGGTTGTGCCAGCCATCCTATATTCTCGATATTCCGGGGGGGCATGGAAAGGTTCCTCTGGGGCCTGTGTTTGCGGATAAAAAAGAGAACGTGTGGGAGGTTGAGGATGTCTGCGGCGGCAAGCATGCGTATAAAGATTTAGCCGCGATTAAATAATCAGCTGAAAATTTCTGGGCAAGAGGGAGGCATTGATCGGAATTAATAGAGGCATTAACTATAAACGCGCGCGGCTTCTTTCAAGCGCTGTCTGAAAAACATTGCATATTGAAAGCGTTTTCCTGCAGTATATCGCAATTAATTGAGCGTTTTTTGAAGTTTAATACCAATCGTCGAATGAAGTGACTTGCGTGGGTCACGAGCGGTTGCGGGGAGCGTGGCGAAGGGATACAGGCGGTTCAATAAGATATAAGCGTACCGCAGAGCGAGTGAAGTCCAACGAAGGGGCCGCATTCATTGGTCGCTTGGTATAAGGGAGATTGTTGATGGATATCGTTTTTGAGAATCTTGGAAAACCCCGTTTTCCAGATGAGTTTTTGGGCAAGCTGGAGACGCTTGTTAAGAAAGGGGTAAATTGGATTCGGATTATTCCGCATGTTCCGCCTTGCCGAGAAGAAGATTATGCGCATGGCTGGTTTGGCCGCGCGAACGACGGAACCGTACGTTTCTTTTTCGATGGCGATCATTTGATATGCGGCGTGGATTGCGAGATCGTGAATCTGAAGACGCGCGAACCCAGTTTCATTATGGAAAAAGTATATAATCTGTCGCGCTCCAGAAACGTTATAAGAGGATACGTGGATAAGCGGATTGAAGTGCCGACAGCGGAACAATTTTATATCGAACGACGCGATTTTAATCAAATTTCCGCTTCGGAATTAAAAAGCCTTAATGCATTGCGTCGTAGCGTCGCGTTTGCTTGGGACGATAGCGCGCCAACGGACTCCATTCTGACGACGACGATTGGGGTTAGTGCGTGGGATGTTGATCGCGAAGATTACATTGCGCCGCCATATGCCGATATTCTCGTTGATGAAATGAAAAAGCGCGGTATCGAGCTTTATTTCGATGGAATAAAATCTGTGCGGCATATGCAGATTACGACAAAGCCGGACGGAAAAATGCTTTGCTCGACGTTCGTTAGAAAAAAGGACGAAGACGGCAAGCCAATCAATAAACTCGACAATACTTTTGATCTGACGAACAGAACGGTGCAACGGCCCGGGTCCGGCCGTTTTGAAAGAAGCCGGTTTCTGCGCGACACACATCGGATGAAGGAATTGGCAAGAAGCATTCAGTATGCAAAATATCAGTTCTAATGCGAATCCCAGACCATAGCGAAGCGAAGGGGACACAATAAAAATGCCTAAACCGCCGTTAACGGAGGCGAAGCGTATTT
>CAYVBP010000039.1:0-15619 GCA_964449155.1 uncultured Rhodospirillaceae bacterium | reverse complement strand
CCTGTGGCTATTCTAGCCTTCGGATTGATTCAAGGCACAGGATGACTGATGGGAATAGGCGGAGACTGGCGTTATGATGCGTTATCGGCAAGGTATCTCAAAATTAACCCTCTTTTCCCAAAGACTCCGCCTAACCTTTTCCTTAAAATAGCGAACAATTTTACGATTCTTCTTTTTAAGCCGTGAGAACATGCCCCAGTCCCAATATCCTTCCCTTGACCACCTTCGCCAGTTGCACGCCAGCATTCTGGACGTCGGCGAAAAAGCAACTTCCTGCCTTCCTCCCGCCAAGGTTCAAGCCAAAGCCGCCGAGTTTTTGCAGCTCATGCCTGATTTCGATGACATGTCCCTACGCGCTGTCGATGCCTTGGGCTATGCCCTTGATCTTTCTTTGTTTGCGCCATCGATGACGGGACAGACCGCCGTAGACCGAGTTCTTCGAAACGGGAAGCTCTCTGCGCCCGAAGAACGCGAAGCAGCAGAACTTCTGCGCCGTTCCGTTTTCCGGATCATCGAAATCAACGAGGTCTTTTCCGAAGGTCTCTACGCTGCAACCGACCTTGCAAGCGAAGAGAGCTTTATCATATTCGACCCTAAAATGCTCAACCGCGAAGGCGCGCGTTGGGCCTTGCGCACTTGTATGTTCGAAAACATCGCCATTTCTGTCGGCCCCGTCACGCCCGTCAACGACGACATGATGGTGCTTGCACATTCCTTTATCGACAAAGGCAGCGCCCTGAAAACGCCCCTGCGCTGCGCGGAAGAGCTTTACCGTTATTTCATCCGCAACGGAAATCCGCTAGACGGCGTTAATCCAGATTTGTTTCCGGACGATGATGATGAATTTCCTTTCGACGCTGCCGATGGCCCCGTCCACGCCGTGGCATTCCAGTGGGCGGAAAAAGATTCGCTGCCAGAGCCAACAGAAACCGATCTGCGCCTCATCCGTTCCGAAGCCCATGCTGATGGTGTGCATGAATCTTTCTGCGCTTGTTTTCGCGCGCATGATTTGAAGCTAGGCCGCCTCGCCACCGCTTACGACCGCGCCCTCGTCATTCAACTCGAAACCATCCATCGCCGCAGTTCCGCCGGAATTCGCACGACGCACGAGACGCTTGACGATCTCGCCATCGAAATAAGGCAAGGCATCAAAAATGGTGACGTCGATCCTGCGGCAGGTCCTTTGTTTGACGACCTGTGCCGCCGCGCAAAACAAGCCTGCGCCGCGAGAGTCTCCAACAAAGGCAATCGCGAAGAACTGGATAAAGTCCTCGCGCGCATCCAAGCCCTACGCAGCAAAACCGTCGCGCAAGGCTGCACGGAAGCCGAAGCTTTAATCGCCGCTGAAAAAGTCTCCGAACTTCTCGACCGCTACGGCCTATCCCTCAGTGAAATCGACATGAAGGTGCAAAGCTGCGCAGGCGAAGGCATTGAAACCAATCGCCGCCGCCGCAGTTCCTTGGACGATTGTTCCGGCACTATCGCGGCTTTTTGCGATTGCCGCACATGGCATGAAATAACCTCAAGCGGCAACATTCGTCACATCTTCTTCGGCCTTCCCGCCGATGTGGCAGGCGCAAGGGTCCTCTACGAAAAAATCGAGGAAGCCTTCGAAACCGAAACCGCATCCTTTAAACGTGGAAAGCTTTACGAAAGCCGTCCTTCCGGTCAGCGGCGCAGCGCCACAAGCTCGTTCCAATCGGGCCTCGGTCACGGCATCTGCGCCAAGCTTGACATGATCAAAGAAGCCCGAACGTCAATCCTCCGAAAAAGCGGAGGCAGGGATCTAGTCCCTCTTAAAAGCAGCATCATCGAAGACGAGCTCTCCGCCCTCGGCTTAAGCCTGCGCGCCAAATACAGAACGCCCAAAAGCGTCTTCGCGGACGCCTATCGCACAGGCGTCATCAAAGGCGAAACCATAGCCTTGGAAGACAAAATCGCCGCAAAGGGATAATCGAAATAAAATAGAGGCTTTCATGAGTACAGATAAAATCGACGACGCATGCCTCTATCACTTTATCGGTGCTGTTCCCTCCGACAGAATGGCGAGATAATCCGTATAACAATGTTGAAAATGTGCCCAGATGCGCCTCTTGATAAGGCGAGGGCCAGCAATATTGCTTTTGTTTGTTCGTCGCAATATTCCACGACATCCGAAGAACTCTGAGCAATGATGAAAGGAAAGTGCACAACGCAAAACTTTCCAGTCCCCTTGTGGGGAGAATGGGTGCGCTTACGCTCTATCCCTTTTCCGGCGCGGAAATCCTCCAAGGAAAAGGCGATTTTATCGACCGTCTCTTTGCGGGTGATTTTTATACAAGCAAAGGAAAGCATAAAACGACGGATATCATCCGCGCTGCGACCTTTCCCGAAATTTCTGACGTCCTCCTTCGCGCGCGCGACAGCTGGTTCGATGGCTATCTAACGACGATCCTGCAGCGCGACGTTCGCGCGCTGGCGGAAATAGAGAAACTCAGCGCGTTGCTGAATTTATTACGCACCCTTTCCAACCGCGCAGGCGGCCTTGTCAACGACGCTGAAATCGCCCGCGACGCAGGTCTTAATCCTGTCACCTCGCGTAATTACAAAATGCTTCTTAAAATGCTCTTCCTGACGTTTGACCTCGCCCCATGGCATCGCAATATCGGGAAAAGGCTCGTCAAATCCCCCAAAGGATTCATAACCGACACTCTTTTGCTCTGTCACCTGATGCAGTACAATTTGGAAGATATGGAAAGAAAAAGGCCTGAGCTCTTCGGCCACGTTCTGGAAAACTTCGTCGCGACCGAGCTTCTGAAACTTGCGGCTATTCAAGACCCTAAAATAGACCTCCTCTATTTCAGAACCAGCGATGGCAAGGAGGTTGACTTCGTCTTAGAAAAACCATCCGGATCGTTGGCTGGCATCGAGGTCAAAAAGCACGACAACGTCGGCTCATCCGATTTCAAAGGCCTCCAAGAACTTCAATCCCTCGCAGGCAAAGATTTTGCTTGCGGCATCGTACTCTACAGCGGCAAGGACATCGTTCCCTTCGGCAAAAATCTCTGGGCCGTGCCCATGCCAAACCTATGGAGCTAGCCTGCCTGACTATGTGTCGAACCATGTGTCGTAACCATGTGCAAAAAGCGATAAGATGAAAACTTTTTCCTGAATGATTCCTGCCCACTCAAAAAAGCCCGTTGTTTCGCAACGGATTTTGAAGGGGGCTGTGAACATGAATTTTTCCTCTCAGCCTATTTTTTGCGGTTTTTCTCCTGAAGGAGCGTTTTTCCTGAAAAGGTTCTGAACATTTGAGCGTCATGTTCAGAGGCTCAAGTATATGAATTTCAATGATTCATATTTCTTAAGTTTGTGATCGAAACTGCCTACCGGTTGTATTAATTGGCATGCGCGACTATGATTCATGGCATGATCGACTCTCTTTACGCTTTTGGAAATCCCCTGCGAGTCAGTTCATTCGGTTGTTGGTATTAAAGGCGGAGCTCAATTTGTAAAAGACAAATTGCTTGTTTGGGAATTGGCCTTTTTGTTTTGTGTGTCCTTCTTGAGCGTCGAGGAGTTAAGGCGTTAATGTTTTACTAATAATCGCGCCCTGATTTGTTAGCCGATTCAATGCTGCGACGCGGAGGGTGGGCGCAGGAGGACGTTTCTAACATACTGAAAACAAAAAATAATTCCTTTGAAATTTACCGATGTTTAATATTTTAGATAAATAATGGGCGTATTAAAGAGAAATGCTCTTTGTATTTGAAAAAAATGTTATTTTGTGGAGACGAAGATGTTTCTTTCATCAACCAGCATTGAGGTCTTGAGCGATTTGATCGCCAATCGCCTTGCCATGATGACTATCGGGGATCAGGATGATTTGCGCGAGAAAATAGTCTTGACGCGCGCGCTGACCGAGTTGCGTAACAATGGGGAAATTCCTCCGCAGGAAATGGGCGCGTTGAGCGATATCCCCCGGCGTGGCCGCAGGCGCAAGATCGCGCGGCTGATTTAAGGCCTTTGTGAGCGTTGGCGCAGGCAATGCGCGGCGGCCGGCCTCGCAAGGGGGCTTATTCGTTTCCCTTGATTTTTTTCGTTCGTAAGCGGCGTGGATTTTGGAGCTGGAAATTCATGCGCGGGCCGATTAAGATCGGTGCAGTTTCTTCCCTTTCGTTTTTAGCTCAAGCATCATCGATGAAATACAGGCACATCTGTTTTACGGCGGTTCTTGCCGTTTCGGCCTCTTTGCCTGCCGTTGCGCAGGACGAGCGGGCGTATCCGTCGCCTTCGAATGCGGCGACGTATAATGAAACGCGTCTTACAGCACAGGAAAACGAATTGCGCGCGCTTAACGGGCGGCTTGAACAGCTTGAATTTTCGATTCGCAAGTACGATCAAGTTTTGCAGAAGATGCAAAGCGATATAGAGATGCGGTTAGCGAAAATCGAATCGACTCAGGCTGCCACCGCTACTGCGGTAGCGCAGGCGCCTGCGCCCGCTCAGCAATCGGCTCAGGCCGCCGCCGCGCCCGTTGTCGATCCTAACGGAACTCTCGGCGCTCTTAAAATGCAGGGAAACAAAGTTACGGGCGGCGTTAATAAGCCTCAGTCGTCTCCGTTGCCGACGGTTCCTCCCGATTATGGGTTGACGGTCGAGGAGCAGTATGAACGCGCCTTTAATTTCTTGCGCGAAGCGGATTACGCTGAGGCCGAGGAGTCTTTTAAGGCCTTTATTGAAAAAAATCCCAAAGACAAATTGGCCGAAAACGCCAAATACTGGTACGGCGAGACGCTTTACGTTCGCGGCCTTTTCGATGCGGCGGCTGTCGCTTTCGCTGACGCGTATCAGCACAATCCTCTTGGGGCCAAGGCTCCGGACAGTTTGCTGAAGCTCGGCATTTCGCTTGCGGCTTTGAACAAGACCGCTGACGCTTGCGTGACTTTTACTGAGCTTAAGCTCAAATATCCGAAAATGGCGCCCGCGATTAAGGCTCGCGCCGACGAAGAACGCGCCAAGCTCAAATGTCCAGCCCAACGCCGTTGACGGAAGCAGAGTTTTCTCTTTCGATGGAAAAATTCGCGCCGCTTGCGCCAAAAATCGCGCTTGCCGTTTCGGGCGGTCCCGACAGCACGGCTTTGGTTTTTTGCGCCCGGCGGTGGGGCTTGCGGGATATCGTTGCGCTGATTGTCGATCACGGGCTTAGGCCGGAATCGGCCGCCGAGGCGGCGCAGGTCAAGGCGCGTCTTCAAGATCTGGGCGTCGTCGTCGACGTGCTGAAATGGACGCACGGGGTCGTGTCGGGCCGGATTCACGAGAAGGCGCGCGCGGCGCGGTATGGGCTTTTGATCGAGGCTTGCAAGAGGCACGGGGCGGCCGATCTTCTTTTGGCGCATCATCGCGACGATCAGGCGGAGACGGTTCTGATGCGCTTGGCCAAGGGCAGCGGGATCGACGGATTGGCGGGAATCGCGCCGCAAAACGTTCGGGACGGCGTGCGGCTTGTTCGGCCCTTTTTGGACGTGCCTAAGGCGCGGCTGACGGCGACGTGCGAGAAGGCTGGTCTTGTCTATGTCTTTGATCCCAGCAATGCGTCCGAAAAATACGCGCGCGGAAGATTGCGTAAGATCATGCCGTTACTGGAGGCCGAGGGATTGACCGCCGACAGGATGGCCGCGCTTGCGGTGCGCGCGAGAGAGGCCAAGGAGGCGCTGGATGCCTCGACGCGGGCGTTTTTGAAGGATGCCGCGCATGCGGCAGAAGGCGGGGCGGCATGGATCGACCGCGCCCTGTTGCGCGATGTTCCTCGGGAGATCGCGCGGCGGGCTTTGGCCGAAGCGTTGAGATATGTTCATGCTGAGCCGTATCCGCCAGAATTTTCGTCTTTGTCCGCTCTTGTTGAGGCTATTGTCGGGGATGCAGCGGCGAAGGCGCAAACGCTTTGCGGCTGCATCGTATTCGTTTCGGAAAACAAGGTCGGCATCATACGCGAGCCGTCGGCGGCGTCTGAGGCCTTGCCGTTGCCTCCTGGCGGGTCGGTTCTTTGGGATGGGCGGTGGAGTGTCAGGTCGGCTTTCGACGCGCCTGCGGCGACGGTTCGGGCGCTGGGGGTTCTTACGCACGAGCGCATCGATGCGTTGGCTCCGGGATTGCGGCGGCGGATTCCCCAGGGGCGCGTTCGGGCGGCTTTGCCGGGCGTTTGGGTTGGCGATGCTCTTTACGCCGTTCCGGGATTTGGGCCGGATTCTGCCTTCAGCGCCGTTTTTGCAAAACAGGCATTTCCCTGACGGGAGAAAATGGATTAAAAGGGATTCGGAGTTCAGGATTCGGCATCTGCCATTTCCTGAACCCCGAATCCTGAATCTTGAATCCCGTCTTCCCCTATGGCCCAAGAAGAAACGCGAAAATTATCGGCGGCCCCCAGCGTCGTTATGGCCGGGCGGATCGAGATATTTCCTTCGCAGCCGCTTCCCGAATATAGCTCGCCCGCTGGCGTCGCGTATGCGGCTCGGTTCAGGAACGACGCCGCGTCCAGCCTTTTCGCCATCGTTTGCCTTTCGAAGATGCCGCCACGCGTCGATACCGTTCAATCCGTGCGGGTCGTCGATAATCCCGGCGTGCTGAAGTTGGTCGACGCGGGCGTCGTGCAGTGGAACGAAGCTATCGCGGCCTATGCGCTGGTATATCAGCGGCCGACTGCGCCGACGATGCTTGCGTCTCTTGAGGAAACGAAAGCGACGTTAAGCGAAGACGCCATTGCCCGGACGTTTATTGCGCCGATGATAAGCGCGTTGACGGCGCTTAATAACGCGGGCGTGGTTCACAATGCCTTGAGGCCCGGAAATATATTCTGGCGCGTCGGGTCGACCGTGCCGCCGCAAATCGGCGATTGCTTGTCCGTTCCGGCAGGCGTTGGGCAGCCGCTCCTTTTCGAGCCTATTGAACGGGCGCAGGCTTCTCCTTTGGGGCGCGGCGTTGGGACGCATGCGGACGACTGTTATGCGTTCGGTATGACGCTGGCCTTCGTTATGGTCGGGGGAAATCCTTTGCAGGGAATGGACGATAGGGCCGTTCTCGACATCAAGATGCAACGCGGTAGTTTTGCGGCCGTTGTCGGAAGCCATCGCCTTCTGCCCGCCCAGATTGAGATTTTACGCGGACTTCTTTCCGATAATCCTTTGCAACGGTGGACGGCGTCCGATCTCGATCAATGGCTGGGCGGCCGCCGCATGACCTTGAAGAGCGCGGAAGCTGGAACGAAGGCCGGACGCCATTTTGTTTTCATGGAAAAGCAATACTGGCATGCTCATACGCTTGCGGAAGCTTTAGCGGCCTATCCGGAAGAAGCGGCCAAGGCGATTGAAAACGAATCGATTAATAAGTGGCTGCGCCGCGCCCTGAACGACACCGAACGCGCGCGCGAGATCGAGGCAATTGTCGAGGATCTGAAACAGGATGGGAAAACTGCCCATTATGAGGATCAGCTGGTTGCGCGCGTTTGCATTGCGCTCGATCCGCGCGCGCCCATCAGATATCGCGGGATTTCGGCGATGCCTGCGGGCGTCCCGGCGCTTTTGGCGGAGGCCGGTCCGGGGGGGAATCCCCAAGAGCTGGCTGAGATTATTATGAGCCAGCTTATTCCTATTTGGCTTCAGTTGCAGTTGGGGGAAAACAGGACCCCGCTTATTGCCTTGGGGCAATTGTTCGACCGCGCGCGAAGCGTTCTTGAAAAGACGACGTTTGGCAATGGAATCGAACGCGCCATTTATGAAATGAATCCCGGCATTCCGTGCCTGAGCCCTTTGTTGAAGGGGCAATATGTCTCGACGGCAAAAGCGCTTTTGCCGGCGCTTGAGCGCATTGCAACCGGCGGCAGTTTGGGGCGCGATCCTATCGATCGCCATATTGCGGCTTTTCTGATCGTGCGCGAGAAACGCAGCGAAAAAACTTTTCTCCCGTTCAGCGGAACCGAAAACAGCACGGCGCGCGGCCTTGCCTTATTGAGCGTTTTTGCCGATTTGCAGTACAAATACGGGCCCGATAGCTTGCCGCATCTTGCCGCATGGCTGTCTTCCGTCGTCGATCCGGCCATTAAACGCTATAACAGCAAGAATGTAAGGGATGTTTTGCAGAAGAAGGCAAAGGACTATATCGCAGCGGGAAAACTGCCGGAGCTTCTGCGGCTTGTCGATGACGGACGGAGACTTGAAAAGGACGAGCAGGAGTTCAGCGCTGCGCGTCTTTTGTACTTAAGCACGCTGAAAGAAATCGTCGGCCTTGAGGCTAAGGCGAACAATCAGGGCGATATCGCGACCACGGCCGGAAAACCGATTGCCGTCACAATCAGCAGCATGTTGGCCATTATCCTTATTTGTGCGGCGATTGTCAGGGCGATGTTTGGGGCGCTGTTTTAGGGCGCTGTTGTTCAGCGGCCCTAACTCTTGACACAGGATGCCAATCTCGGATCAAAGCGAAGCGAAATGGGCACGATAAAATGCGCCGGAATGAGCTGTTTTATTAAGGCCGTTATATCGTTTCGTTGCGCAGCGGCCTTGAAAGCAGGGCGGCGATGCTATCGTCGATGGTCGCTTTGTCGCGCAAGATCAAATCAACGGCGCTGACGACCGGCATATCTATGCCGCGCCGCCGCGCGAGTCCCAAGGCTGCGGACGCTGTCGATATGCCTTCGGTGACGCAGCTGCGCTCGGCAAGAATTTCGTTCAGTTTCCGGCCCTGTCCCAGCGCATAGCCCAGCGACATGTTTCGCGACTGGAGGCTTGAGCATGTCAGGACGATGTCGCCGAGGCCCGATAAGCCCATCATTGTTTCGGGGCGCGCGCCAAGAGCGACGGCAAGCCTGACAATTTCCGCAAGGCCGCGCGTGATAAGGGCTGCGCGCGCGTTGTCTCCCAACGCCCGCCCGGCGACGATTCCGCAGGCGATGGCAAGGACGTTCTTTAGCGCGCCCCCGATTTGGGCGCCGATGATGTCGTCTGTCGTGTAAAGACGGAAAAAGGGCGATGAAATTGCGACGGCGAGGTCTTCGACGTCATTTTCCGATGCCAGCGTTAGCGCGGTGGGCAGGCTTTGGGCGACTTCGCGCGCAAAGCTTGGGCCAGAAAGGATATAAACCGGGCTGTTGGGGAGCTCTTGGGCGACGATTTCGCTGAGCAGGCGGTAGGACCCCATTTCGATTCCTTTGGAGGCGACGATCACGGGGACGGGACGCGTTAACAGCGGGGCCAGCGCCTTGCATTGTGCGCGGACATGCTGCGCGGGGGGCGCGAGGATAAGGGCTTGGCAGGCCGATAAATCGGCCAGATCGGCCGTGACGGCGATTGAGTCGGTAAGCGCAACGCCGGGTAAATACAGCGTATTTTCCCGTTTCTCGGCAACGATTTTCGCAAGATCCGTTTCGAAAGACCAAAGCGTGACTTTTCGCCCGGCGCGCACGAGCGCCAAGCTAAGGGCCGTGCCCCAAGCGCCGGCGCCGACAACGCCGAAATGAGCGTAAGATGAAGGCATTATGGTTTCCCGCTCTTTATTATAAACGTAGAATAGCATAACGAGGCCTATCGCCTCTAGCCAGAGCTAAATTTCTTTGCTAACCGTTACTATTCAAAGCCCAGTTTTTCGATTCGGAACGTTTTATGAAACTTATCCTGTCGCGCGAAGCCCTATTGAAAAGCCTCGGTCACGTCCAAAGCGTGGTCGAGCGCCGCAACACTATTCCTATTCTTGCCAACGTGCTGATTAACGCGTCCGCTCAGAAGGTTTCGTTGACCGCGACGGACATGGAAATCGAGATCAACGAGGCGGTTGACGCAAAAATCATTAAAACGGGCGCGATTACGGCCCCCGCGCATACGCTATACGAGATCGTGCGCAAGCTTCCCGATGGCGCGGAGGTCGAACTGGATGCGCCGTCGACCGGGCAGCTGACCCTTTCTTCGGGGCGGTCTCATTTTAAGCTGGGGTGCTTGCCGGTGGAAGATTTCCCCATTATGCCGGGGACGGATCTGTCGCATTCGTTCAGCTTGTCGTCCGACGATTTGCGCGATTTGATCGATCGCTCGCGGTTTGCCGTTTCGACCGAGGAGACCCGCTATTACCTGAACGGCATTTATTTGCACGCGTTTAAGGACAAAAAGGCGGACGTTTTGCGCGCGGTTGCCACGGACGGCCATCGCTTGGCGCGCGTCGAGCTGTCTGCGCCCGACGGCGCGGCGGGCATTCCGGGCGTTATTTTGCCGCGCAAGACCATCGCGGAAGTGCGTAAGCTGATCGACGAAGGCGCGGATGGAATCGAGATTTCGCTTTCGGAAACGAAAATCAGGTTCGCCATGGGCGGCATCGTTATTTCCTCAAAGTTGATCGACGGGACGTTCCCGGATTATCAGCGCGTTATTCCGTCGGGGAACGACAAGATTCTGGAAATCGATGCGCGCGTTTTTGCCGATGCCGTTGACCGCGTCGCGACGATTTCTTCGGAAAAGTCGCGGGCTATCAAAATCGGCCTATCGGCGGGCACAATCGTCTTGTCTGCGAATTCACCCGAGGCGGGAAGCGCGAGCGAAGAGCTCGAAGCAAAATATGACGGCCCGGCGCTTGATATCGGATTTAACGCGCACTATCTTTTGGATGTCTTGCAGCAGATCAAGGGCGATTTTGCGCGTTTTTCGCTTGCCGATGCGACGGCGCCCGCCGTCATTCAGGATGTTTCGGACGCAAGCGCCTTATATGTGCTCATGCCGATGCGTGTGTAAAACAAAAGGGATTTGGGATTTAGGATTTGGGATTCGGCGGGTTCCTGAATCCTAAATCCCGAATCCCGAATTTCTTTTTTATTCAGGAGTCTTCGATGAATCTTCCTCATTACTTTTTTACCTCTGAGTCCGTTGGCGAGGGGCATCCGGATAAGGTCTGCGATCGAATTTCGGATTCGATCGTCGATTTGTTTCTTGCGGCAGATCCGCACAGCCATGTGGCGGTCGAGACGTTAACCACGACAAACAGGATCGTTCTGGCGGGCGAAATTCGCGGGCCGTCGTCGATTACGCCCAAGCACATGGAAGATGCGGCGCGTCAGGCCGTTCGCGAGATCGGCTATGCGCAAAAAGGGTTTCATTGGCAATGGGCTGATTTCCAAAATTATGTGCATCCTCAATCGATCGATATCGCCATCGGCGTCGATGCGCGCGAGGACAAGGACGAGGGCGCGGGCGATCAGGGCATTATGTTCGGTTATGCCTGCAAGGATACGCCGACCTTTATGCCTGCGCCGATTTATTACGCGCACAAAATTTTGCGGTTGATTTCCGAGGATCGCCGCGCGGGCAAGTTGCCTTTGCTGGGGCCCGATGCGAAAAGTCAGGTTACGCTGGAATATAAGGATGGAAAACCGGTCGCCGCGCCGCGTATCGTCGTGTCGACGCAGCATGACGAAAGCATTTCTCAGGACGACGTGCGCGAGATTGTCCGGCCCTATGTCAAGGCGGCGTTGCCCGAAGGCTGGATGCCGGAGGAAAAATATTTCTATGTGAATCCGACGGGCCGGTTCGTTATCGGCGGGCCGGATGGCGACGCGGGATTGACGGGACGCAAGATCATCGTCGATACGTACGGCGGCGCGGCTCCGCACGGCGGCGGCGCGTTTTCGGGCAAGGATCCTACCAAGGTCGATCGCTCGGCGGCTTATATGGCGCGCTATTTGGCCAAGAACGTTGTCGCGGCTGGTATTTCGGATCGCTGCACGATTCAACTGGCTTATGCCATCGGCGTGTCGGAACCCTTGGCTTTATACGTGGCGACGCACGGAACGGCGCATGTCGACGAAGGGACTTTGCCCGATGTTTTACGCGAACTGGTCGATTTATCTCCGCGCGGGATCCGCGAACGGCTGCAGCTAAGTCGCCCGATTTACAAGAAAACCTCATCGTTCGGGCACTTCGGTCGCGAACCCGAGGATGACGGGCATTTTTCGTGGGAACGGATGGATTTGGTGGCGGAGCTGAAGGGGCATTATAAGCTCTGATGCCTATCCCGGATCAGAGTGAATTGGGAAGGCACAGGGGACACAATAATACCAAGCGACCAATGAATGCGGCCCCTTCGTTGGACTTCACTCGCTCTGCGGTACGCTTATATCTTATTGAACCACCTGTATCCCTTCGCCACGCTCCCCGCAACCGCTTGTGACCTACGCGAGTCACTTCATTCGACGATTGGTGTGAAAATGCCGGAAAAGGCAGTGAAAAACGGATATCGGCGGTTTGGGCATTTTCAGTGTGTTCCCATCGATTAATTTTCGTTATTCCGGCCACCGGATCTATTTTGAATTGCCACGATAACAAACCGTTCCCGCATTTCTCCGGACGCTCAAACTGGATCCACCTTCGCGGGGACGACGAGAGTGGTGTCTGATTGTAATTTGGAATGACTATAGATTTATATCTTGATGGAAAGGGAGACGATGGTTCCTTTATCTGACGGCGGTTCTTGATCCTGTTGCTGGGCGTTGAACGCGTCTGAGGTTTTCGATGGATCGGGCGGGGTCGTCGTTACTTTCTCGGTTCCATCTTCGTATGTGATGGTCGTGGTCGTGGAACCGTCAGGATTCCGGACCGTGGTTTCGCTTTCGATTTCTGTGCTGCTGGAGCTGCTGCCGGAAGATCCTCCGGATGCGGACGATGTTGTCGATGTTGTCGCCGTTTCGGTTTGAGACGCGGAAGAGAGCGTTCCCTGATATGCGAAGACCGAAGAGGCGTTGACGGAAGATGACATGGCTTTCCCCCCAAAATTTATGGTTCGCTATATAAAACGAGGCAAGCGCCAAAAGCTTATGGTCTGATGAGGGAAGGAACGCCGATAAATTATTGCCAATGGCCTTCTTGAAAGGCCCATCCGTATGTGTGGTGGACCCAGCGGGCTGGTGCCCACGATGCCGTTGGCGCGGGGCGGGGGATGATGGCTCCTGAAATCCAGACAAAGCTGCCGGATGAATCGCCGGGTGCCCAGTATCCCGGACGCCATAGCTGCGTCGCTCTGTTTTCGATTACTGGCGCGACCTCGACTTGTTCCGGGGGCGACGATTGGGCGGATTCTTCCGTGGGTTCGTCGCCTTCTTCCTCCAAAAATGCACAGCCCGACAGCGGCAAGGGCAAAAACGCCAAGGCGGTCAGGGCAGTAAGCGCACGAAGAGAAGATATTAGGGTCATATCGGGCGGATTCTCTGCAAAAATAATTAAATTATCGTTAGTGCCTTGCGGCTCGTTTTTTCAATAACTGCGACGGGGACAAATCAAAAGGCTCTTGGAAAAATAGCTTTGATAACGATGCCGTAACGGCCTTTTTGTTTTATGTCCCTTTCTTTTGAGCTAGACGACGGTGACCTTGAAATCCTCAATAACGAGATTGGCTAGGAGTTTTTCCGCCATTTTCTTCGCGGATTCGATGGCTTTTGCGGGATCGGTTTCGGCTACATCTAACTCGATAACCTTTCCGGCGCGGACGCCTTCGATGCCCGAAAATCCTAAATGACCCAGCGCGTGGCCAATGGCTTTTCCTTGGGGATCGAGGACGCCGTTTTTCAGCATGACGTCGACGCGTATTTTCATGACGTTTTCTCGTTTTTATGGGTTACTGATTGGTTTTCGGGCATAATTCCAAGGCGGCGCGCGACTTCCTGATAGGCTTCTTCGACACGGCCGAGGTCGCGGCGAAACCGGTCTTTATCCATCTTTTCGTTCGTTTTGACGTCCCAAAGGCGGCAGTTGTCCGGGCTGATTTCGTCGGCAAGCACAATGTGCAGGTCGTCATCGTCCCATAAACGCCCGAATTCTAGCCGAAAATCGACAAGCTTGAGCCCGATACCCAAAAACAGGCCCGATAGGTAGTCGTTGATGCGTAAGGACAAGGCCATCATCTCGTCGATTTCCTGCGGACTGGCCCAGCCGAAGGCCGTTATGTGCTCGTCCGAGACGATGGGATTTCCGAGTTCGTTGTTTTTGAAGTAAAATTCAATAATCGAACGGGGCAAAACCGTTCCTTCCGGAATGCCAAGGCGTCGCGACAGAGATCCGGCGGCGATGTTTCGGACGCATATGGAAATCGGGATAATTTCAACTTGGCGGATCAGCTGCTCGCGCATGTTCAGGCGGCGCATAAAGTGCGTCGGGACCCCAATTTCGCCCAGTTTCGTCATAAGGTATTCAGAAATGCGGTTGTTTAGAACGCCTTTGCCGGTAATCGTGCCTTTTTTCTGGTTGTTGAAGGCTGAGGCGTCATCTTTGAAGTATTGCACGAGGGTTCCCGGTTCGGGGCCCTCGAACAGCACTTTGCCTTTTCCTTCAAATATGCGGCGACGGCGATTTATGCGAAAGTTCATTCTATATTATCCGGAAAACAAACCCCTGCCACAAAGACGGGGACTTCTTTTTTCTTATAGCAAGCCCGAGCCAGCAAAACAATCGGAACAATTTATTGAAAATACCTTGTTTTTCAGGCGGTTATTGTTGGCGGGGCTATTCGGAGGGCGGCCAATTTGCTGTGAATATTGCAGGGTTTTAATGCCGGACTTTTTCTGGTAAGATCTTTTCATTATGTGGGCGGTTCCTAATTTTTTTATAAATTCATGTTGAACGCTATGGATGATGGAAGAAAAATATTGAATTACTATAAGGACTTAGGTCTTGACGGCAGCGTTTTCTATAAGGACGCGACTGATCTGCAGATAGTTATCCAACAAGCTTTTGTAAGAAAAATAACCGACGTACAGAAGCTGCTTACAAAAGATGAATTGCCGGAAGAAAAAAGAAAAAAGCTAAGCGATATTGCGGCCCGCGTTACGATTGCGCATCTTGAGCTTACCAAAATGGATCTTAGGGAGTACAATAACAAACTTTTTATTCAAGCTGCGAAATTTGAAAAAGGGGAATCTAAAAGAAATCAGGCGCTTCAGCTTTTTAAAGCGGCACAAAAATTTGTTCTTTCCGTCGATGACGGAAATGCAGCGAATAAATTATCGGATTTGTTCAAGCGATATCTTGATCGATTGGCGGAAAATAATTCCAAAGAAAAGAATAGATTTTGGGAAAAACTTCACCCGGGCGAGCCGTACTGCGGCGATAATCTTTTTGTGATTCTCGAGATAAAGAATTTTTGCCATCAGGCGGAAAAAGTAGATGCGGAAAAGTTGGAAGGGAAAGAAAAAAAGCTTTTGTCTTTGGGCATCGCGTGGCAGCTCGAAAAGATCAAAAAGCAGGAACCGCTTTTCCTTGTGCGCGAAATGGAGCCCGTGGCTTACCTTTTGAAAGAGTGTCTCGAAAAACACCCCTGTTTAGGACAAGAAGAAACGAGAGAAATTCTCGGTGTGTGGGCTGAGCATATTCGAGGCTGGGATACGCTTATTGAAAAGGAAGGCAATCAAAAGGTTCGTGGGGCGGAGAGAAAAAAGCTGGAAATCCATGTTCATGCGTGCGCGAACGGAAAAGTTCAGGCGCTACAGGAAGAGGCCTCTTTTATATGGGCTGAGTTCGCAGAGGAGGCTTCTTTCGGAAACGGCGCTCAGAAAGCGAACCCCCCAATGTATGGCCGGTAAGAGGTTCTGGGGTCCTCGTCATCCTGCCCTTAATAAGGG
>CAYVBP010000038.1:0-15886 GCA_964449155.1 uncultured Rhodospirillaceae bacterium | reverse complement strand
GCCTGCGCGGGGATGACGACGCTTTCTGAATTGAGAGTCTTTTAAAACCGCTTGGGGCGGTTCCCCATCAAGCCCCCGGCTCTGCCGGGGGTTATTGATTGTGTCCCCTTTGCTTCATTTTGATCCGGGATTGGCCTGAATTGAGAGTCTTTTAAAACCGCTTGGAGCGGTTTCCCATCAAGCCCCCGGCTCTGCCGGGGGTTATTGATTGTATCCCTTTTGCTTCATTTTGGTCCGGGATTAGTATAGGGAACAAAAGCGGCAGATTTTTTCGTATTAGCCCTGAAGGCATACAAACACCAATCGGCCTGAAGCCCGTAAAGATAGTTTTCCGTCGGCGGAACCGAGATTGATTTCAGCGCGATGTTACCTAATCTCTCCAGCGATGACAGATCTGTTGCATGCCCGCCGCACAGACATAATTCAAAATCAGGCCTTCTGTCATAAACCTGAGCCGCAGCCTTTTCGACAAGGCGAACGACGTCGTCGCAAAGCGTAACGAAGGGGTCGAACGAATGTCCATTTTCGGTATAAGTATTTCTCTTTTCGTTATTACCTCGCGAAAACCCGACAACCGCTTCGGTCAAATCGTTTGTACCGAAACTTGCAAAATCGATGCGATCAACGCTGCCGTCGGCAAGAACGATATCCCCGGCAATATCCCCTGCTTTATCAATGACTTCAACCGTTTCGAGCATTGTGCCGAATCTATAATCGCGTCGCGCATATCCATGAGCTTCGGCGGCTTCTCGCGCCCACAACATGACTTCGCGAATATCGTCGACGACTGAAACGGAAGGAACCATAATTTCCAACTGAATCCCGACGTTTTCCGCATTGCTTTCTCTATAAGCTGCAAAAATGGCGTTTAACTGATTTCTATAAAGATCCGGCTTCGCAATCCCCATCTTTACGCCACGTAGATCAGTCCCATCTTTGCAGTGAGCCAGAGCTTCAATGACTTTTTCCGGCAAGTCAATCTCATCAAGTGGAGCGTCAAGCAACCGTACACGCACAGGAAACGTGCCTGATTTATCCTCGCGCACCGCAACGGAATCGAAAACATCCAGCATATGCATCTTCTGGCGCTCCGTCAGCGTCCGATAGGCATCAGAGCAATCGCCGACAGACGACAATATCTTGCACAACGCCTCTCGCGCGGGCGTATCGGTAAATACCAAATGCTCCGTCCTGATAAGTCCGATCCCTGCGCCTTCGTTCTCAATCGTTTGCCCGGCCTTGGCAATGGAATCGACTGTCGCCATAAACTTCATCGTACGCCAACACTTTTCCTCTGCAGCCATGCGGAAGAGCTCTATGATGGTACGGGACTTGGTTTTATCGATATCGGGAATAGGCAAATGCCCCTTAAACAACCCCAAAGTCTTTCCGTTCGGATCAAGCGTGACCGACGCGCCCTGATCGAGCGACATCAATGCATCCCAAAACGTCGCGCCTCCGACCATGACTGTAACGTCGTTTCCGACGCCTATCGAAGCCAAATGCCCCGGCACATCTTTTCCGTCAACGATAACCAACCCGGCCATATTCGAAAGATGCGAAAACATCTTATGGCAATCGAACTTCTCGGCAATTAAAACGCCCTGACCTCCAAATTTTTCGAGATCTTCAACGGAAAACACGGCAAATCCATGCGTGGTTTTTCCAAATCCTTTCTGAAAATCTCCAATTTTTTCAGCGCCCGGAAGAACAAGCGCATTCGGACTCATTAATTGAAGATGCCGGAACACATCTCTACTGGAATAAATCTCAAAAGCCAGCGCATACGATAACGGCGGGACAACCTGATTGGCCGGTGTTGGCGCAATCTCGTCGCGTACAAATGCGCCCAGTTCCCCATGATCGCCCTTGACGCCATTATATTCGTCAATAGTCAAGGCCGCGACCGTCGACATCAATTTCGGAATCATTTTCAGCTTGTCGAGCGCATAAATGCGGCCCGAAGGCAGAAGCCCCTTATCAAGGGCCTCAAGTTTGCACTCGGTCGCAAATCTTCTGTAATCAAGTTCTTTTCTGTTTTTATCTTTCTCTAAAAGCTCCTCGTCAGAGGACATAAAGACGACGCGATCAAGCAAACCTTTTTCGGGGTTTTCTTTAGAATAATCCAAAATAGTCTCAAGAATCGAAACGCCGACAACGTCGCCGTTCGGCCCTCTGGCATCGATAAAAACCGTATGAGGAGCGCCGTTAGTCTCGAGTTCTTTCCGAACGTCCTCAACAGATAAGAATGTGGAATACTGGCCGCGGACGACGACCGACAACCCAGATGCAACCAGATCCAGTAGCGTCTCTTCGTCGTCAACAACCCAAATTTTCCGGCTATGCATCGAAAATCCATTAAATTACAAATAATCGCAATCCGTTAGTTATACCAACGGCCTTATAACGGCCCCATCCTCGTCATCACCGCCTTCGCGGAGATGACGACCTTTTGGGCGCAAGAGGTTAGCTCATAAAGGTCGGTTGTATTTATACGCTATAAATACTTTCGTCTAGTTATACAAACACTGCACGCGCCTGTATCGCAGCGCGAAAAATAAGCGCATCACATTGAAAATGTTGCTATTTCTTCTTTTTTGTAAACGCGGCCGCTAATTTCCGCATAGCCGTAGCTTGCCGTTCTGTCGATTTTGGAGGCGGCAAAACCGCGCTCTTCCGCCGATCGGCTCCACGCGCGGAAGAAACAATATCGTTAATAGCGCTGCGTGAAAGGTTATCTGGTTCGACATCGCTGGGCTCATTATCGGCGGCTTTGCGTAAATAATGATCGATATGCCCCGAGGCTATGGCCTTCAAATGAGGCTTTGTCATCGCCAGCAACAACTCGCTGTCGCGAACGGCCCATGTAATCAAAAGCTTCAACGCGTCATGACGATTGCATCCTGTCGCAACTAAAGCCTCTTTGATTTTCTCGTGAATAACGCTCTTGGGCATATAAGCTCCTTTACAAACAAGCGCCCCCGCAAGGCGAAAGAAATCCCGTGCTATCCTTTTGCCGCCGCCAACTGCCCTTCGCCACGTTTTTCGCCATGAACGTAAATCGGCTTCGACTTGCCTTCGACGACGCCCCCTGTAATCAAAACCTTTTCGACATCCGTCGAACCGGGAAGTTCGTACATAGAATCAAGCAGCACGCTTTCCATGATTGAGCGCAGGCCGCGCGCGCCCGTCTTGCGAGCGATGGCTTTGTTGGCAATGGCATGCAGCGCTAAATCATCGACTTCAAGCTTAATATCTTCCATCTCGAACAGTCTCTGGAATTGCTTGACCAAAGCGTTCTTTGGGCGCGTCAAAATGTCGATCAAGGCGCTTTCGTCCAGATCCGTCAGCGTCGCGATGACCGGCATGCGCCCGATAAACTCGGGGATCAACCCGAACTTCAGCAAATCCTCCGGCTCTGTCTCAAGCAGAATATCGCCCGTCCGACGATCATCCGGCCCGCGCACGTCGGCACCGAACCCAATGGACGTGCCACGCCCACGTGCCGAAATAATCTTTTCCAGACCCGCAAACGCGCCGCCGCAAATAAACAGAATATTGGTCGTATCGACCTGCAAGAACTCTTGCTGCGGATGCTTGCGACCGCCCTGAGGCGGCACAGAAGCTACTGTTCCCTCCATCAGCTTCAACAAAGCCTGCTGAACGCCTTCGCCGGACACATCGCGCGTAATAGACGGATTGTCGGACTTGCGGCTGATTTTATCGATTTCATCGATATAAACGATGCCACGCTGCGTGCGCTCAACGTTATAATCGGCGGCCTGAAGCAACTTCAAAATAATGTTCTCAACGTCCTCGCCGACATAGCCCGCCTCGGTCAGAGTCGTGGCGTCCGCCATCGTAAAGGGCACGTCGATGATCCGGGCCAGCGTCTGAGCCAACAACGTCTTGCCGCACCCGGTCGGCCCGACAAGAAGAATGTTGGACTTAGCCAATTCCACATCGGCGTTACGCGCGCTATGAGCTAAGCGCTTGTAATGATTGTGAACAGCGACAGACAAAACACGCTTGGCGTGTTCCTGCCCGATCACATAGTCATTCAAAATCGACATAATGTCGCGCGGCGAAGGGACGCCTTCCTTAGACTTGGAAAGCGTGGTCTTGCTTTCCTCGCGTATGATGTCGGTGCACAAATCAACGCATTCGTCGCAAATGAACACGGTTGGCCCCGCGATCAGCTTGCGCACTTCGTGCTGACTCTTTCCGCAGAAAGAGCAGTACAGCGTATTTTTGGAGTCTGTACCTGAAGGCTTTGTCATGAAACACTCTTTGTCAGAATGGCGTGTATTTTAGGTTAAGTTAGTTATCAGGACGTTAAACTTGCTTCTTTTCCTCATCTGCGCTTTCGGGGCGCTTGGAAACGACTTCGTCAATAAGGCCAAAAGCCTTGGCCTCTTCGGCGGACATAAAGTTATCGCGTTCGACGGCAGCGGAAATCTTATCCAAAGTCTGCTTGCAATGCTGAACGTAAATCCCGTTTAACCTCTCGCGAAGCTTGAGAATTTCCCGCGCCTGGATCTCAATATCGGTCGCCTGCCCCTGAGCCCCACCCGATGGCTGATGGATCATAATGCGGCTATTGGGCAAAGCGAAACGTTTCCCGGGTTCGCCCGCAGCCAACAATAAAGACCCCATCGAGCATGCCTGCCCGATACAAACGGTAGAAACAGGCGATTTAATATACTGCATCGTGTCGTACATCGCGAGTCCTGACGAAACGACCCCGCCCGGAGAATTGATATATAAGGATATTTCCTTTTTTGGATTTTCCGATTCAAGGAAAAGCAGCTGAGCGCAAACGAGGCTGGACATATGATCGTTGACCTCGCCGACAAGGAAAATGATGCGTTCCTTAAGCAAGCGAGAATAAATATCGAAAGACCTCTCGCCGCGCGATGTCTGCTCGATAACCATAGGAACAAGCATGTTGTCATAGACTTCAAGAGGATGACGTTCGAAAGCTGACATCTAGGAAAAACTCCTGTTAGAACAAGGAAGGAATGTAAATCGAGGCGGGCATCAGGGCGATTCTAGCGCATAGGACCCCCAAAGCGCAAGAGAAGGTAAATTTTTCTTATGTCCCCGTCGATGATCCGCGCGCAAGGGGGCACAATAAGGCGCTCGCCCCTATACCAGCTTCCGATCCGCCAGCTCTGCCTTCAAATAGGCATAATATATGGGCGCGGCGACCAATCCCGGAATGCCGAAAGCGGCATCCATGACAAGCATGGCGGTCAAAATCTCCCACGCGCGCGCATCGATGCGAGAACCGATGATTCGCGCATTGATAAAGTATTCAAGCTTGTGAATGCCTATAAGGAACGCAAGCGCCGCAACGGCCGCTCCCAACGAAAGGCCCAAGGAAATAAGAACGATAATTGTATTCGAAATAATATTTCCGATAATAGGCATCAACCCAACGATAAAAGTGACCAAAACCATGGTCCTGATAAGCGGCAGATCATAGCCCAGAAGCGGCATAACAAACGCAAGGAAAACAAAAGTCAGCAACGTATTCAAAGCCGATATTCTGACCTGCGAAAAGAAAACGCGATGAAAAGCAAGATTAAGAAGCCGCGCACGCGCATCGAGCGCCCTTGTCAAAGGCGCGTCGCCCGGCCTGTCCGTAACATGCAGCGCCATCATGCCGCCGATAATCATCCCGAAAACGATGTGAACAAGGAACAACCCCGCATTGCGCCCCAACGCGCTAAGCGATTTTGCGTTACTCAGCAACCATTCATGAGTGCTTGCCTGCCATGCATCGACACTGGAAGGTAGGTAGTCTTGAATCATCTGCGGCATCGAGTTGCGCGCGGAAACGACGATATCGGCCATATGCTTGATGAGTCCGACGACGCTTTCCGGACCGTTGTTAATGTATGCCGCCAAAACGATGCCGCCCGAGGCAAACAAAGAAATGACGACAATGGAAACGGCAACGACCAAAATAATCTTGGCCATCTTGTTGTTGGGCATAATGCCGTTACGCTGAAGAATCCGCGCGCCCGAAACAACGGTATTGAAAACGAGCAACCCGGCCAACAACGCCGAAAGCAGCCCCAAAGGAAGAACGGCCAAAAGCGCAGCGACCGAAAGGCCGAACGAAACAAGAGAAAGCTTCTCAGAATCAGATTTAATCATGTCGCGCATCCTGCCAGATACTCCGTAAAATGGCTATATCCATAGATAATCCCACACACATTGATTCAAAACGCCGGCTATTTCCCAAGAATAGCATCCAATTCCCCCGGCAACGCATAAGCCCAAGCGCTGCTAGACCCCGCACCGAGGCAAACGACGATATCCCCGGCCGCAGCCATCTTGGCGACCATCGACGCAAGATCCTTTGGATCGGACAGCGCGTGAACGTCACGATGCCCATGCGCGCGCATGCCCTCAACCAAGGCATCGCGATCCGCGCCCTCAATCGGTTGTTCACCCGCAGGATAAACGTCCGAAACGATGACGGTATCGGCATTGTCGAACGCCTTGCAAAAATCGTTAAACAAAGCGGCCAGTCGCGTATATCTGTGCGGTTGCATCACGGCAATCACCTTGCCCTTGTCACCCTTTGCCTGCAATGCCGCTTTTAATGTCATTGCGATCTCGACGGGATGATGGCCGTAATCGTCGATAACCGTGATGCCGCCCGCAATGCCTGTGCGCGTGAACCGGCGCCTAACGTTCTCAAACTTGGCCAAGGCAGCGCGAATTTCTTCGTCCTTAAACCCAAGCTGAACGGCGACGCTGATCGCGGCAAGAGAATTCTGAACATTATGTCGCCCGATGACTGACAGGAAAACGCCCTCAATTGTGCGTGTCGCGTTTTTCTTGCGGTCGGACACGACAACATCAAAACAAGTCCCGTCAGTCTTTTCCTCGACATTGACCGCGCGCACATCCGCCTGCGCCGAGAATCCATACGTCACAATCTTGCGATCCTGCACACGCGCGACAAGGTCATGCACTTCGGGATGATCGACGCATAAAACGGCGAACCCGTAAAAAGGAACGTTTTGCACAAACGTCTCATACGCGGACCGCACGGCGGCAAAATCGCGATAATGATCCATATGCTCGGGATCCATATTGGTAACGATGGCGATGGTCGCCGGAAGCTTGGTAAAGCTGCCGTCGGACTCGTCGGATTCGACAACCATCCATTCGCCGTCGCCAAGCCGAGCGTTCGTCCCATAAGCGTTAATAATGCCGCCGTTAATAACGGTCGGATCCAACCCCGCCTCATCGAACAGCGCCGCGACCATCGACGTGGTCGTCGTCTTTCCGTGCGTGCCGCCGACGGAAATAGCCCACTTCAAGCGCATCAGCTCGCCAAGCATCTCCGCACGCCTGACGACCGGAATAAACGCCCCGCGCGCGGCCACGACTTCCGGATTATCCTTTTTGACGGCGGAAGAAATAACGACGACGTTGACTCCCAAAACGTTCTCGGCGCGATGGCCTATTTCGATATGAATGCCCTTATCGCGCAATCGCTTGACGTTAGCGTTATCGGTCAAGTCACTGCCCTTAACAATGAAGCCGAGCTTATTCAGCACCTCGGCAATGCCGCTCATTCCGATTCCGCCGATCCCGACAAAATGGATCGTGCCGACCGATTGCGGCGAAAAATGCGTATGTGTCGTCGATTGCGTCCAGTTCATATAATAATCCCAGTCCAGAAAAAGAAACCCCAGAATATACTCCCCCGGAAAAGGGGGACACGATAAAAATGCGCAAGCGCATAGTAAGGTTTCAAAAAACCCTCTCGGGCGCATTTTTATCGTGTCCCCACCGCCTTTTACAAACGAAGCGTCGGGGAATTTTCCTCAACCTCCCGACACTCTGCTCTAGCCAACGAGCCCACGCAATCGGCCAAAGCGTCCGCGGCGGAAACCTTGGCCTGCGCACGCGCAGCAGCGGCGGTTTTCGTCAACGACGACGGTAACGCCATCAAAGACTCCAGCCTGACAGCTAAGGCTTCGGGCGTAAACGACGCCTCTGGAATAATCCACGCCCCGCCAGCAGCCGCCACGGCCTCCGCATTGGCGGTCTGCTCACCCGCATGCCCGCCGGTAAAAGGAACCAGAATTGAAGGCCGCCCGACAACGGTCAGTTCGGCCACCGTGGATCCTCCCGCGCGGCAAATGACCAAATGAGCCTCGGCCATGCGTTCCGGAACGTCATAGAAAAACGTCGCTAGCTCGACATCGATTCCCGCTGCGGCATAGGCCGCGCGCGCGGCCTCGATATCTTCCTTACGGCATTGTTGAGCGATCACAATGCGGCGGCGCAATGCGTCGGGCAAAGCGGCGAGCGCCTGAGGAACGACGTAGCTAAATACCCGCGCCCCAAGACTCCCCCCCAGCACAAGAATATTCATCGGCCCGTCATCACGCAACGGCGCATAAGGCTTGGACCGCTGAGCCACAAAAGCCGAACGCACAGGATTTCCCGTATAAACGACGCGGGTCTTCTCGGAAACCTTGGCGTTCAAAACATTGGGAAAAGATGTCGCCAACACACGGGCTTTCCCGGCCAACGCAAGGTTAGCGCGTCCCAAAATCGCATTTTGATCGTGCAGAACAATAGGAATCCCGATCCGCGCTGCGGCATAAAGCGCCGGCACGGAAGGATATCCCCCGAACCCGACAACCACAGCCGGCCGAAGCTTTCGTAGCCTACGCCAAGCCTGCAAGACGCCAAGTCCCATCTTAAGAACGCTAAAGACCTTGCGCAAAAGCCCCGTCCCCATCGCGCTAGCGTAAACGCGATAAACGGAAATGGGTAAATCGTCGCCGAACTTCGACCCACGTCTATCGGTAATCAATGCGACGCGATACCCACGCCCCAAAAGCTCACGCGCCAAAGCCTCGGCGGGAAAAACATGTCCGCCGGTCCCCCCGGCCGCCAGAACGACAAGAGGCGAAGCTTCGGTCATTGAACGCTCCCCATAGGCTTCATACGCGCCATAACAGGACGGTCAACAACGGCAAAATCGACCCAAGGCCCAACAGCGGCGCGAAGGCTTACAGCCGTCTGCGCGACCGAAAACGCAGCCGCGCTTTCCGCGCCAAGCCTTCTGAAAATCTTAATCATGCGCTCCAAAGGCGTCGGAGGCACTGGATAGGCCTCAAGAATCAGCTCAGCGCCCGGGTCAAGCTGAAGCTCTTTTCTGACAGCCTTCATCGCTTCGTAATAACCGCCCAGTTCATCGACAAGCCCGATCTTCAAAGCCTGCTCGCCAGTATAAACATGCCCCTTGGCGATATCGGCCATTTTTTCGGACGGAATTTTGCGCGCCTCGCCGACCTTTTTCACGAAAGAAGAATAAATGCTGTCGAGAAGAGTGTTAACCCGCGCGCGCTGAGCCGAAGAAAACGGAGCCATAGGATTCCACATCCCCGCATTGTCGGAAGACGAAACGCGATCCGAGGAAATCCCCAACTTATGCATCAGCCCACTAACCGTAAACTTCCCGGACAGAACGCCGATAGAGCCGGTCAACGTCGCGGGATTGGCGATAATCCTCGCCCCGTTCATGGCGATCCAATATCCTCCGGAAGCTGCTGTTGCGCCCATAGACACAATAACGGGCTTTCCCTTCGCCTGCGCATGAACGACGGCATGGCGAATAGTCTCCGAGGCAGCCGGAGCCCCGCCGGGACTGTCGATACGGAAAATAATCGCCCTGATATCGTCGTCCTTGACCGCATCGTCGAAAGCCTGCGCGATCACGTCGGCCCCAACGACGCGCTCGCCGAAAAGATCGGCCCCGTCGAAAGCTTTTTCCATAATAACGCCGTCGGCATGAATCAAAGCGACATAAGCCTGTTCGCCCGCCGGAAGCTTTTCGTCGACAAAGCCCAAATATCTCTCGCAATCGATTTTTTCGGCATCGGCGCCGGCTTTGCGAACAAGCTCGGCCTCAAATTCGTCCGAATATGCCTGCCGCGTAATCAACCCCTGCTGCGCAGCCTCCAAATCAGTAAACGGCCCACGCGCCATAAGATCCTTGACGCGGTCAATGTCCCATTTTCGGTTTGCAGAGATTCCGCCTGCAATCTGGGTGGAAATATTATCGACAACGCCCTGCATCTCGGCCTTGACGGGCGCGGAAAAACCGTCGCGCTGCGCGAATTCCATAAACGATTTATATTCCTCGCGCTGCATGAAATCGGCCGTGACGCCGATTTTATCAAGCGCCGTTTTTGCAAAAGGCATCTCAACCGAAACGCCGGTCAATCCGATAGTGCCTTCAGGCTGAAGCCAAACGCTCTGAAACGCCGAAGCAAGGTAATACGCCTTGCTTCCAAACCCAAACCCGCCGAAATCCGTCCCATAAGCATATGTAAACTTGCCCTTTTTCTTAAACGCCGCGATGGCCGAAGCGATTTCCTGAGCATGGGCCAAAGCCATTTGCTCACTCCCGAAAGTCGCCGCGATTCCCTTAACGCGAGGATCTTCGGCAGCGTTATGAATAGCGGACAGAACGTCGAAAAGAACCAATGGCTCGCCGTCAATTCCGATGGCAAACGGCAAAGGAATATTCCGCTCGACAACCGGGCGCGTAAAATCAAGGGTCAGAATGACCTTTTCAGGCTCGATTTCCTTCTTCGCCCCCTGAAAAACGACGGTTGCCAACCAAGCCGAAGACACGGCGACAAGAAAGCCGATAACGGCAAAAAAATGCACAAGGAATCGCAACACGTCTTTACCTCGAATGGGAAAACGGGATAAAAGGATTATCCCAATATCGTTAGAATGTCACTTGTAAAGAACGATCATAAATGGTTGATAATTCGGACGACCCTTTTATGTTGGCGCTCAGGGCCTTTCGGTCCGACCGGCTTGAAGAAGCCGCCCGCCTGTGCGAGGCCTCGCTGCAAAAAACGCCCGAAAGCCCCTCGTGCCTGTTTCTATTGGGATCGATAGCGTTTCGTTTCGGCCATTTGGAAGGAGCAAAGAATCTAATGAAGAAATCATTGTCAAAAAAGTCCGGCAGCGCAGAAATGTTTTTGACGTTTGCGCAAGTATTGGCGGCGCAAGGCAACGTTGCCGAAGCGCTTGAAAACTACGACAAAGCCCTGACGCTTAATCCGAGAAACACCGACGCGATGTTTGAAGTGAGCCTGCTTTACGCAAGGATCGGCCAGCGCGACCGCGCCGCAGACATCTATGAACAAATCTTGAGGATTCGCCCCGATTTCCCGGAAGTTCTGAACAACCTCGGAATCTTCTATTACGAAAACCGCAATTATGGCCGCGCAATCGAACTCCTGTCCCGCGCCGTCGAACTGCGCCCGTTTTACGGATCGGCGCACAACAACTTAGGCAACTGCTACAAAGACCAGCAGGAATGGCAAAAGGCGATGGATTCCTACAACCGCGCCCTGTCCTGCGAACCCAAGCTGTATCAAGCCCTGAATAACATGGGCCTAACGCTTATGTATGGCGCGTCAGCGTTCAACGACGCAGCATCGTGCTTCCGGCGCGTCCTCGAAATCGACCCGAACAACCTCGCCGCGATGACGCACCTCGGCCTGACGTTCTGCCTTCGCGCACAGTTTGCCGAAGGAATTCCGTGGTACGAAAAAGCACTGGCGATCGACCCGAACTACTACGACGCGCTAAACAACATGGGCAACGCGGTCAAAGCCATCGGACGGCTTGAAGAATCCCTGTCGCTTTACGAACGCGCGCTGAAAATCCGCCCGCATGACGGCGAGCTGCATAACAACGTCGCAATGGCGCTTTTGGCGCTCGGCCGATATGAAGAAGGCTGGAAGGCATTCGAATGGCGGCTCAAGACGCAGCAGCTTAAGGACGTTGAACGCCCGTACGCCCAACCGCGCTGGAACGGCGAGGAAGCGCACGGCGACAAAACCCTGCTTATCTACGCCGAGCAAGGCTTGGGCGACACGATGCAATTCTGCCGCTATGTGCCGCTGGCAAAAAAACGGGGCTGGAAAATCGTTCTCGAAGTCCAAGCCGAACTCGTGGACCTTATGTCGACCTCGCCGCTCGGCGCGGAAAAAGTCATAGCTCCCGAAACGGCCAAGCCACCTTTCGACAGCTATTGCCCCATGCTATCCCTGCCGCTGGCCTTTGGCACGACGCTTGAGACGATCCCTTCGGATGTTCCTTACATCAAGGCCGATCAAACCAAATCGCGCATCTGGCGCGAACGCATGGCCAAGGACCCCAAAGGCTTGAAAGTAGGCCTTGTCTGGACGGGCAACCCGCGCCTGTTCTCGATGGACCTGCGCGAAGTCAGCATCCGCCGTTCGCTGAAACCGGATTCCCTCGAACCCTTGGCGGAAATAAAGAACATCCAGTTCTACAGCCTGCAAAAAGGCGGCTTCGAACTGACGAACGACCTGAACATGATCGATGCGATAGCGGATTGCGCCGACTTTTCAGACACGGCGGCGCTGGTCGATAACCTTGACCTCGTCATCACGGTCGACACGTCGGTCGCACATCTCGCGGGCGCGATGGGCAAGCCGGTATGGCTTTTGAACCGTTTCGACAACTGCTGGCGCTGGCTGCACGAACGCGACGACAGCCCTTGGTACCCGACGATGCGCATCTTCCGCCAAGCGGAACTCGGCGACTGGAAACCAACCATCGTTAAAGTCAAAGAAGCATTGGAAAAGCTAGCCGCGGTGGATAGATGATTCCTCGTCGCCATACTCGATCTTGATGACCTCCAGCATATCCGTGCCGGAGGGAGTCCTGACTTCGACG
The DNA here is from genome assembly GCA_964449155.1 of uncultured Rhodospirillaceae bacterium. Lineage (GTDB taxonomy): Bacteria > Pseudomonadota > Alphaproteobacteria > UBA9219 > UBA9219 > CAIXLI01. The sequence continues at coordinate 3,112 of CAYVBP010000038.1, read as the reverse complement.
GCGTCGCCGACGCGCGCCTTTAAAAGTGCGCGCGCGATGGGCGATTGCCAAAAAATTCTCCCGTGCTTAAGCTCGGCTTCATCGACACCGACGAGCGTCACAGTTTGTTCCGTATCGTCCTGCCGCACATAAGTAACGGTCGCGCCGAAAAAGATCTGTGCGCGATTTTTCTGCTGCGCCGGATCGACAACCTTAGCCGTTTCGATCTGCTTGGTCAGGTAATGAATGCGCCTGTCAATTTCGCGTAAACGCTTCTTGCCATATATATAATCGCCGTTTTCCGAACGATCGCCGTTGCCCGCAGCCCACGAAACGACCTCGACAACCTTAGGCCGCTCGACGCGAAGCAACAGCCGCAATTCGTCCTGAAGCGCGGCAAACCCGCGCGGTGTCATATAGTTTGCCATATCGCTACGAAGAACAAGCGTTCCCCATCATCTCCCTAATCCTGTTCGCGACCAGCCGCATATCGTCAAGCGGCGCATAGTTCCACGTCTCAAGCTCTCCCTTAAAAGGCCGGATCATGCCATCGTCCCGCATCGCCTGATGAAAGCGGCGGAACTTATCCGATCCGCCGGGCAAATCGATAACCATAACGGGCTTGCCGGTGGTGCATGCCTCGGAAACCATATTGACGCTATCGCACGTCACAAGGATAAAATCCGCCAAACCCAACATTCCATAATAGGGGTTTGGCCCTTTTCCATCCCAAACATAAACAGGCCTGCCCTTAAGCGCATCCTTCAAGATAGCCATATTTTCATCGCCAGTGCGGCGCGACGGCGTAATCATCAACCCGGCGCCGCCCTCCGCCACTTTCGCAAGCTGAGCGCCCAGCGCAGCAGCCTCGCGCGGCGTAAAGCTGTAAACGGAATTTGTCCCGCCGATTAAAACGGCAACGCGAGGTTTAGGCAACCGCGCGACCTCCGGCAAAAACATCTTCGCCTCCGAATCGAGAATCTCCGGCGTCACGCGATGAAGCGACCCGCGCGTCGTCATCACGTTCGGCCCCCATAGCTGATCGTGCCTTGGCACGACGACCAGATCGAAGCGCGACGGATCAATCACAGGATTTTGAATCTGAACCGTAAACGTCCCCTTCTGTCCACCCTTGCGCGAATCGCGACGCGCGTACAAGGAAACCGGAACGCTTGCCCGACCCGTCGCAATCAAAACGTCCGGCCACGGAGGCGCGGCCGGATCTCCCTTGGCGCTGACAGCACAGGACAGCCCAAGCCGCAAAAACGGGCTCAGCTGCTTCCAAGGGCAGTTCAGCGCGATCCGCTTGACAACAGGTGTCAACCCTAAAGCCTCCGCAAGCCCAAGGCATTGATTTTCCATCCCTGCCTTGCCGTCAGTGACGACCCAGGAAGTCAAAGGCGACGCGACTGAAGAAGCCCCAACCACCGATTTTTGTCCGTTCATAGTTAAAAAAATCCCGTTTTCCGATTCATTCCGATTGTAGAAGTGAAAAAATATTTGTGCTAGCCTAAAGGCAGATGAACGTTTTTTTCAATATATCCTCATGAAACCGATCAGACTAGACCCCATCGATTTACGCATCTTACGCGAACTTCAGCAAGACAGCAGCATCACGAACGTGGCGCTGTCCAAGAAAGTCGGCATCTCGCCCCCACCCTGCCTTAGGCGCGTGCGCGCGTTAGAGGAAGCCGGATACATCCGGGGCTACTCGGCCGAAATCGCGGCCGACAAAATGGGCTTTGGCATCACGGTTTTTGCAATGGTGTCCCTCGTGAACCACGGCGAAAATGACATCGCGCACTTTGCAAAGCTCGTCGAAGGCTGGCCGCAAGTCCGCGAAAGCTACCTCTTGACGGGAGACACAGATTTCCTTTTGAAGGTGGTCGCCGAGGACTGGGAAGCCTACCAAAAGTTCTTCGCGAGCCAAATCGGCTCCGCGCCGAACGTTGCGCACATCAAATCGATGCCAATGATGCGTCGAACGAAGAATGCGCCCGGCGTCCCCATTGAAGACTCCGACATAGCAGAAGCAGCCAAAAGCGCTTGATGCCGTCAGCGCTATAAGCTGATTTCATCCTGTCAATAATCCGTCAGCCTGCGCCAATACATCGATCACATCGACGCCTTTTTCTCGCATGCTTCTCAAAGTTGCGGCAGAGTCGCGCTTGGCAAACCGACGTCCTGCGGAATCGGTTATGAGGCGATGATGCCAATACGTCGGGGTTTCAAACCCCAATGCCGCCTGCAACAGCCTATGCACATGCGTTGACGCCAACAAATCCTCACCGCGAGTCACAAGCGTGACCCCTTGCAGATGGTCGTCTACAGTCGCGCTAAGATGATAGCTTGTCCCGATGTCTTTACGCGCCAAGACGACATCGCCGAAAATCTCCGGCTGCGCCTCAATTTTCCCTTTGGCTTTATCGAACCAAAACAACGGCCCCGTTTCGCGCATCGTCGCGCGAACGTCCAAACGCCAATTCGGAACCTTTCCCTCGGCAAATTTCCGCGCCCGTTCTTCTCCCGAAAGCGACCGGCACGTTCCAGGATAAACAACAGTCTCATCGTCCGCATGCGGCGCATGCGCGGCGTTCGCAACTTCGGCTTCGATCTCGCGTCGGGTGCAAAAGCAAGGATACACAAGCCCCCGCGCCCGTAGTGTCTCCAACGCAGCCGCATAATCCCCTAAATGTTCAGATTGCACGCGCGCTGGCTCTTTCCATGAAAGCCCAAGCCAGCGAAGATCCTCAAAAAGTGCCTCTGTAAATTCCGGCCTGCACCGCGTCGAATCGATATCCTCAATCCGCAACAAAAAAGTCCCGCCCTCAGCCGCCCGAGCCGCAAACAAAGCGGCAAAAGCATGCCCAAGATGCAAAAACCCCGTAGGGCTTGGCGCGAATCGAGTCGTAATCATGAACACGATGTAGCGCGATCCCCCTGACAAAAGAAGGCGCGCAACAAATTTTTCCTCCAAAAAAGCAAACGCCCCAAGTTCTATTCTTGGGGCGAAGCGCAAAAAAATTAAAACGCATTTATAATCAGCGCATTGGGGGCGTAAGTCCTTCGATTTTTTTAGGAACCCCCATATTCGCAAGGCGCTCTGGGGCGCTCATTTTTGCGAGACATTCCG
>CAYVBP010000037.1:12827-16402 GCA_964449155.1 uncultured Rhodospirillaceae bacterium | reverse complement strand
CCTCAGCTGGCGCGCGCGATGGTCTGTATCAAGCTCATTTCTTCTTCGCGGCTGCGAAAAAAGATCAGCTTTTCCGCCGAGTCCTCCCCATAAACCCCGATCAGCGCCTCGCGCTGGGTCAGGGACACAATCGCAGGGAAATCCGCCAAGGGATCGACTTCATCGGCCATGATGGCGGGTTCCAGATCGAATCCAAACGTCGGCCTTTGAAAAATAAACCTCGGCAATCCGTCGTCGGGGTCGTAAGCCGCCGCGACAATCCCGAACTTGTTGCGCATAAACGCATCCCAGCTGCGCTTGTTTCCGACCGATACTTGCGCGAATAAATGAGCGCAGACTTGCGCAAAGGGATACTCGATTGCGAAAGCCACAAGATTTTTTGCCAAGTCGTTCCCGCGCCAATCGGGATGCGACGCCAAGCTTTTCAGCACAATGACGGGATCGGATAAGGATGCGTGATGGAAGGGCACCTCGTTATGCGTGATAACCTGATCGAAGATGGCCTGACGCAAAGGCATAGGCCCCATCAGCGCCATTTGAGCGACTAACTTGTCCTTGGCCCGCAAGCCGAGCATCAGGCCGGTTTTGCGATTAAGCAAATTCTCAAAATAAATAGAGGGCTGAGGAAGAATATACCTTTTCCTGTCCACGGGCAGCGCCGCGCGCGTCGTTTCGTGCAATTCGATAACGCTGTCGATATCGGCGCTGTTCAAGACGCCGATTCTTGCCGTTTCGCCGATTTTGGGCAGGAATAATTCCTTCATCTATTTGCAAGACCCCCTAAAGACAAGGAGCCATTTTACCCCCAGTTGCCCGAAAGTAAAAACGGAATCCCAAAAGATATTATTTAGTCCAAAAGCCCCCCTCGTGCCTATCGCCACATCTTCTTCTTCCTCCCTCCCTCCCTCCCTCCCTCAGCATCCCCGCCCTCGGCATTCCTTCTCTTCCTCGTCATCCCCGCCCCCCCCTCGTCATCCCCGCGAAGGCGGGGATCCAGTTTGACCATCCACCCCCCTAGAACCGATTGTTTTTACTAAAAACTTTAACCATTTTTCCTCTTCGCGGGACTTACGAAAAGGCCAATCTCCGCCCAACATGTCCTAAATTAACAACATCTTAAGCGCTTTTGTGTAAACAGAAACTGTAGGTTCAGGCGTATTCCCTGAGCCCAGAGTTATTGCCGCTCCCTTTTCTGGAGGAATTATGCGCTGTCCCCATCGTTCGCTTGTCCCAATTCTTGGAATGGCCTTTTTCTTTAACCTTGTTTCCGCACAAGGGGCTCTCGCCGCGACGAGTAGCGAAGACGGTGTATGCGGAAGCGCATATATGAAAAGCCTTTCCGCGACCCCCGAACTTGCAAGCGATCTTTGCGAATCCGGCGATGCCTCGGAAGTCGTTATCGAGTCCGGCATGTTTGCTTGGACCTGTAAGGGAACGCTGAATACGGCCCCGTGCTGGGCGACGGTTTCCGCAAACGCCAACAGCAATTCGAACGTAAATTCGAATGCAAATAAAAATAAAAATAAAAATAAAAATGTAAATTCGAATACCAACGTTAACAGTAATGCGAACGCGAACACTAATTCGAACGGCAACGCCAACAACAATTGTTCGGATTCAAATCCTCAGAATTGTCAACAACAGCCCAGCGATACGAAACCCAGCGCCAAATCCAACAGCCGATGCGTATTCGGTTCCGGGGACGGTTGCGAAGATCAATCGGGACAACAGGGCCGGCAGTATTCGGATCAAGGTCAATACGTAATATACGGTTCGTGCGGCGGCAGCCCCGGAACGTGTAATTCGGGATATGCCATTAACGTCGTTTCGTACAATAATATCGTGACGTGGAGCTGCGTAGGCTCGGGCGGACTGGCGGTTCCGTGTACATATATTTCGGCCGGATCGTCGGATACGGGCGTTGCATCGATTTCCGACAGGTATCCGACCAATACGAATGCCAGCGTTGCGGCGGGCACGACCACGCCGACGGATACCACCAGCGTTGCGACAGGCACGACCACGCCGACGGTGACCGCCGCCGTTGCGACAGGCACGACCACGCCGACGGCTGCCGTTGCGACGGGAACGACGACCCCGACGACAACCCAAGCTGCTACGACCGCTTCGTCTTCCACAACGGCCAAGTGCGGATCTGCGAATGGGGGGACCTTCTCTATCTATGAACCGCCTGCCTCAAATGAAAGATGCGCAGTCGGCGGCGAGACAAGCTTCTTATCGACCGGCAGCGGATGGACATGGAAATGTACGGCTTCCGACGGTTCCAGCACTACGTGTTCGGCGACGTTGAAAAATTCCGATGTATGTAACGGAAGCTCTCCGGGGCAGTGCATCGGCGAAGGATGGACTCCTGGGCCGACGGCTATGATCGGAACGAATTCAGGCGTAAGCTGGTATTGTTATAATGACGCCGGAACTTCCGAGGACAAATATTGTACCTATTATTACAGTTCGTCCGATACCAATTGCGGCACATCGTCGTCGCAGCAGATTAAAGTCGAGATAATGGAGCATTTTAAGCTGCTGAAAACTCCGATTGGGGCAACCTCTAACGGGATCAATATTTACGATATCGGCAAGAACAGTCTGGACCCGCATCCCGGCTATTATTATGCGGCATATGCGCCGAACAATAATTATGCGACGTCTTCGTCCTCGACGGTCAGCGGAAATTCGTATGCATTGCCTGCGTGCGACTCTTCGGGAAAATATTTCTGCTATTCCGACCATTATATGACAATCGGTACGACGTTAGGCTTGTTCATCTCCGATACGATGAAGAAAACCGATGTCGTCCCTGTTTTTGCCACGTTCGGATCCGAGGGTCAGTTGGGCGCCTCATCTTCTGCAAAAACGGCGATGGATCTCCAAGGGACCGAGGGCGTCTTGATGGTGTTCGGTCCCGGCTTGGCTGTTGAGAGCGGCCGCCAAACCTGCGATAAATATGAGCAATGGGCGCAGGCCTTAGTCGTTAATCTTGAAGAGTGGAACAAGAGCGTTTCGGCAAAAGAGGTTGAAACAACCACGAATAATGACGAAGAAGGGAATGCGAAGGAAGCTTATCCAACAGGTGGATCTTATTACATACGTGATAAGAATGGGAATTTGATTGGCGAAAAAGAGGTATCAGAAGCTCCGTCAACTCAAGCAGATAAAGATTTAATAGCTGAACAATACAAGAATGATGCGGCTGTATATTCAGAAATTGCAGAGGAAGCGGAAGCGCGAGATGCCGCCGCTGCAGCTACAGCAAATCATGTTGGGAGTAATGCTGTTCAGCAACAGAGTGCTTCGGTGTACTTGGCGCCCGATGGAGCTCAAATGACTCAGGACCAAATTGACGCCCTTGATAGTGCTAGCAAAGGAAGTACGAGCGACAAGATTCAATATTTAAACTCACTTAAGCCGACGCCAACGTCACCGACTGATGGGATTGATCCGATGACATATGACTTAGGTGCTGCGGCTACAGCTCCGATGACATTCCCTCAATAGAGCGTCCAGGCGTCCGGGGACACAATAGTTATTGGGGCGTCCGGGGAGGCGTCCGGGGA
>CAYVBP010000037.1:0-12727 GCA_964449155.1 uncultured Rhodospirillaceae bacterium | reverse complement strand
TCCAGGCGTCCGGGGACACAATAGTTATTGGGGCGTCCGGGGAGGCGTCCGGGGAGGCGTCCGGGGACAAGGCGTCCGGGGACAAGGCGTCCGGAGCGTCCGGGGACACAATAACTATTGTGTCCCCAATGCGGCGGTGATAAGGCGTCCGGGGACACAATAACTATTGTGTCCCCAATGCGGTGGTGATAAATAGTTCGCCATGCCCAGACAAGCGCGCCTTGTTATTCCTCACGTATCCCATCATTTGATCCAGCGCGGTAATCGGCGTCAGGAAGTTTTCTTTGATGAGGAAGACTATAAAACCTACCTTTCCCTTCTCAAGGAAGCCTGCGAAAAGACGCAAATTCAAGTGCAAGCGTATTGCTTGATGACAAACCATGTTCACTTGGTATTGAGGCCATCTGAAGAGTATGGGTTGCGTCCGGTCGGTGAAGCTCATCGCCGATATACGCGTTATGTGAACATGAAAAAAGATTGGCGCGGATATTTATGGCAGGGGCGTTTCAGTTCTTATCCTATGGATGAGACATATCTGTATGAGGCCGTGCGCTATGTCGAACTTAATCCTGTCCGCGCAGGTTTGTGCGGTCTTCCTTCCGACTATAGGTGGAGCAGCGCGAGACAGCGTATTAATCATCCGGATGCGTCAAACGATTTTAAGGTTATCGATTGTTTACCAATAGATGACTGGAAAAATTATTGGCAAGAGGGGCTTGCAAAATACGAAATGACCAAGAAATTTGATGACAACGAAATTCTGAAACGCCCTCTTGGAGCGATAGTTCCGTTGGGGACACAATAGTTATTGTGTCCCCAACGCAGCTTTACATCTTGAATTCGTCGCCGAGATACACTCTCCGGACGTCGGCATTTTCGATGATTTGGTCGGGGGTGCCTTGCATCAGCACGCGGCCGTCGTGGATGATGTAGGCTCGGTCGACGATTTCCAGAGTCGCGCGGACGTTGTGGTCGGTAATCAAAACGCCGATGCCGCGGTCGCGCAAGTGCACGACTAAATCCCTGATTTCGCCAAGCGCGATCGGATCGATGCCCGCGAACGGTTCGTCCAAAAGCACGAAGTGCGGTTGCGAGGCGAGGGCGCGGGCGATCTCAAGCCGACGGCGCTCGCCGCCCGATAAAGATACCGACGGCGCTTGCCTTAAATGCGTGATGCCGAATTCGGCGAGCAGCTCGTCAAGCATGACTTCGCGCGCGCCGTAATCTGGCTCGACGATTTCCAAAACGGCGCGAATGTTTTCCTCGACCGAAAGGCCTCGAAAAATCGAAGATTCTTGCGGAAGATACCCAAGCCCCAACCGCGCGCGGCGGAACATGGGAAAATCGGTAATGTTCATGCCGTCGAGGTAAATGTCGCCGACATCGGGTTTTACAAGTCCCGTAACAAGGTAAAAGCACGTCGTCTTTCCCGCGCCATTTGGGCCTAAAAGCCCGACGACCTCGCCGCGCCTTAAAGAGAAGCTCACGTCGTGCACGACGGGGCGGCGGTTGTACCTTTTGCCCAGATGGGCCGCTTCCAAGCCCGTTGCAGGCGCGACAGTATGCGCGGATTTTTTCGCGGGTTTGGAAATCGGAACGACTTTGTTTGCGGGACGGCTCATCGGGTTCCTCCGTCGCCTTTTGCGGGACGCGAGGTCGTTTTTGCCGGAAGAAGCGCGCGAACGCGGCCCGTTCCGTCATTCAAAAGGCGGCTTTGATTTTTGGCAAAATCGGATTCGCCGACGTCGCCTGTCAGAAGCGTTCCGTCGGCTCTCGTAATCCGGACATTCCCGGAAATTATCGCAATATTGCGTGCGGCATCGTAAACGGCCTTGTTGCCGCGCGTGACATCGTTTTTTGTCACGACAACGACGTTTCCCGTTGCCGTAATTTTGCTTAGCTGGTCGTTGCCGCTTGGGCCGGGGCGAAATTCCGCTGTCAGGATATCGGCCGAAATGCGCTGATCTTCCTTGACGGCTCGGGCGTTGCCGCGCGCGATGGCTGTTTTCGTTTCGTCCCAGTATTCAAGAGAGTCTCGCGCCGTCACGACTTGCCCTTCGGATTCGTAGCGAAGGTTTTTCCCGGTCAAAATGGTCATATGTTTATCGATGTCATTGATGGCGCGGTCGCCTGTGATGCGGGCGTTGTTTTGAAGGATAACGACATTGCCTTCGGCGGTCATTTGGTCGATGTCGCCGCCGTCGGGAGAATTTGTTTTCGACGAGTCCTTGGGCTTGTTCGCCGCTTCGCGTTGATGCGCGGTCAGGATATCGGCCATGACCGTCAAGCCTCCCCGAACGGCTTTGGCATTCCCGCGAGCGAGGTAAATATTGCTTTTCTGATTCCATTCAAGCGAAGTATCCGCCGAAATCTCGACGTTTTCGGACGCAGGCTCTTGCGAGGGGGCAGGCGCGGCAAAAGCTTCCGACAGCCCCAAGCTGCCAAAGGCGAGGATGAACGCGGAAATATGAAAAAAGGACGTCATTGTTTTCCAGGCATTTGTGTACCAGAAACATTACTTCTACGTAAACTTAAGACGGCTTTGGCCGGGCCCGTCACGATAATCGAACGCGCGGAATCCAGCAAACGAAACCCTTTGCCGCGAATGGTGCCGAAATTTCCTTGGATTAACACGTCCTTGTCGCCCCATGCATCGCGCGTTTGCAGGTCGATTAGAGCCTCGTCCGTGGTGACTTGATAGCCTTTGTTGTGGAAAATCTGAACGTTTCCGTTCAGCCATAGTTTTTTACGCACATCGTCGAATCGGCCCGAATCGGCCCTTCCGTCGATCCACGCGCCGTCATTCAGAACGATATCGCCCTTAGGCTTCGTCAGTTCGTAAATTCCTTGCAGGGCAGAGGGGCGGGTCGCTTGGGCTGCAAACAAAGTAAAAGGCTCGTTTTTTTCGCTCGTTCCGGAAAAATGCAGGTTGTCGACAACCAGATCGGGAATAGTTTTGGCCACGTCGGACAAACGGAAGTTCGGCAGCACGACCGGCCACAAAAACAGGCAGACGATAATGCCTAAAGCCAAAAGCGGCAGCCAAATGCGCAGACGGCGGCTGAACGAAATCGCGCGCTGATCGCGGGCGCGTTCGATGCGATCGGTTATGCGCGGACGTATGAAATCAAGCCTTTCGTACGTCGATCGTTTCTCAGGCTTTTCCATACATCGATTTTACTGCCAAAAACGAAAGAAAAATACTCTAATCATGCCGCCTAACGGGTTTGTGCGAGAAAATATCAACATCGCTCCATCCTGCGACATCCAGCTTGGCGCGAACGGGAAGGCACGCCATCACCTCGTGGGCAAGCTGCGTGCGATCTTCGCGGGCCAGTCTGGCTTCAAGAGCGGCCTTTAATTTATGCAGGTGAAGAACGTCCGAGGCGGCGTAACTTTGTTGTTCAGTCGACAGGGTTGCCGCGCCCCAGTCCGAGGTTTGCAGTTCTTTCGATATTTCAACGCTCAAAACATCGCGCAGAAGTTCTTTCAATCCATGCCGTTCTGTAAATGTTCGAATGAATACGGAGGCGATTTTTGTGCAATATACGGGTCTTGGCATCACGCCAAGGTGAAAATAAATCGTAGCAAGGTCCGCGCGCGCAAAGTGAAACAGCTTTTCAACCTTTGGATCGGTCATAAGCTTTTTCAGGTTAGGGGCTTCGTATTGCCCTTTTTGAAATTGAACAAGATGCGCATTGCCGTCGCCGGACGACAGCTGGACGACGCACAGGCGGTCGCGCTCCCAGTTCAAACCCATGGATTCGGTATCGACTGCGACTGAATTTCCAAAAGTTACGTCAGGCGGCAGGTCGCCCGCATGCAGAAAAATGGTCATGATTTACACAAAGGTTGGGAAAAAGTTTTTCTATTCCTCATTCGATGCAAGATCAATAGTCATGCGCGAACGACAATTTATCGACCAAATTATTCGTTGCGAAACAGAAACGAGCGCGTGCGGGAAAGAATGACCCGGCAAATTTTGCCGACCTTGCATACGGGGCTGCAGAAATTGCCGTATGTCGAATTCTTGCGAATTTATAGAAATCAATACGTTAACCATAAATCGCGATATGGCATGATTTTCGCAAACAAGTCAAAGCCGGATAGGCAGATTTGCATCACACTCATGTGTTGCAAGTCTAATTCCGCAGAAGGAGTCTGCGCTTAACCCTTGAAAGGAGTTCTCCTATGGCTATTGGTGATATCACCCTCAGCTCTGCGGCTCAAGCGAACCTTGCGGCTTTGCAGAACACAGCAAAACTACTTCAACAAACCCAAGCGCACTTGTCGACGGGCAAGACCGTTAACTCGGCTTCCGATAACGCGACGGCTTACTTTGCGTCGAGAGGCTTCCTCAACAGCGCAAACTCTCTTAACACCGTTAAGGGCAACCTGTCGACTGCCATCGAGGCGGTGAACTCGTTCGATAATTCGCTATCGAGCATCACCGACATCGTTAATCAGCTTCAAGGTCTTTGCACGCAAGCCTTGTCGACGTCGAACGCGACGACCCGTGAAGGTTTGGCGGCGCAGTACAATGCCTTGTGCATCCAGCTGGACGAGCTTGTCAACGACGCGAGCTTCAACGGTACAAACCTGTTGAACAGTACGACGAACAGCTTGACGGTGTACTTTAATGCCGACAACTCAACTTATCTGACAATTCAGGGGCAAAACGTTATGACGTCGTCGCTTCTCAATACGACTCAGACCAATGCGGCTGCAGGTTCAGGCGCAGGTACAACGGGCGCAACGGCTCAGTATACCTCGGATGGAACGAACCTTAACGCTCTTGGTGCCGAAAGCGGTTGGAGTACGGCTGGTGCGTATACCTCAGATGGGTCATTGTCAGGTCAGGAACAGGACAGCAACTCGCTCGATGTCACGGTCGATCAAATGATTAAGAACGATCAGGCTCGGTTGTTGACGGCTCTGTCGACCCTAACGACAGCGGCGGCAACGTTCGGTGGTAACGCGACCCTCATTCAAACGAGGCAAGACTTTACCAGCAACATGATTACGTCGCTAACAAACGCGTCGAACAGCCTTGTTTCGGCGGATACGAATACCGAAGGCGCTTATCTGCAAGCTCTGCAGGCGCAAAGCTCTTTGGGTATCGTTTCGTTGGGAGTTTCGGGAACGCTCGCAAGCGCGATCTTGAGAATTCTCTAAGCATAAAGGATAGGACGGGCCTAAGGCGGCCCGTCCAGTCTTTTCCAGTTTTATGTCGTTTTTCTCGAAGGAGTCGGGAGCATGCCGTTAAAGATTCGTGTAAAACCAGAAGGAAAAATTCTTGCAGGCGGCGCTGTTTTAAAAAACGTTGGCAATAAAGTCGCCGATCTTCTTGTCCTGTCCGATAGCCCCGTTCTGCGCGAGGGCTATATGATGAATATAGATCGGAGCAAAGATTCCGATTTTTCGAATGTCTACTTCCTTCTGCAAGTGATATATCTGTTTAGGGGCAAGGACCAGCCCATGGACAATCTCGTGATAGAGACTGTCAAGAGTTTCGGAAAACTGTATCCTGCATTTGAGTCAGAAGTCTCTCAGATCATCAATCACCTTGAAGCGCGCGAAAGTTTCAAGGCGTTGAAGGTTGCACACGTTATGTTGGCGCAGCACGAAAAGAATTCCGCTGGCGAATCGCCAGCCGCGTCCCTATCGCGTTCCGTTCAACCCCAGCCTGTGGAGAGTGTAAGTGCAGCCTAGCCCCTATAATAAAGTTAACGCTTATCAAAAAAATCAGAAAATTCAGGCCGAAGTTCAACCGGCCAACAGCAGGGAAACGGATGCGCGCGCTCTGTTGGTTTGTGCCAGCAATTTAAGTTCGGCCAAGCAGTTATTGGAAAACGGGAACCCAACGGCGAAGGCCAATCTGAAGATTTATGGGGATGCCATTCGTCGAAATCAGGAATTGTGGACGATATTTCAGGTGGCGTTGACGGATCCGGAGAACCCATTGCCTCCCTCTTTGAAAACGACGCTTTTCAGCATTAGCCGGTATGTGGACAAGGCAAGCTTTGGCGCTATCGGCAAGTTTGAACCGGACTTGGTCGACTCTCTCATTCGCATCAATCGCACGATTGCGGAAGGGCTTAGCAAGCGTCCTGTGGAGGATGCTCCTGTTCCTGTCGTCAATACGACAGATCAGCCGATGTCGTTGATGACATCGGCTTAGGCGTTTTTGAAAACGTCGACGTCGTTCGGAAAGACGAGGATTGAAGCGGTTTGTGAAGAATCGGCTATAGCGGCGCTTTTCCGTAGATGGCGGTGGCTTTCGGGTTTATGCACCAGATCGCCAGTTGATCGCCGCGCGAGAAGTGCCACCACTCGCTGGGATTTCGGACGAAGCCTTCCGCGTTTAGAAGATCGTTTAGGAATGTCCTGTTTGCATGCGCTGCCAGCCCTGACGGGTCTTTTGCGTCGGCGAATGCGTCCGGCATCGACCGTGGAGAGTTTTCGTCGAACGGCGATCCCATAATAATCTCAAGCCCGTTTTCGTCCGCTAGCGTGCAATCGAATGCGGCGCCCGTGCTGTGCGGCGGCGGGGTCGCGGGGGCTTCGCTTGGAATGCCCCATAGTCTGAAGACTTTCGGGGCAAGCCTTTCTTTGTCAGCGGGGGATAGCGCCTCAGCATTGAGGCCTTCGGCGACGGCTTGGCGTTCGAATTCCAGTTCGACCATGTAGGCTTGCACGGCGTTGGGGCGGTAGCCGTCCATCAGTTTTATTTTCCATCCGGGCTTGAGGCGGCTTAGTTTTTTTTGCGCCGAAATCAAAGATTCGACGATTGTTTCGCGAAGCATCCACGGCGATGCGTTTCCATAGGGCGCTCCGGCGGCGATATAGGGATGCGGATTTGCGAAAATAAAAAGCTCTTGCGGAATGGGAACCATTCTTTCGCCGCATTCCCTGATGAGGACAGATCGATAGGGCTTATTCGGAGGCATGCGTTATTCCTTAGGCCAACTTCCCTTTTGCTTTATTGCGATTGGGAATTGGTTTTGGACATCATGGCGGCGCCGAAGCTTGAAAGAGCCGCGCGTAGTTCGTCATTTTCTATCGCGGAAGTTGTTTCCTCGATAACTTTGGCGGACTTTGGGTCGAGAATTTTCGGGCTTTTTTCGATGGGTGGGGGCGTCAGGGCTGCGTCGAGCGCGATGCGGGAAAAAGCCTCGTACCCCATAAACGCGTTGACGCGGCTGCGGACAAGTTCGGATTTGAAACTGAATTCCATAGCTAATCCCTTGGGGACGCGCACGGTTAACGTTCCGCTTTTTCGCCGCGCTTCGTTGGGCTGGTAGGGAAAAGAGATCTTTACGGGCGTTGTAACTCTGGCATACTCCGCGCCGACAATTTCCGCCCAATGGCCCAGCAGGTTGGCGTATAAGCCCCAGTCTTTGCCTGCGGATTGGCGGGCGACTTTATCGACGGCATCGGCAAGTGTGCGCGGTTTATACATGGGCGTGAGTATGCGGAGGGGACGGGAAAAAGTCAAAAACCATTCGAAAACCCTGACAGGGGAAATGAATGTCGAGCGGTTGCTGGAATGGTACGACTGCAACTGCCGCAGCCTTCCGTGGCGGGCGAAAGCGGGTAAGGTTTCGGATCCGTATAAGGTTTGGGTGTCCGAAATCATGTTGCAGCAGACGACAGTTGCGACCGTAACGCCTTATTTTATTAAATTTATCCGCCGATGGCCGACGCTTGAGGCTTTGGCGGGCGCCTCGTTCGACGATATTCAGCGCATGTGGGCTGGGCTTGGATATTACAGGCGCGCGAGGTTTTTGCATGAATGCGCAAAGCGCGTTCTTTCCGAGCATGCGGGGCGTTTTCCTGAGGACGAAAAGACGTTGAGGACGTTGCCGGGGTTTGGGCCTTATACGGCGGCTGCTGTCGCTGCGATCGCTTTCGGGCATAAGGCGAACGTCGTCGATGGGAACGTTGAACGCGTTATTTCGCGCGTGTTTTCTATCGAGGCTCCGTTGCCGAAGGCGAAGGCTGTTCTTCGAAAAGCCGCTGAGGCTTGTCTTCCCGACGAACGTTGCGGCGATTACGCGCAGGCGTTGATGGATCTGGGCGCTCTTGTTTGCATGCCGAAGGCTCCGACATGCGAGGCTTGCCCAATTTCCCGATGTTGCTTGTCGCGACGTAAGGGCATTCAAGAGACTTTGCCGCGCCGGTTGAAAACGAAACCGAAGCCTGTTCGCCACGGCGTCGCCTTTGTGCTTGTCGGGCAGGGGGCGGAAATTTTCGTTCAAAAAAGGCCGCCTCGGGGGTTGCTTGCGGATATGCTCGAAGTTCCGGGCACGCCTTGGGGCGAAGGGCCGGCGATGCCGTTTGAAAAAGCCTTGGCTTTTGCGCCTATTAAGGCCGATTGGCGGCTGTGCCCTGGGCGCGTTAAGCACGTCTTTACACATTTTACGCTTGAATGCCTTGTTGCCGTTGTCCGATCAAAAGGGAAACGGCAAGGCCGGTGGGTTTCGTTGCGTGATCTTGACGACGAAGCTCTGCCGACCGCGATGAAGAAAATTGTCAGACATGCCTTGAAACAGTTATAAAAGGCTTATGAGCCGAATCATGTTTTTGCGCGCCGTTGCTTTTGCGATTCTTGCCTCTCTGTTTGCGTTCAGCGATGCGCGCGCGCAGGGGTTTTCGTATATCAAGGCGTCGTGGGCGCCGTTGCTTCAAACGATGATCCGTTTCGGCGCGTTGGACGTTCGCGATTCATATTTGCTTGATGACTACGCGATTGTCGCGGAATGCCCTTTGTACGAACGGTATTACGACGACGATTTTCAATGGCAGTCGCTTAGGGAAAAGTTGGAGAAATCGTTGCAGCTTAGGGTGAGTTCGTTTCCCGTCGCTTATTATTATGACGTGAAAACACAGCTGGACCGTTACGATTTTTCGAACAATCAGTTTACTTTTAAAAAAGGCTCGTCGCTGACGGGGGTGAATCTTATTCATCTTTACAGCGTTATGGGGACGGAATGCCTTGGGATTCCTAAATACATTCCGAACAGCTTTAGTGTCGTTTTGACCTCCGTCGTTAACATGGACGGCGTGCCGTTAAGCGAGAAGGATGCGCATGCGCTGATTTCGTTGATGGAAGTCGACGATAATTACAGCAGAATTATATATGCGCGGTTTAAATTCCATATTGTCAATATCGAACCTTTTCAAATACTTCCCGGAAGAGGCGACAAGCATACGCGATTCTATGGCCAAGGCTCTAAGACAGGCCGGGAGGTCAGGTTCGATGCGCGGCTTGACGCGATCGAATTCTATGAGGATTCGAAAATGTCGAAGAAGATTACCACGGTTAAGTTCTGACGCCGATTTTTGGCCGGACTGAATCGATGGGGACGCGGGGTTGGGAGGCTCAGTTTATGCTGAGATTCCAACTGGATCCCCGCCTTCGCGGGGATGACGGGTAAGGGGGCGGGGATGATGGGTGGGGGGATCTATTTGGGGGCTTCATTTTCTTTTTTTTGTCCTTTCTTTTCAAAAACTTTTTGCAAAAAACCTTAACCTTTAAAAGGGTAATCACCCCCGCGGGTACTATGGGTTTTGCTCCCATAGCTTGAGTGAACCAGACCTGAGACGGTATTCCCGCAATGTGCACCTTGGGAGGGAACCGTCTTCCTATCAGTACATCTCCTCCAACGGCAAAGCCGCCGAATTCGAAGTCTGGAAATAACATAGCAGGGATGTGGGAAGAATGCAAGAGGTTTTTTGAAAAAATGTGAAAAATCTTTTAGGGGGAGAAAGACGTTCCGGTTTCTCGGGCTTTATACCAATCCCGGATCAAAATGAAGCAAAAGGGACACAATAAAAATGCCTGAACCGCCGTTACCCGTTCCATAGCGCCTTTTCCGGCATTTTTATTGTGTCCCCCGTGCCCTATTGTGACCCTTTGCTTCGTTTTGATCCGGGATAGGTATTAGGTGCTTAGGGATTCGGCGCGGACGCGTTGGCGCAGCAGGTCGATGGGTTGCAGGTGGCCTTGGCCGTCGGCGTCGAAGCACCAGTAGGTCCAGCCGTTGCAGGCCGGAAGGCCTTGGACCAAGGCGCCGACTTTGTGGATGGAGCCTGTGATGCAGTCTCCTGATTTCGTGACTTGAAGGGTCGCGTCGGCTTTGACTTTTGCGCGGAACCTTTGGCGCTCGTCAAACAGAAACTGTCCGGGACGCAGCAGACCGCGTTCGATGATGATGCCGAACGGAATTCGGGGTTCCTCGCGCTTCGACGGCGTCGTCAGGACATCGAGATCGGATGCCGGCTTTGTTTGCGCGATGCGTTTTTCGGCATGTTTCGCGTATGTCTTGTCGCGGTCGATGCCGATAAAATGCCGTCCCAAAAGTTTTGCCGCCGCGCCTGTCGTTCCGGAACCGAAGAAAGGATCGAGGATGACATCGCCGGGTTTCGTCGATGACATAATGACGCGGTACAGCAGGGGAAGAGGTTTTTGCGTCGGGTGAACTTTTTCGCCGCTTTCGGTGCGCA
Source organism: uncultured Rhodospirillaceae bacterium (assembly GCA_964449155.1). Lineage (GTDB taxonomy): Bacteria > Pseudomonadota > Alphaproteobacteria > UBA9219 > UBA9219 > CAIXLI01. The sequence continues at coordinate 2,218 of CAYVBP010000037.1, read as the reverse complement.
AGCGTTCGCCGCCGCTGCAAATCGGAAGATGCCAGTCGCTTCGCATCTGTTTTTCGTCGTTCATGTTCTTCATGGCTTCGTAATTGAAGCACGGACGCGCGTCTTTGGAGGGAGACGCCCATATAAGGGTTTCGTGCGCGTTCGTGAAGCGTTTGCCCCGGAAGTTCGGCATCGGGTTGTTTTTGCACCAGACGATATCGTTCAGAATCCAAAATCCGAGATTTTGCAAAATCGTGCCGACGCGGAAAATATTGTGATAGCTGCCGATGACCCAAAGACATCCGTTCGGTTTTAAGACGCGCCGGGCGGCCATGAGCCATTCGGTTGTGAAGGAGTCGTAGGCGGCGAAGTCTTCGAACTTGTCCCAATCGTCGTCGACGGCATCGACTTGGGAATGATCGGGACGGAGCAGGTCGCCGCCGAGTTGCAGGTTGTACGGAGGGTCCGCGAAGACCGCGTCGACCGAATGTTCGGGAAGTTCGTTCATAAGCCGGATGCAATCGCCGATAAGGATACGATCGACCGGCAAGGAGGAGGCCACGGGGGCCTTCGATATTTTTTTCGTGGTGCGAGGCATGCGCCAAGCATCGCCGATAGTGCTTAAAAAGTGGTAAAGAGTCAGGCTGTTATGGCTTGAAATTGTTTTCGTCTAAAAGGCGGTGGCCGCTGAGAAGGGCACCGGCGTTTTGGGCTAACGGAATGAAACTGACGGCAGAAAAAAGGCATAAAACCGCCAGGCCAATATATACGGGAAAGAAATCTTGCGCTTCGATGGTTGCGCTATCGCGCCACCGTAAAGCAAAATTCAGCATCAAGGCTCCTGTCGCAACGCCGAGGCTTAACGTCAACTGCTGCATAAGATTGTAAAGGGTGTTGGCGCGACTGAGCAGATAGTCGGGGATGTCGGCGAAGGCGACGATGTTTAGCGCCGTGAAATGCAGGGAATGAATTAATCCTCCGAACAACAGATAGGCGAACAGAATTTCTGGCGATCCGACGTGGGCGAGGAACGCTAGCCCTGCGAAAAAGGCTGCGTTCAATGCGGAATTGCCAATTAGCAATCGGCGAAAGCCTATGGCTCGGATGATCGGCTTCGCGGCGATTTTCATGGCGAAAGCGCCAATCGCCACCGATAGCGTTACAAATCCGGACAGGGCTGGCGACAGCTTGAACCCGTATTGGAGCATTAAGGGCAAAAGAAATGGGATCGCGCCAATGACGATGCGAAAAAGCGATCCGCCGACGAGCGATGCGCGGAAGGTTTCGTATTTCATAGGGCGGAGATCGACAATCGCGTTTTTTGTTTTCAGGCTGCGCAGCCAATAAAGGGCATAAACAATGGCCGTTGCCGCGATAGCGCCGCATATAAGGGAAAGCGAAATGGTTCCGCGCCCGACGGTTTCGAAAACGAACATCGTTCCGGCCAAGGCTATCGCAAGGAACGTAAAACCGAAAACGTCGAGTTTTTCGCGGCTGCTTGTGCGATAATTGCGGATATAGCGCGTGGCAAGATATCCGAGGATTCCTATCGGCACGTTAATTAGGAAAACCCAATGCCACGATGCCACGGTGACGATGATTCCGCCGATGGGCGGGCCAAGAATCGGGCCGATGAGGGCGGGGGCCGTCATAAGGGCCATCGCGTCGACAAGCTTTGCTTTCGGCACCGCGCGGAGGAGGACAAGCCGTCCGACGGGGACCATCATGGCACCGCCCGCACCTTGGAATATTCGGGCGAGCACAAGCTGGTTCAGGGAGTTTGACAGGCCGCATGCGATGGATCCGGCTATAAAGACGACGATGGCATGTCGAAAGACGGTTCTCGCGCCGAATCTGTCAGCAAACCACCCACTTAATGGAATAAAGACGGCGAGGCTGAACATATAGGCCGTTATGGCCAAATTCAGGTGAACCGGCGGACAGCGAAGCGCTTCCGAAATGCGCGGAACGGCGGTGGCGATAATGGATCCGTCGATCTGTTCCATGAACAACGCGCACGCGACGACAAGCGGGACGATACGATGAGAGGCGGTTTTCATTTATAGGTCCTTACAAACTCCCGCTTAAGGCGGGGCGATTGTCCTCTGAGGCCTTGGCGAAGGGGGAAGGCGAATCCAGTTGGAATTGCCGAGATAACGAGCCGTTCCGACATTTTTGGGGACACTCAAACTGGATCCATAGTGTAGTCGCGGGTGGGGGCTTGGAAAAGGGATAAGAT
>CAYVBP010000036.1:0-16610 GCA_964449155.1 uncultured Rhodospirillaceae bacterium | reverse complement strand
TTCCTTTAGTCGCCCCGCCTGAGGCGGGGGTTTTGTAAGGACTTATAAAAATGCCTGAACCGCCGTTATCCGTTCCATACCGCCTTTTCCGGCATTTTTATTGTGTCCCCTGTGCCCTTTCGATTCACTGCGATCCAGGATTGGTATAAGATAGTGTTCGCATCTTATCCCGGAGACAGCATGCGCATCTTTTTCCTAGCCTCGGCTCTTTTGGCCGCTGTTTTTTTTGCCCCATCCTCGTACGGAACGGCAATAGATTTAATCGGCTCCGCCTGTCACCCGTCTATCGAGATTGGCGCAACGAAAATAAGCCCTGACGGCGCCAGCATCATCGCATGCCTCTGGGACGATTCCGCCCAAAAGCAAGCGCACTGGAAAGGAATAAGCATTAACAACGCAACCTTTAACTGCCCCGACGGACAAGTCCTCGTTCGCGTCATCAATGGCTCGCCGATTTGTACGCCTTTGACGCCCTTTTCGGCAGGCGGCGTCGATATTGTTTATGAGAATATAACTAATATTTTTGGTTATTGCCGTTTTGCTTGGGGTGCCGTCACGGCGTGCAGCCCGGGCGGCGTTGTTTGCGCGCGAGGAAGACCAAGGATAACCTCGAAGGCCAACGATGTTCTGGCGCTTAACGAAGATCAAAGCCAAGACGGCTTTTTATCGGACAGCAAAAACGGAGCCACAGTTCACCATATCGAATGTATCGTCGAGTAGCCGGCATTAACCTCGTTTATAAAATTTATCATACCCTTCAGAGGGTTATGTTTTTTTCCGCGACCTGCGTTGCCAAAAAAATCACCACGAAAACGAGAACTTTTCAGGAACATTGAGTTGACTTCTCCATCGGCTATCGACTAGCTTGAGGGGGCCTAGAGTAGAGAGAAGGCAGGCGCGCGGACCTCCCGCCCTTGTCTTAGGCGTTGGCCGCCGGAGCATTGTTCCATTAAGGGAAAAGGGCTCCGGCTCCGACCCCTTTAAAGCAAGAAGCTACCCCCTCCTGCTTTGGCACTCCCTCAAAATATCCCGCGCAATCGGAGCCGCAACATGCGCGCCGCTTCCACCGTGTTCGACAACGACGGCAATCGCATATCTCGGTGCCGCAAGCGGCGCATATCCGACAAACAAAGCGTGATCGCGCTCTTTCCACGGCAAGGTTTCGTTCTTTTTCACGCCCTCTTTATGCTCGGCCTCGCTGATGTGTCGCACCTGCGCCGAGCCTGTTTTTCCCGCCATTTCCCATCCGTCTTCCATGATGCGCTCGCTGTAAGCCGTCCCGATGGTCGAATTGACGACGGCAGCCATCCCTTCTTGAACAAGCGCAAGATGCTTTGGATTAAGCCCCATAGACGGCCATTTATCCGGTGCCGCCGCTTGTTCGCCGATTTTTTTTGCGATGCGCGGAACGACGGCGTAACCATTATTCGCGATGCGCGCTGCCATGATCGCCAATTGCAGCGGCGATGTCAGTAAAAACCCCTGCCCGATGGCTGTTACAAGCGTCTCGCCTTGTTGCCACTCCTGTTTCTTTGCCCGCCTTTTCCACGAACGGCTCGGAACAAATCCGCCATGTTCATGCGGCAAATCCAGTCCGAGTTTTTTTCCTAGCCCGAACCTGTTAGCCATCGCCTGAATCCTGTCGATTCCGACCTTTCTGCTAATATCGTAAAAATACGTATCGCAGGACTCAGCGAGCGCCTCCCGCATATCGACAGATCCGTGTCCGCCCTTTTTCCAACAACGAAACTTGTGCTCGCCGAGCTCGTAGAATCCCGGACAAAACACGCGCGCTTTTGGATCCACAACATCGGCCTCAAGCGCCGCCAGCGCTGTGATCGGCTTGAACGTGGACCCCGGCGCATAAACGCCTGAAACGGCCTTATTCAGCATAGGAGAGCGGCTGTCTTCATTCAAAGAAACCCAATCGTTTTTGCTTATCCCATAGGTAAATAAATTCGGGTCAAAGCTCGGCTGCGACGCCATTGCCAAAACCTCGCCCGTCGGAATATCGATAACGACCGCCGACGCCCCCTCTTCGTTCTCAAGTCGTTTCTGAACGAACTGTTGCAGCCCGATATCGATCGTAAGCTCCAGATCGTCGCCGGGAGTCGGATCGTGGCGCATAAGCTCACGAACGACGCGTCCGCGCGCATTGACCTCTAGCTCGACATCTCCCGCCCTGCCCCGCATTTGCCTGTCAAATTGTTTTTCGGCGCCGTTCTTTCCAATGCGAAACCCCGGCACAGTTAACACGCCGCTTTCTTCGTCCCCGTTTTTATTAATGTCGGCCTCCGTCGCCGTTCCGACGTATCCGAGAATATGAGCCGTTGTTTTCCCATAAGGATAAGACCGGACCTCGCCAGCATCGATATCTACCCCCGGAAGCTCAGGAATACGAACGGCGATTAAATCCATCTGATCGCGCGTCAAATTGTCGCGAACGACGATAGCATTGAATCCGTTTCGCTCCCTCAGGTCACGCCTGATGCGCTTGCGGTCGTTATCGTCTAGCGAAATATATGCGGAAAGTTTTCCAAATAGCCCGTCTAGGTCGTCAATTTGCTCCGGCAATAAAACGATGCGAAACGTCTGATCGTTAAGCGCCAACGGAACGCCGAAGCGATCCAGAATTCTTCCTCGTGGAGGAACGACGACGCGGATATTGATTCGGTTTTCCTCGGCCATTTTGCGGTATTCGCCGCCCTCAATAACTTGAAGATAATAAAGACGCCCGGCCAGCAAAGAAAACAGGACCCCCTGAATGCCACCCGCAAGAACGGCGCGACGAGTAAAAACGCGCGTTTTTTCAGTATTCCCCGCCATTATGTCGAGCTCACAATATTTCGCTGAAGCTGTATCAGCAACCAGCACGGAAGAGGAAACAAAACAATCGCCAAAACCGTTTGAATGGCAATGGGGAAAATGGGAACGACCCTCCAAACGACGATCCCCATTAACGCCCACTGAGCCAGCATAAGAAAAACAGCCGAAATCGCAAAGCCCAACCAAAGAAGAAGAAAAGAATGCCCCGCAAATAAACTCCTCTGCTTCCAAATAAACAAATGAGCAACTGTAAACAATAGCGCCGAAATCCCAATCGGCAACCCGTTGACGATATCGTTAAGAATCCCTATCCCAAAGGAAACAGCCGGTGAAAAAAGATCTGGCCTATGCGCCGACCAATAGAAAAGGGCAATAAAAGCCAACGGCGGCATAATCGTTCCCAGATAAGGAATTGGCCACTTACAAACCTCAAAAATAACTAAAATAAGGGCGGAAATCATGGGCGTCGCCGCCCGAATTCCAGCGTCAAGCCTCTGCCAAAAAACGTCCATTACTTCTTTATGCTTTCCGCGCGGCTCTTGATTTCGACTTTATCGAACTCTTTTTTCCCAAGTCCAAAATCGACAAGCCGAACGTACGTAATGCGGCCAAGATCAGCCATTGGAAGCACCTTATACGCGCCCCTGAAAGATTCCTTTAAAATACCGATTGGTAAATTCGGCGGAAAAACACCGCCAAACCCAGATGTCACAACATGCGCGCCATCCGAAACAGAGGCGTCGCGCGCAAGAAATAAGATTTTAGGCCGCGCGGAATTGTCACCCGCCAAAATCGCCCGATCGCCAGTCTCCGCAATTGTAATTGGTATTCGCGAATTCATGTCCGAAACCAGCAAAATGCGCGAAGACCCTTCGCCGACTTCGACCACCTGCCCAACAAGGCCCTCCCCTGTCACCGCAGCCATACCTTCGCGAACCCCGTCGGATTTTCCGGCCGTCACTATCAATCCGCGAGAATACGCGCCACCCGTGTCCGCAATTACGCGCGCCGATATATAGGTCGTTTTTATCTCGGCCTTAAAGTTCATAAGTGCGCGTAACTCTCTATTTTCTTTTTCAAGCAACGCGACGGCATTTTGCCATTCGATCATGTGCGCATTTTCTTCTTTTAATTTTTTGTTGTCCACCCGAAGCAAGGCGAAATCTCGAAAAGACTGGCCCGCATTTTGAATGACCGTCGCCGGTTTAGCGACAAAATCGAGAACGGGGGCCATCGTATCGATGGTTCTGGATCTGATATAAGAAACAGCCTCCGGCTGAGATTTTGAAAAACAAATCAAAAAAACGGAAAACCCAGCAAAAATTAAGGTAGAAAAGCGACGAGAAACCCCACGCCAAGACATGGCCGTCGTTGACGAATACCAAGAGGTCGATCTGCGAAACAGCATGGCGGGTAACGGAGAAATTATTTAAAAAATCTTCTAACCCAATCTCCCAAACATGCCAACAAATTAATCAAGAAAAATTAAATTCCTAACGCCTCCCCTGCCCCGGATCTTCTTTTGGAAAGAAGCATAATAATCTCAGCTGCTGTTTCTTCTATAGATTTTCTTGAAATATCTATGATTGGACACTGAAGACTTGTAAGAAATCTCCTTGCCTCTAAAAGCTCTACCTTAACGCTTTCCGGATCCGTATAAGACGTTTCTACCTTTTCTTTTAAAAGCTTCAGCCTATTCCGTCGAATAGCTATTAAGTTGTCGATATCCTTAGTTAATCCGACAATCAGGGGTTTTCTTAGTTTGGAAAAATCCGGCATTTTATGGCCGGGTATATATGGAACGTTCGCAGCAAAAATTCCTCTGCCTGCTAGATATATGCACGTCGGTGTCTTTGACGTTCTGGAAACGCCGACAAGAACGACATCTGCCTCGTTCAATTTTTCCGAACTTTGTCCATCGTCTCTCGATAAAGCAAACTCTATTGCTTCAATACGCTCAAAATACTCTTCATCGAGAAAATGCTGTCTTCCGGGAATGTGCGTCGGCTCTTTTTCAAAAAGGCTCATCATTCCCCTTAAAACGGGCTTTAAAACGGAAACAAACGGAATCTTATTTTCACTGCAAAATCCCTCAAGCATCATTCTAAGGTCTTGATCGACAAACGTATATAAAACAAGCCCATAATTATTTTTTAGCCCATCGAAAACAGTCTGTAATAGACGTGGAGAACGAATAAGCTTCCAGTAATGTTTCTGAACATCGATATCCCCAAATTGAGCGAGACACGCACGCGCAACGGATTCGATTGTCTCTCCGGTAGAATCTGAAACTAGGTGGATGTGATAGTGTGCGGACATTTGAACCAGATTGTGGATAAAGGAACAAAAATTAAGAAACGCAAAAATTGTTTCCCATGCTTCGTTTTTCTTTCATAGACTTTTCCATCCTGTATTATTTTTTTTAACTCTCTGTTAATATCTTGGATAACCCGAACAATCTTTTCCACATGACTCACAGAAAAGACCAACAGGTTGTTAAAGAAGCATTAACAAGAACTACCAACAGAGTTTGTTTGTTAACTTTTTTATTTTCATTTTATTAATTTCTAATAACCCCATTAATAACTTGTTAATTAATTTAATCCTCATTTTTCCTTATACCAACTAACCTTCACTATCTTATATTTAAATATATAAGAAAGAGGAGAGTAGATAAGTTTACGAGAAAAACTTGGTTAACAAAAAACCCATTAATTTTCCTTTTAGTGCTTGAGACATAATGATTTCTTGACTTTTCTTTTTTCTTTGTATAAAAAAACGCCATTCCAGCGCGAATATTATTTGGACGCGCTCTATTTAAGTCGCTGGAATCTCACCCCCTGCGTTTGGCGAAAAATCCAACAAATTGGATCAAATAAAGTCTCATTTTCCAAGCATGTGAAGGAAAAAATGACATCTACAAATTTACGCGAATTGAAAGCCAAGACTCCGGCTGAACTGCTCACTATGGCAGAAAAATACGGTGTGGAAGCCGCAAGCACTATGCGCAAGCAAGATATGTTGTTTGCGATTTTAAAAATTGTCGGCGAACAACCCAATCAAACAATTTCAGGCGAAGGCGTGCTTGAAGTTCTTCCCGATGGCTTTGGATTTTTACGTTCGATCGAAGCGAACTATCTTCCCGGTCCCGACGACATATACGTTTCGCCCTCGCAGGTCAGAAAATTTAACTTGCGCACAGGAGATACCATCGAAGGCGAAATTCGTTCGCCGAAGGAAGGCGAAAAATATTTTGCCCTTTTAAAAGTGAACTCGATTAACTTCGAAGATCCAGAAAAAGCAAGGCACCGCGTCGGTTTTGACAATCTGACAGCCTTATATCCGACCAAGCACCTTAAACTCGAACTTCCAGACCCAACAAAAAAAGAATATACGTCCAGAATCATTGACCTTGTTTGTCCGTTAGGAAAAGGACAGCGTGGTTTAATCGTCGCGCCGCCGCGCACCGGAAAAACGGTCATGATGCAAAATATAGCGCACGCGATCACGACCAATCATCCCGAAGTATTCCTGATGGTTCTCTTGATTGACGAGCGCCCTGAAGAAGTCACGGATATGGCGCGTTCAGTCAAAGGGGAAGTCGTCAGCTCCACCTTCGATGAACCTGCCTCGCGTCACGTTCAGGTCGCAGAAATGGTTATCGAAAAGGCAAAGCGTCTTGTCGAACATAAACGCGATGTCGTGATTCTTTTAGACAGCATCACACGCCTCGCGCGCGCCTATAACACTGTTGTTCCCTCGTCAGGCAAGGTTTTGACCGGCGGTGTTGACGCCAACGCCCTCCAACGCCCCAAGCGCTTCTTCGGTGCCGCTCGCAATATCGAGGAGGGGGGGTCTCTCACGATTATAGCCACGGCCCTCATTGATACGGGAAGCCGCATGGACGAAGTCATCTTCGAAGAATTCAAAGGAACCGGCAACTCGGAAATCATTCTTGATCGCAAGCTTTCTGACCGCCGCACATTCCCGTCCATCGACATAACGAAATCGGGAACCCGCAAGGAAGAACTTCTTGTCGATAAAACGACCATTTCAAAAATGTGGGTCTTGCGCCGCGTTCTCATGCCAATGGGCGTTGTCGACGCGATGGAATTTCTTCTGGATAAGCTCAAGTATTCTAAAACAAACGCCGATTTCTTCGACAGCATGGGACAAAGCGGCGGCGGAAACGAAAGCGGCAGCCCACCGGTTCAGCGCGCGACGATTGCGCGTCGTTCCTCGTCATCCGGCTCGTCTACCGCCGACAAGGACTAAAAAAGAAAGCCCGGATTTCCGGGCTTTCTTATTTTTCCGTTTCAACTTTATTTCGCCCTGTTTGTTTTGCGCGATACAGAGCCTTATCCGCACGCGCCAAAAGATCTTCAATGCCGCCATCTTCTTCGGAAAGTTGAGCGACGCCGATACTCACGGTGCATGGAACAGCAAAGTGCTCGGCAATTATGGGCTTTTCCTGAATATGCGCGCGCAAACGATCGGCGACCTCGAACGCAGCCGAAAGAGAAGTTTCAGGAAGCACGACGGCAAATTCTTCGCCGCCGATACGGCCGATTCGATCCGACTGACGAAGACTTTCAAGCGAGCGTTTAACAATTCCTTGAATGACGGCATCGCCTGCAGAATGTCCAAGCGAATCGTTGACCGATTTAAAATGATCGATATCGATCATCATAGCAGAAAGCGCGCGCGAGAAACGACGCGTGCGTCGAACTTCCTGTTCCGCGAGATTCTGAAAATACCCACGGTTGTTAATGCCGGTTAAAGCGTCGGTCGAAGCTTTTCTGAAAAGCTCCTCCTCAAGAACCTTGCGTTGGGAGATATCGTTAAGCGCGACGAGAAACGCTGGAAATCCGTTATAATCGATCAAAATAGCCGCTAACTCGGCGATAAAAACGCGCCCTTGCGCAGTCTTCATCCGGACCTCCATATCGCGAATATCCGAAACGCTTTTAAAAAGCTCATGGAGATTCAAACGATCTTGTGGATCGACATAAAGATCGACAGCGGAAGTATGTAAAAACTGCGTTGCGCTTTTTTGAAAAAGCAAACAGCTTTTCCTGTTAACGAAAAGAAGCTTTCCATCGGATTTGCGCGCGATATAAATGGGGTAGGGGAGAATTTCCAAAATCGAACGAAGCTTCTGTTCGTTTTTCAAAAGGCCATATTCAAATTCAACCTGACGCGTAATGTCGTATGCTGTGAGCATCATGGCTGGCCCGCTCACCCAGTCCACGACGCAAAGGGAAACAGCAACCCAGAATTCCTCCCCATTTTTTCGAATCCCACGGGACCGTCCGATAATAGGTCCTTTAACGCCGCGCATAACTTCATCGTATTCGGTTTCATATCGAGGCCAAAGCTCATCCGGAACCAAAGGGCGAAGAATAGGAAGATCCAGAATTTCCTGAGGCCCGGAATAGCCGAAAAGCTTGGCAAAAGCGTCGTTGACGTAAAGCGGCTTAAAATTTTGATGAATAATAACGCCCTGAACGAACTGATCGAGCGTTGACCGGAAATCTGGCGTAGATTTTTTTAAAAGACGCCGATCGGTGCGCTTACCTTTGCGGCACGCTAGCCTTCTTCGAGGATGAGCCTGTTTCTTCATAATAAAAAAGGAAAAATCGTCGAACTCAGTTATACAATATTTTCTTCGGTTCGAAACAAGAAAAACGAAAATAACGAACGCAAAAAATCAAGAAGTTCCCGTGAATCAAGGTGGGGCAGGGGACGTTCCGTCCGTATCGTTGCAGTTTATCAAATGGAGGCCGTGATTTGGCCTTTTCTTCGGTTTTTTCACAACGTGTTCTTGTTTTTTCTCTGCCAATAACGCGGCAACCTCTGGGGATTGCGTAATATCTGAAATCTCCTTTGCCGTTCGCTCAAGATCGTCCGGATTCGAAATTAAAACGCCGGAAATGCCATTTTCAGCCATCCAAACGCCATAATAAATAAGCCCGATCAAGCAAGATAAATCGTGGAACAAATCTCCGATTCTCAAAGATGTTGTCCGAAATTCGGGGCCTTCCCAGCCCTTAACAAGAGCGACGCGCGTCAGCGCGTGAATAAAGTCGTTTCCAAAATCTTCATTATCCGGTTGGTTGCGAGGTTTTTGGCTTAGCCACCGCTTCATCGCCGCTTTGTTTGTGAGGGTAATCTCGGCCTCAGGCTCAAGATGCATCGGCAACCACGAAATCCTGTTAAGCGAATTCGAAATTGCGGCAAGTCCAAGCCGCTCAGCGCGCAAATAAGAAAAACTGTAAAGTTCATGAGAAAAATCCGGGGGCAGGGGTGTCGCGCAAAGAATATCGGCGCGGATGAAGGACAGTCGTCCCCGGGCAATTTCAAATTGCTTTTGTAAATCCTCCAAGGTGAATATTCGCCGCATAATTCCCCATATATAAATTTTTATCCCTCTTATTTTTTCATGCTACGCAATAATGATAAGGATATTATTAATTGTTCCCATTTATAATCCACGACCATTTTAAAAAGTCGTCTCTAGTTAACCAAAAATTAACCCTTTGTTTTTGGAGATATTGCTTTCACGCCATCTTTCCCCTACATCTCCCCGATGTTTGATTTTGATGTCATCGTGATAGGCGCTGGACATGCGGGCTGCGAGGCTGCCGCCTCTTCCGCACGCATGGGCGCGCGCACGCTTCTTTTAACGCATAAATTTGAGACAATAGGAGAGATGTCCTGCAACCCCTCCATTGGTGGGCTGGGCAAGGGGCATCTGGTCCAAGAAATCGATGCTATGGATGGCCTAATGGGCAGAATAACGGACGCCGCAGGCATCCAATTTCGCGTCCTAAACCTCAGCAAGGGCCCCGCCGTTCAAGGTCTTCGAGCGCAAGCAGACCGAAAACTTTATCGTCTGGCCATGCAAGAGGCCCTCTCTAGCCAGCCAAACCTAGAAATTCGCGCCGAGGCTGGAGAGGGCCTTCTATACGAAAATGGCCAAATTGCAGGTGTTATCACAGCGGGCGGAACGCCAATCCGCTCAAAAGCCGTTGTAATCACAACCGGAACCTTCCTGCGAGGCCTTCTTCATCAAGGAGAAACCCAAACCCCCGGCGGCCGCATCGGAGAGCCCCCCTCTAACGGCCTAAGTGATTCTCTTGAAAATCTTGGGTTTACCTTGGGGCGCTTGAAAACAGGCACTCCGGCCCGGCTTGATTCAAAAACCATCGACTGGACCGGGATGGAAATGCAACAGGGCGATGACCCCCCAAGGCCATTTTCCGCATTAACCACAAAAATATACAACAGACAGTTGCCCTGCGGGATCACACATACCACCCCTAGAACATTGGAAATAATCCGGGCCAATCTAGATCGCGCCCCGATGTATTCAGGCCAGATAAAAAGCAAGGGTCCAAGATATTGTCCGTCAATCGAAGACAAGGTCGTTCGCTTTGCCGATAAAGAACGGCACCAAATATTTCTTGAACCCGAAGGGCTTGACGACGACACGATTTATCCCAACGGAATTGCAACCTCTCTTCCCTGTGACGTTCAAGACGCCTTTATCAGATCGATAGGGGGGTTAGAGAACGTAAAAGTATTTCGATACGGCTATGCCATCGAATACGATTTCTGCGACCCGCGCGAATTAAAGCCGACACTCGAAACCAAGCGCGTCCCCGGATTATTCTTTGCGGGCCAAATAAACGGAACGACGGGATATGAAGAAGCAGCGGCTCAAGGCCTAATGGCGGGCCTGAATGCGGCTCTTAAGTCCGCTGGAAAGCCGCCGTTTACGCTAGATCGGACGCAAGCCTACACCGGCGTCATGATCGACGACCTCATCACAAAAGGCGTGCTCGAACCATACCGCATGTTTACCTCGCGATCCGAGTATCGTCTGACATTAAGAGCCGACAACACCGATCTTAGGCTAACGCCTTTAGGCATAGAGCTTGGATGCGTCGGCGATGTCCGCAAAGAGGTCTTCACAAAGAAAAAGGAACAATTATCGCGCGCCAAAGCCCTAATGACATCTTTGAAAGCATCGCCGAACAAACTCGCCGCCAAAGGCATAAAAATCAATTCTGACGGCATTATCCGATCAGCCATAGACCTTATTGCCTACAGCCACATAAACATAGAAGCGTTATCCGGAGTTTGGCCCGAGCTTAACGAAATCCCCCCGCAAATAATCGAACAAATCGAAATAGACGGCAAATACGCCGGATATCTTGAGCGGCAGGAAATAGACATCCGGGCCTTCAAAAAAGACGAGTCCCTGAAATTGCCATCAGACATAGACGTTGACGCTATCGGATGTCTTTCGACCGAGATCAAGCAAAAGCTTCGACAGATAAAGCCTGAGACGATAGGGGCTGCATCGCGAATACCGGGCGTGACGCCAGCAGCAGTTGTGGCATTATTACGTTACGTAAAGAGAACGATTAGCCCTGCAAAATAAGCCTTATCGACAAGCGAGGATCAAATGGATCAACAAACACGGGCCTTTCTTGACATATTCCCGGTTACCTATGAAACGATTAACGCGCTAACCCGTTATAAGGAAATGCTATTTTGTGAAAATAAAAAAACCAACCTTGTCGCCGAAAGCACGCTCCCGAATATATGGACGAGGCATTTTCTCGACAGCGCACAGCTAATGCCGATGATCCCGGACTCAGCAAAAACAATCGCCGATATGGGGGCTGGTGCCGGATTTCCAAGTCTTGTCCTCGCCATTCTCGCCAAAAACGACAATCGTCCGATAGACGTTCACGCCATCGAAAGCATTGGAAAAAAAGCCGAGTTTTTAAAGGCCGTCGTTCGCGAACTCAAACTCAACGTCACCGTTCATCAAGAAAGAATAGAAAACCTGCGCGATCTCAAAGCGGATGTCGTTACAGCCAGAGCTCTCAAGCCGCTTCCGGAACTATTGAAATATGCTAACGCCTTGACAAGAAAAGATAGTTTGTGCCTGTTTTTAAAAGGAAAAGGCGCAAGCGAAGAATTGACACTGGCCGAAAAATATTGGACATTCAACGCGGAAATCCATCGAAGCCGAAGCGACGAAACGGGAAAGATACTAGCGATAAAGAATCTTCGGCCAAAACGTTAACTCAACCAATAATGACCGCATCCTGTCGAATACTGTCTGTCGTCAATCAAAAAGGCGGGGTTGGAAAAACGACCACGACGGTAAACCTTGCCACAGCGTTGGCGGCCGTCGGGAAAAGAGTCCTTGTCGTCGATGCGGATCCTCAAGGCAACGCCTCGACAGGATTCGGCTTCGAGCGTGTGGACCGCGGACTCGGTAGTTACGAGCTGATGTTTGATGGCATGTCGGTTGAAGATGTCGCCAAGCCGACGATCATCCCAAACCTGTCAATCATAACATCGTCTGCCGATCTGGCGGGCGCCGAAATTCAGCTTGTAACGATGGACCGTCGTGAATCGCGCATGAAAGATGCGCTCGACCGTAGCTCGAAAGACTACGACATTATCTTCATCGATTGTCCGCCATCTTTGAATCTCATAACGCTCAATGCGCTTGTGGCCTCTCAAGCGATCCTAATTCCGCTTCAACCTGAATTCTACGCGCTCGAAGGCGTCTCAAGCTTGCTGCAAACGATAGAAGCCATTCGTTCCCGGTTCAATCCGGCGCTTGAAATACAGGGCGTAATTCTAACGATGTACGACAAGCGCAATAGCCTCTCCGACGCAGTCGCCAGCGACGTTCGTTCTTTTTTTGGAGACAAAGTCTACGAAACCGTCATTCCCCGAAACGTGCGCGTATCCGAAGCGCCGTCGCACGGCAAGCCGGTATTGCTCTACGATTTGAAATGCAGCGGCTCACGGGCCTACATGCAGCTTGCCAGCGAACTTCTTAAGCGCGAATTCGGCGTTCTCGAACAGCCCGGCGAAAATGCCGATGTCGAAGAAGCGCCGAAAACAGGAACAGTATAGTCTCTTTCTAAAAAGGAAAACACATGGCCGGACCCTCGCAAAAACCCTCTCCCCTCGGACGCGGACTGTCGGCGCTTCTCGGAGATATCGACGCGGCCTATCAAGCCGTTTCCAGCGGGGATTCTGCTGCGGCCGGGGCGAAGCAGGGCGGAGTCCAGCGTTTGCCGACGGCATGGCTACGATCCGGCAAGTTCCAGCCGCGCAGCCATTTCGACGAAGAAGCGTTGCAAGAACTCGCGGACTCGATCCGCGAGCGCGGCATACTCGAACCG
The DNA here is from genome assembly GCA_964449155.1 of uncultured Rhodospirillaceae bacterium. Taxonomy (GTDB): domain Bacteria; phylum Pseudomonadota; class Alphaproteobacteria; order UBA9219; family UBA9219; genus CAIXLI01. The sequence continues at coordinate 3,561 of CAYVBP010000036.1, read as the reverse complement.
CTTCTCGTGCGCCCGATTGCAGGCGCGCGCGACTCATACGAAATCATCGCAGGCGAACGTCGCTGGCGCGCGGCGCAGCTTGCCGGGCAGCACGACGTTCCTGTTCTTGTCCGCGAGCTCACAGACCGCGAAGCGATGGAATTCGGTATCATCGAAAACGTCCAGCGCGAAGATCTTTCTCCCATCGAAGAGGGCGAGGGCTACAAACGACTGATCGAGGAATTCGGCCACACGCAGGAAGCGCTCGGAAAAATCATCGGCAAAAGCCGTCCGCACATAACGAACATGCTCCGCCTTCTATCGCTGCCGCGCGAAGTCAGGAACATGATTGCCGAAGGCAAGCTGACAACAGGTCATGCGCGCGCGCTTGTGCCGACCGACAACGCGCTTCAACTGGCCCGCATCGTCGTCAAAAAAGGTTTGAACGTCAGACAAACCGAAACGCTTGCCAAAAAAAGCCAGATCAACCCCGAAGTTCATAAAAAACGCGCAAATCCAAACGAAAGCGCGGATGTTCTTGCGCTGGAAACCGAAATCGAACGCGTCATCGGCCTCAAGGTCAAAATCGCGACAAAAGGAAAAAGCGGCACGTTAACCCTTTTTTATACGGATCTGGATCAGCTAGACGATGTCATTAAGAAACTGAGAGCGTAATTTATGAGCGCATCGAACCAAGGCGAACCCGCCGTATTGCTGGTAATTGTCGCTGTCCTTTTATTTGGCATCTTATGGCTAATATGGGCGTCGACAGGCGATTTTTGGCTCGACAACTTTTTTCGTTGGCTCAGATATTCAGAATTATGGGTTATCAACCTTTTCACGCCCAATAAATACGGCGCGTGCCTCGACTGGCTTCTCACCGCAAAAGTACAAGGCGAAAAACCCCCGTCGCAAATTTTCGCTCTGACAGACGCCTGTTTCGGCGTGGCCTATTTGAAACAGGTTCCGGGAAGCGATCTTTCGTCTTATTACGCACTTACGATGCTTCCGATCAAGGCTCTCGGCGCGGAGGCAGAAATGTATTACAGGTGGCTTCTTCTTCCGCCGCTTGTCGGCATCGTGCTTTACGGAACAGTGTTCTCGCCGCAAAACAAATTTTTAACAAGACATACGCTTGAATCTTTGATTGCGGTTCAAGCAAAGATGTGGCCAGTCATTTCGCCGATAGTCAAATTCAATCCGGCAAAAACTGGGCGCATTCTTGGCTCAATCGTTCCCGACAAACTGCCGATGTTTGCCGAGGCTCTTTCTCCCGAAGAGTGGCTGTCGTGGAACAGAATCCCCGTTCGCAATAAAGTTCCGGACAAAGACTCGGTCCGTCGCGCCTTCATTCAACAGCTGGGCCCGCGCTGGACCGGTTCCGTTTCGTCTCTTCCGATTCACATGAGGGGCCTTCTCGCGGCCTTTGCGCTGAAGGGCGTTCAAAAGCGAGAAGAAAGCGACGCATTTCTTGGCCGTCTTGCCCAACAGTGGTCGCCGCAAAAAGGATTCGCCCCAAGCGAAGATGTGCGAAAAGAAATCGACAAAATCCTCAACGACCCCAAGCTTGGCGGGCTTCTCGGCCCTATTCTTGCGAAGCATGCATGGAGAACGACGGCCATACTGGGCGTTCTTCAATGGGCGCGAAACGGTGGCGGCGTGTTGGCCCCGGCGCAATTTTTATGGTTGCGTGCGGAGGATCGCGCGTTGTGGTATCCGTTGAACAATCTGGGCCGTCGCGCCTACCACAGCGAAGGAGCGGGTGCCATAGCCCACTATATGGCCGAAACCATAGCGAAAAAGCCGTTGCCAATACCTCGCGTCGATACGGCGATCGTAACGGTAAATACGTATCTAAACGATCCCGACAAAAGGCCGGTCCCGATCCCCCCGCGCGAAGAACCCAAGCGCGGTTAGTTATACCGATCCCGGATCAGATTGAATCGAAGGGACAGGGGGGGGACACAATAAAAATGCAGGAAAAGGCAGTGCGGAACGGAGAACCGCAGTTTGGGCATTTTTATTGTGTCCCCTTCGCTTCACTTTGCGAGCTTGGTATCCAAACGTAAAAAACCCCGCCTGCTGAAGGCGGGGTTTTTAATGACCAAGAACCCCGATCAGTCGCGACGCGTTCCCGTAAGCTGCAACAGGAATTGAAACGCGTTGATAAAGTTCAGGTAAAGAGACAATGCGCCGAACACGGCCACCTTATCGTTAGCCTCAGACCCATAAGCTTCTGCGTACATGTGCTTAAGGCGCTGAACGTCCCACGCGGTCAGGCCGGTAAAGACCAAGACGCCGACAACGCAAACAATCCACTGGAGCATTGAGGACATCATAAAGATGTTAACAAGCGAAGCGATCAATAAGCCGAAAACGCCCATCAACAGGAACGAACCCATTCCGGACAGATCGCTTTTCGTCGTATAGCCCCAAAGGCTCATAGCGCCGAACGTAGCGGCGGTAATGAAAAACGCGCGCGCAATACTGGCGTCTGTATAGACAAGGAATATGGCGCCCATTGACAGCCCCATCGTGGCGCAAAACAGCCAAAACAGGGTTTTAAGCCCCGAAAGACTGATCGAGTTCATGCGCAGGTTCATTGCGATAATGAATCCCAACGGAGCGATCATAACAAGCCAGCGCAACGGAGATCCGAAGATAGCCGTGGCAAAGTAATGCGCCGTTACCCATGCCAAAAGGCCCGTGATGGCCAAGCCGCCTGACATATAGGCAAAGATGCGCTGCATGTGCGCGCGCAAGCCCGCGTCTAAAGAAACGCGGTCAAGGCCGACAACGCCGGAACGAAAGAACGGGTCAGTCATAAAGTCTCCTCAAGTGGTGAAGATAGAAGCTACGGGTAATATGGGCTTTGTGTTTCGCAATTTCAATAAAGAAGCAAGTAAAAAGGCCGGCATAACGCCGGCCTTGAAAGAAGAAAGGAAAATCAAGCAAGAGAAGCCACATCTTTCGAAAGTTTTTCGATTTCGTCCTTGACGCTAAGCTTTTGAGATTTCAACTGATGTAACAGGGCGGGGTCTGCCGATGCGCGGCCGGATTCTTCGCGCAACTGTTTTTCAAGTTTGTCGTGCTTTTGTTTAAGAGCTTCAATGCGGCTATTAAGGGTCATGGTGTGCCTCTGTGCTATAGGGATAACGGGGAAAATGTACCATAAAAAATCAGGGCGCATAACCATAATCCATCAGAATTGTACCGACCGTCAAAAAGAAGCATCGGGCGCAGGTCATACTAATCCCGGATCAGATTGAATCGAAGGGACAGGAGGGGACACAATAAAAATGCCCGAACCACCGTTACCCGTTCCATACCGCCTTTTCCGGCATTTTTATTGTGTCCCCCGTGCCCTTTCGATTCACTGCGATCCGGGATTGGTATTATAAGTCCTTACAAAACCCCCGCCTCAGGCGGGGCGACTAAAGGAAGGTATACATCCGAGTGAGTGAAGGGCGTTATACCGACGAGCCCATGAAGTGACTCCACAACAACAAACGCCGTCATCCCCGCGCAGGCGGGGAGGTGGATTCACATTTGAAGTGCAACAGTTGTTTTGAAAATACCTCA
>CAYVBP010000035.1:0-17168 GCA_964449155.1 uncultured Rhodospirillaceae bacterium | reverse complement strand
TCAGAGGGTATGTCATTCCCCTATTATAATCATTTTATATTGGATTGGCTATAGCGGTTCCCCACCAAACCCCCAGCTCTGCTGGGGGTTATTGGCTATGTCCCCTTCTCGTGTGTCTATGTGTCGAGGAAGCTTCTCAGCTTTCTGGAGCGCGAGGGGTGTTTGAGTTTACGCAGAGCCTTGGCTTCGATTTGGCGGATGCGTTCGCGGGTGACGCTGAACTGTTGGCCGACTTCTTCGAGCGTGTGGTCTGTGTTCATGCCGATGCCGAAGCGCATGCGCAGGACGCGTTCTTCGCGCGGCGTGAGCGTGGCGAGGACGCGCGTCGTCGTTTCGCGCAGGTTGCCTTGAATGGCGGAGTCCAGCGGCTGGACGGCGTTTTTGTCTTCGATGAAATCGCCTAAGTGCGAGTCTTCCTCGTCGCCGATGGGGGTTTCGAGGCTGATCGGTTCTTTCGCGATCTTCATGACCTTGCGGATTTTTTCCAAGGGCATGTGCAATTTTTCGACCAGTTCTTCGGGCGTCGGCTCGCGGCCGATTTCGTGAAGCATCTGGCGGCTGGTGCGCACAAGCTTGTTGATCGTTTCGATCATATGCACCGGGATGCGGATCGTGCGGGCTTGGTCAGCGATGGAACGCGTAATTGCCTGTCTGATCCACCATGTGGCGTAGGTCGAGAATTTGTAGCCGCGGCGATATTCGAACTTTTCGACCGCTTTCATAAGGCCGATGTTGCCTTCTTGAATGAGGTCGAGAAATTGCAGGCCTCGGTTCGTATATTTCTTGGCGATGGAGATGACGAGGCGCAGGTTGGCTTCGACCATTTCCTTCTTTGCGCGGTTGGATTCGCGTTCGCCTTTTTGCACCGTCATGACGATGCGCTTGAAATCGCCAAGCGGCAAACCAGCTTCGTCGCAGATTGACGCGATTTCGGCGCGTAGGCGTTCGATTTCGGCATCGTGCCGTTCGATGAATTTGGTCCAGCCTTTGACGTTGGGCGCGACAAATTTAGGCTCGCCCGTTTCCGCGCTGGCTGCATGGCTCGCCGCTTTTTGGCCCTTGGGTGCCGGTTTCTTGGGCGGCGCGACGACCTTGCCGTTGAGAACGTCGTGCAACCATTTGCGGTCGAGTTCGTGGTTGGTGTACCGCGCGAGGAAATCGTCGCGGCTGACGCCGCAGTCGCCCGCTAGGCGCAAGATGCGGCCTTCGATGCCAACCAAGCGGCGGTTCAGCGTATAGAGCTGCTGGACCAGTTGTTCGAGGCGGTTGTTGTTGAGGCGCACCGTGCGGACGAGATCGACAAGTTCTTCTTTCGTTTTATTGAATTTTTTGTCCGATTGCGGCGAGGGCGCTTCGCCTTTTTGCGTCGATGCGATTCGGGCCGCTTGCAACTTGTATAAACGATTGTAGGCGCCGCTGATCTTTTCGAAGGTTTCCAAAACTTGCGGTTTCAGTTTTTCTTCAAGCATCGACAGGGAAAGATTTTCCTGATCCTCGTCGTCGAATCCGCCGCCTTCGCTGTCTTCTTCGGAGGGCGCTTCGCTCTTTTCTTCGGGCGCTTCGGCGCTTTCGCCTTCTCCCAGCATCTCGGCTTCGGACGTCGGCGCGCCGCCGTAGGTCGCTTCGAGGTCGATAATGTCGCGCAACAGCATTTTGCCTTCGTTGAGCGCGTCATGCCATCCGAGGATGGCTTGAATCGTCAGCGGGGATTCGCAGATGCCGCTGATCATCATTTCGCGACCCGCTTCGATGCGTTTCGCAATCGCGATTTCGCCTTCGCGGCTTAGAAGTTCTACCGAACCCATTTCGCGCAAGTACAGGCGCACAGGATCGTCCGTTCGGCCCGCGTCGTCGCTGAGATTTCCGCTATCTTCTTCCTTTTCTTCTTTTTCTTCTTCTTCGCCTTCTTTCTGGGCTTTTGGCGAATCTTCGTCGTCGCCTTCCGTGACGCTGATGCCCATTTCGGAGAGCATCGCCATCGTGTCTTCGATCAAGTCGGAATTGATTTTATCCTGCGGCAGCGCGGCGTTGATTTCGTCAAGTGTGACATAGCCCCGTTCGCGGCCGCGTTTGATCATTTGCTTGATCGCGTTGGCTGCCGCGTTTGCGAGGGAGTCTTCCGTTTTGTCTTCTTCGGGTTTCAAGGGGTCGTCGGGCGTCGCCAGCGGAAGGGGCGCTTGTTTGGGGTCGGGCTTTGCCGTTACCGCAGGAGTTTGTGCCTTGACGTCGGGCGTTTCGGGAACTGCCGACGTTTTTTTCTTTTTCTCTACGGGCTTTGCTGCCTTCGCGGCGGCTTTCGGCGCGGGCTTCGCCTTTACCGCAGCCTTGACGGCGACCGGTTTCGCTTTCTTGGCGAGGGGCTTTGCCTTTTGCGAGGGTTTCGTTTTCTTCGCTCCAGTTGCGCGCGGAGCGGGTTTTTTCTTCGCCGGTTTTTTGTTTATTGCCATTCTATCCTGTCCCCAAAGGAACACAGTTGTCTTACGTTCGGGTTTTTAGAAACCCGAAAAAAGAATTCGCAAAAACGGGCAAGAATGCTCTTGCCTTTTTGCGAAAAACGTTTCTGAGCCACCAAGGCTCCGAGTATATATAGGAATTACCATACTAAATCAAAGCCCTAATTCTATGATTCGCGAGTTTGAAAGCAAGAAAATAAACTTTTCCGTGCAGGAAGAGGATTTTTTGCCTAACCCGTTTGTTTAAAACGATTTTTTCGGGCCTGTTATTGCTGATCTTAACACGCCTATGAACATGACCCATTGGAGAAATGACTCGAGGAAATTTTTGTTTTAACTGAGATTTCAAATAGATCACTGCTTTCGGGGGGAGGGCGATGGTTTTTGACGGGGAGCTAGTTCACCAAAATATTGGTATGGGTTTGGCGATTCTTCTGCCCCTATTGCCTGATTATGAGTCGCGAGGGCGAATTTTCCGTTCGTCCATGAGCCAAGGCTATAGAGACATCCGAAATCCATGGCTGGGGCTTTTTGGCCTTGGCCGAGCACGCGTTCGCTTCGCCGGACGTTGTCGATAAGGTAGGCGGGAAAACGCCGATCGTATCCATTTCTTGCCACTTCTCCGGCGTGGCAGGCAAGGGCGTCGAGCAGCGTCGCCGTCGTTTGCGCGTCAAGGCCGATCAGTGTGTTTGGTTTTGGTTGGGGCTGCCAGTATTCGGTCAGCGCCACGACGCAGGAAAAATCGTTTGGCATTTTCGCCAAGGCGTCCATGCCTAAGAAGTGCGTGCCAATATGCGTTGCGTGTCCATCTTCGGCGTGGGGGAGAAAGATTGCTTGGGGACGCAGGGCGTCGAAAACAGCCTTGATCGTTTCGACTTTTTCGGGCCATTCGGCGTCGTTTTCCCGTGCGGCGACCGTGATGTTCGAAAGGCCGTTTTCTTTCGGAAGCAGGCAGTCGAAACCGAGGACGGCGCAGGCTTTGGCGAGTTCGTGCTTGCGCTCGTTTTGGCGCATGCGGTCGCTGCCCAGCGTGACGCAGAGGTTAACGATTTGCCAGTTATCCTCGCGCCGCAGACGTAAGGGAAACGCGCCTGTCAGACATTCGTCGTCGGGGTGCGGCGAGAGAATAAGCGCGCAAGCCCGCGACGGGTCGCGGTGCGGCAGCGCTGTCGTCAAGATATTTGGGGCGGCGATGTCGGGGGCTTTGATCTGCCTGTTGACAAGGCGCGCATAGTCAGAAGCAAGACTTAGGGAAGAAAAGGGGTTTTGGGGCACTATTCCTCCCGCGGCGAGGAGGTTACGCCGCTTGCAGTTCTTGCTCGGCCTTGCTGAAAAGCGTCAGCGCTTGCGTGGCCCATGACGCGTGGTCGCTGCCGTTCGAGGTTAAAACTCCGTTGCAAATTTCCTGATCGTTTTCGCTGATTTCAATTTCGGCGGCGGTTAGTTCTTCGCGGAATTCTTCGGGCGCAGAGACCGAAAGACCTGCCGATTTCGGCGATAAATCTAGCAGCGAAACGCCAGCGCCGATGGCGGCAATGGGCTTTCCGGCTTCGAAAAAGTGGTTGACGATGCGGCGCGTGTGCAAATTCGTTTTAAGCTTTGCAATCGCACGCTCGCCGCCGGGGATTACGAGAAAGTCAAAATCGGAGCCTAAAGCTTCGCCGATTTGCGCATCGACCGGGAAATAGTGGCCCCAGTGATCCTTTTGCCAGCCGTTGACAACGCCTTGTTCGGGGGCAATCGTTTTAAATGTCGCTTTGACTGTCGTTAAAGCACGTTGAATTTCAGTCATTTGGTTTTCGTCAAAGCCGTTCGCGGCGAGGATAGCAATAGTTTTGCCGACAAGCGCAGCAGTCATGCGGTGGAGCTCCATAGTTGTACAAGTGAATCGGTAATTTGCTGTTAGGTCAACCCATTGGACCGTATTGAGTTTTGCAAAATTTCTGAGTGGGATAGCCGTTCCCAGACGGGTTTCGATTGAGATGCAATCACAAACAAGGCCCTTGTATATAGGAATCAAGTCTTTGGGAAGAGAAAAATTATTTTCGTGAAAAGAGTTTTTGCGGCTGATGCGATTTTACGACAGTTGCGATTATGTTTTCATACTTTATTTACTACATAAAATATGGTATACATTTGCTTATCAAGTGAGGGGATTATTAATGGTTATCGATTTCGTCCAATATGTCGAAGCTTTGCGGGCTCTTGAAGCGGCCGAGGAAGCTGCGCGGGCTGACGAAGCGGCTCGCCGCGAACGGCTTGAGGCCTTTTTGACCGATACGCTCGCGGAGTTGATGGCCGCGTAGGCTTCTTTATCTTTATTTCTCGCATTTGCGAAGGCCAAGAACGTTTTCTTGGCCTTTTTTGTTTTATTTCGTGCTCGCGGGGCCTTGTTTGAGAAGATCCGCAATTTCGGATTGATTGACTTTGTTTAGAACCTTCTCGGCAAAGGCGCTTGCTTGGGGGAGCGAGATTTTCATGATCTCGTTCTTGACCGCCGGGAGGCGTAAAGGGGCCATCGAAAATTCGCGCAGGCCAAGGCCAAGAAGAAGGGCTGTGGCGCGCGGATCGCCTGCGATTTCGCCGCATAGCGCGACCGGGATGTTTGCGCGCCATGCCGCCGCGACTGTAAACTGAATCAATCTTAAGACTGCCGGGTGGAAGGGATCGTATAGGTCCGCCACGCCGTCGTCGCCGCGGTCGATGGCAAGCGTATATTGGGTCAGGTCGTTGCTGCCGATCGAGAAAAAGTCGCAAGTCTTGGCCAGCGCGTCCGCGACCAGCGCCGCGCCGGGGATTTCGATCATCGCGCCGACGGGCGGCAGGCCTTTGAGCTTAATGCCGCGCCGATGCAGGCGGCGCTCGGTATGCAAAATATGTGTGCGGACTTGATGCATCTGGGCGATGCTTGAAACCATCGGAATCAAAATGCGCACGGGGCCGTGCATGCTTGCGCGTAAAATGGCCGCAAGCTGCGTTTCGAGCAACTTGGGTTCTTTGAGGCCCAGCCGGATGGCGCGCAGGCCAAGGGCGGGGTTGGCGCTTTCCTCGGCCGCGCCGCCTAACGCTGAGGCAATTTTCTCGCCGCCGACATCCAGCGTGCGTACGGTCAGGACCGCGCCGTTTAGCTTTTCGACGATGCCGCGCAGGGTCTCGTATTGTTCGTCTTCGCCGGGCAACGTCGCGCGGTTCATGAACATAAATTCGGTGCGTAGCAGGCCAACGCCCGTCGCGCCGGAGTCCGCGACGGCTTCGAGATCTCGCGGCAGTTCCATGTTGGCTTGTAGCGTGATCATTTTGCCGTCGAGCGTCGTCGCGGGGACGTTGCGCAGGGCTTTCAGGCGCTTTTCTTCCTGCTTGCGGCGTGCGACTTCCTGACGATAGCGCGCCAGAGTTTCGGCGTCGGGGCGGATATGGATTTCGCCGTTGGTGCCGTCGATAATGACAATGTCGCCGGTCTTGACGCCGTGAGTTAGCGCGCCGACGCCGGAAATCGCGGGCAGTCCTACGGCGCGCGCGATGATTGCGGCGTGGCCTTCGGCGCCGCCTAAGACTGTCGCAAACCCTGTGACGCGGCCCGGATCCATTAAGGCGGCGTCGGCGGGCGTGATCTCTTCGGCAAGGATGACGCAGCCTTCGGGGGCTTCGGCGAACGGGTTATAGTTTTGCTGCAAAAGGCTTCGCAAAAGACGTGAGCCGACTTCGCCGACGTCGTCGGCGCGCGCCGCGAGATACGGGTCGTTCATTGCCGTGAAATCGGCTTTCAGGGAATTGATCTGTTTTTGTATGGCGGCTTCGGCGTTGAGGCGGTTTTTGACGATGATGTCTTCGACGCCTCGGATCAGGCGCGAGCCCGACAGCATGCCGATATACGCGTCGAGCAGGAGCATCATGTCGTCCGCGCCTGCGGGCAGGCTTTTCGCTTTTTGCTTGAGCTGGCCTAAATGCGTCCGCACTTTCGAGACCGCGTCGCGCAGGCGCTTTAGCTCCTTTTCGACGTGGGTCTGCAAAATGGCATATTCCGGCACGGGAATGCCGCTTTGCTCGATTATGAATGCGGGGCCGATGGCTATTCCCGGAGAGACGCCGATGCCCGTTACTTTGCGGTGGCCTTCATTCTTCATCGAATTTCCGTTTCACAAGTTCCGTCAGGGTTTCGAGGGCTTCGGCGGCGTCCGTTCCTTTTCCGCATAAACGGATCGTCGATCCGGTTGCGGCGGCTAGCATCATCAATCCCATGATCGACCGGCCAGAAACGCGGACATCGTCTTTGATAACTTCGATATTTGCGCAAAAAGTTTCGGCGGTTTTAACGAACTTTGCCGCCGCGCGCGCGTGAAGACCGCGTTTGTTGGCTATCGTCGCGATTGCGCACAACTCATCGTCCTCCTTCATCGGCTTTGCCCTGCCGTCAGCGTTTCCGAAACGAGCTGGATGTATTTTCTTCCCGCCATTTCGGCTTCGCGCGCCGCTTCGAGAAGAGGCATCGTCGCGCGGACGGACGCGAGTTTTATCAGCATCGGCATGTTGACGCCTGCAAGGACGACGGCGTGGCCCAAGGGCATCGATGCAATCGCAAGATTGCTGGGCGTTCCGCCGAACATATCGACCATAATGACGACGCCGTCGCCGCTGTTGACCGTTTTGATTCCTGCAAAAATTCTATCGCGGCAGGTCTCCATGTCGTCATTTGGAGCGATGGTGATCGCTTGGACCTGTTTTTGGGTGCCGACGATGGAGTCCAATGATTTCAGCATTTCGACGCCGATGTTTTCGTGGGTAACGAGGAGTAAGCCGATCATAATCTGTCCTTTTATACGGAGGGATTCAGGATTTGGGATTCAGGATTCGGGAAAGGCACTTTGAAATTATGCCAAATTCCAATCCCTAGCCCCCAGCCATCGGTCCCTGCTATAGTGGCGCATTCTATAGAACTGAGTACCCGATGCCAACACTATCCGCTGACGATTTTAAACGCGCAACTGCTATTGCTATCAAGGCGATAGGCCGTAAGACAGAGCTTGAAGTCGGATTTTCGAATGCCGCGTTGCCGGTAGCGGGCGGCGGGCGATTGAGCTTGCCTGACGTTCCGGGCGCGATGACGAAAGCCGATTTGGGCTTTGTTCGCGGATCGGCCGATGCGGCGGCTTTGCGGTTGCGGCATCACAGTGAACGGATGCATCGGGCTAAGGCTTCTTTTAAAGGAGAAAACGCCGATGAAGCGAGGGCCGCTTTCGATGCGCTGGAACAGGCGCGCTGCGAGGCTTTGGGCGCGCGCGAGCTGAAAGGAGTCGCTGTGAACATTGCGTCGATGATTGACGCGGAAAGCCGCCGGAAGGGAAATACGAATATTTCGACATCGGTGGGACCTATGCTGGCGCGGGCGTTGCGCCTTATGGCTTGGGAAAAACTTGCCGGTGAGGCTCTGTCTGCGGAGGCGGACAAGGAAATTGCCTCCTGGAGGCCGTTTATCGAAAAACATGCCGCAGGTTTTTGGCCCAAGCTGGCGGCTGTATTGGACGATCAGCGAGCTTATGCGGCGGAAGCTTTAAGGCTTATTCGGCACCTCGGGAAAATAACTCGGGGCGACGATGAACCGGATGTTGAGGAGACAAAGCCGCCCGTGGAATCCGAATCGGACGATGGCGACGACGTTAGGCAGGAAACGCGCGAGGATGAGTCTAAAACGGCTTCGGACGCTGGAGATGAGGACGATGATGGCGATTTTGGAGATAAGAACGAGGATTTCGAGGGGATCAATGCCGATGGCTCGTCAGCAGCCGAGGATCGTGGCGCGCGTGAGGACGGGACTGGTTTCCATATCACGACTTATCGCGCGTTTACGGAGCGTTTTGACGAGACCGTTAAGGCGGAGGATTTGTGCCAGAATGACGAGCTGGTTAAGCTTCGGCTTATGCTCGACCGACAGGTCGCTTCGATGCAGGCGCTTGTCACGCGCCTTGCCAACCGCCTTCAGCGGCGGCTTATGGCGCAGCAGATGCGGCATTGGGAGTTCGATCTTGAGGAGGGGTTGCTCGATGCCGGGCGGCTTTCGCGAGTCGTGGTTTCGCCTGCGCATCCTCTTTCTTATAAGCGCGAGAAGCAGACGGATTTTCGCGATACCGTCGTGACGCTTCTGATCGATAATTCCGGGTCGATGCGTGGCAGGCCGATCACTCTGGCAGCCATGAGCGCGGATATCCTTGCGCGCACGCTTGAGAGATGCGGCGTTAAGGTCGAGATTCTTGGCTTTACGACGCGGGCATGGAAAGGCGGGCAGTCGCGCGACGCGTGGGCCAAGGCCGGGAAGCCGCCATTGCCGGGACGGCTCAACGATTTGCGCCACATTATTTATAAGGAGGCCGACAAGCCATGGCGGCACGCACGGAAGAATTTGGGGCTTATGCTGCGCGAAGGACTGTTGAAAGAAAATATCGACGGCGAGGCGTTGTTGTGGGCCGCAGGCCGGTTGATTGCGCGGCCTGAGGACCGGAAGATTATGATGGTTATTTCGGATGGTGCGCCGGTGGACGATTCGACGTTGTCCGCTAATCCGGGCAATTATCTGGAGCAGCATTTAAAAGCTGTGATCGATTGGATTGAAAATCATACGGGTATCGAACTTGCCGCTATCGGGATTGGGCACGACGTGACGCGGACGTATCGCCGGGCCGTGATGATTGCCGATACCGAACAGCTTGCGCCTGTTATGACTGAGGAATTGGCGGCTTTGTTCGATGAGGGGTGACTTAAGGAAATTTTTGAACCGAGAGGCCATAAGGGAGCATAATGGCTAAGGCCTTAAGTGTGTATAACTTATTGTTTTTTACGGGATTGTGATTCTGCTGCGCGGCAATTATATATAAATTATGTATATATGAATGATATTGATAATATGCGTAATTTATGTATAATATCGGCATGGATCCTATTTCAAACCCATTTTCTCCTGGGGCGGGGACCCCGCCCCCCGAACTTGCCGGACGCGATGAGCCGCGCGAAGCTGTTCGCATCGCTATTGAGCGCGTACGTAACGGTCGGCCAGCCAAAAGTGTTTTGATGGTAGGTCTTCGCGGAGTTGGAAAGACGGTCTTGTTGGACCGAATGAAAAGCGATGCTGAGGCGTCGGGAATAGAGACATTAAGAATTGAGGCACCCGAAGATCGATCGCTTCCTGCGATATTGGCACCTCAATTACGATTGGCCCTTTTAAATCTTTCCAGAAACGAGCAGGCGAGGGTCTTGGCACAGCGGGCGCTTCGCGCCTTGGCTGGTTTTGCAAAATCTTTAAAGGTCAAATACGGCGATATCGAAGTCGGCTATGATTTCGATCCTGAACCGGGCCTTGCCGATAATGGAGACTTGGAACACGATCTGCAAGCTTTAGTGGAGGCGGCAGGATTGGCGGCCCAAAAGGCGGGAACCGCCTTGGCGTTGTTTATAGATGAATTGCAGTATGTAAAAGAGGAAGAACTTGCCGCGCTTATAACCGCGCTTCATCGTGCGGCTCAGCGACAGTTGCCTGTCGTTATGGTTGGTGCGGGACTTCCTCAGTTAGTCGGACGAATGGGGCAGGCAAAGTCTTATGCCGAAAGGCTGTTTGAGTTTCCCAAAATCGGCCCGCTTACGCAAAGCGCTGCCATTAACGCAATCAGGAAGCCGATTAAGGAACAAAACGTCGATATAACCGACGAAGCGTTGTCTTTGATTATCGATAAAACGAAAGGATATCCGTATTTTATTCAAGAATGGGGGAAGCACTCGTGGGCCGTCGCCGCAAAGTCTCCGATCACGGTTAACGATGTCGAGGAGGCAACGCCGCTTGCCGTTGCTGCTTTGGATGAAAGTTTTTTCAGAGTTCGTTTTGACCGGTTGACTCCGTCGGAAAAAAAGTATCTTCGTGCCATGGCCGAGCTTGGGGCGGGACCGCATCGATCCGGTGATATTGCCTCTGTTTTGGACAGGCCCGTGAATTCTTTTGGACCGACAAGAAAAACGCTTATAAATAAGGGGATGATTTGGAGTCCTAATCACGGAGACACTGCATTTACGGTTCCGTTGTTCGATGAATTCATGCAAAGAGCAATCCCGGGAACTAGCTGGCAAGAGTAAAGTAATGCCAATCCCGGATCAGAGTGAAGCGATGGGGACACAATAAAAATGCCCAAACCGCCGATATCTGTTTTTCACTGCCTTTTCCGGCATTTTTATTGTGTCCCCTGTGCCTTCTCAATTCACTTTGATCCGGGATTGGTATAAAAAAGACTTGAATTCTTTTGTGTAGATAGTAAAAGGTTAACTGAAATTAACCTAACTTAATAAGCTTAACAAACCCGGGGTCTGCCATGAGCGTATCTGCGAAAGAGTCCATCGTTATTAAGAAATACGCCAACCGCCGTTTGTACAATACCGCCATCAGCGCGTATGTGACGCTTAGCGACCTTGCGGAACTGGTCAAAAATGGCGTCGAATTTAACGTTTACGATGCCAAGAACAACGAAGATATTACGCGCTCCGTTCTGGCTCAGATCATTGTCGACGAAGAAGAAAAAACAGGCCAAAACCTTCTTCCGATTAGCTTCTTGCGCCGCCTGATCGGTTTTTACGGCGACAGCATGCAGTGGCTCGTGCCGAAATATCTTGAGCACAGCCTTCAGTCGCTGACGAAAAATCAGGAACAGATTCGCGACTATTTCCAGAAGACTTTCGGCAGCATGTTTCCTTTCAATAATTCGCTCGAGCAAATGAGCAAGCAGAACATGGCGATGTTCGAAAGCACGATGCAGATGTTTTCGCCGTTCGGCATGGTGGGCTTTAAGGGCGAAAAGACCGATACCAAATGTTGCAGCGGGGCTATTTCCAGCTGTTCTACGGAAAAAGCGGCGGATAAGGCTCCGGTGGCGGTTCCAAACGCGGAAAAGGTTAAGGAAAAGATCGACAAAGCTTCTGATAAATCGGTCGAGAAGGGCAAGGCATCGGATTCGTCTGGGTCAGCGTGCTCGATCAAAAGAAAGCTCTCGGCCGTCCCGACGCCAGAAACCTCGAAAGCCGCAGCGCAAAACGCGGCTTCCGGCGACGACGTCCAAAGTAAAATAGCCGCCTTGCAGCGCCAGCTGTCCGAATTGGCGAGGAACAAAGCCTAAGGCGTGCGGACGTTTCGAGCGCCTTGCGTTTTTGGGGCTGGGCCGATAAATCCGGCGCAGGTCCGGGCGTGCGCTTTCGTCGATTCTTCCTTTCGCTTCTGTCGTTTTTCGCCGTCGCTTTTGCGGGTTCATTAGGTATTTATTCATAGAATTTCTTCTAGGATACTTGGCCTTGTGACTCTGCCCTTTCTCTTGCGAGCATCGAGATGTTCGAGATCTTTGACGAAGCTGCCGCATCGCTGATGATGGCTTTTCATCAGCCAATCGAGTCGTTCGTCCAACTGGAAACGGCGGACGACGATGTTACGCTTGTTGCCAATGACGGATCGCTGGTTTCTTTTGTCAAGGAATGTGGCGCGCGTCAGCTGATTGGCGACGTTGAGTATGCATGGATCATCGAGCAGGCTACGCTTAAGCTCGGGGCGCGGTTCGATCGCCCCGGCTATGCCATGCAGATTTATTTCTCGCGCGATCCGGCCTTGGCCGAGTTGGATATTGACAGCATCATGAACAACAACCGCACGGCCATGCGTGCGATGGATTTGGAGCTTAACGATCTTTTGGTCGAGCGTAAGCGCAATTTGGCGCGGTTTATCGCGCACGAGGAAATCTGGTTCGTTTTGTGGACGCGTCCGTCGTCTTTGAGCAAGAACGAGCTTCAGGCGGGACTGAAAGAGCGGGCGGCCAAGAAATGGGTCAATGCGTCCGAAGCGCAATACCCCATGCAAGCGCTGGACGTTTTGCGCATGCGCCACAAGAGCTATGTTTCGTCAGTTGCCGCGTCTTTGGAAGAACTGGGGATGCGGGCAGAGACTGTCAATGTTCATGAGGCGTTGGCGTCGGTTAAGCTCAGTATTTATCCGCAAGTGGGGCATAAGGATTGGCGGGCTAACGTTCCGGGCGATCCTATATTGCCGCGCGCGCCGCAGCATGGGGTTGCGGATATGTCGGACATTCTTTGGCCCGCATTGCGGCGGCAAATTTGTACCGAGGATGCTGTCGTTGTTTCGAACCGTCTTGTGCGCATCGGGCCTCTTCTGTGGGGCGGCGTGGATATGACGCTCGCGCCGACGGAGCCGTCGCCGTTTCCCCAGCTTTTGAATCGTTTGATCGATAATGACGTGCCTTTCCGAATCTCGTTTTTGGTTGAGAGCGGCGGGACGCACGGATCGACGTTCCGGACTTTCGTCGCGGGCGTTTTGGCTTTTACCAATCAGGTCAATAAGCAGATTCGCGAATCCATGCTGGCGTTGCAGAAAATGTCGCAAAGCGAGCCCGTCGTGAAATTGCGCGTGTCGATCGCGACGTTTGCGCCGTATAACGATCGCAAGCTTATGGAAACGCGTCTCGGCGCGTTGACGCAGGCGCTTGAGGCGTGGGGATATTGCCAGGTTTCTTCGATGGGCGGCGATCCGCTTGAGGTGTTGATGTCCTCGGCGTTGGGGATCGCATGCGCATCGACGGCGCCGCCTGTGATCGCGCCTTTCAAGGAGACCATTAAGCTTTATCCTTGGCAGCGCGCGTCGTCGCCGTTTAAGGAGGGCTCTGTCATTTTTCGCACGTCCGATGGACGCGCGTGGCCGTATCAATCCGGGTCTACCTTGACGTCTTTATGGTTCGATTTGATTTTCGCGCAACCGGGCTCCGGTAAATCGGTTTTGATGAACGCGCTTAATCTGGGCACCATTTTATCTGCGGGCGTCGCTAAGTTGCCGTATGTCGCCGTTCTCGATATCGGGCCGTCGTCGGCGGGGCTGATTTCGCTTGTGCGCGAGGCGCTGCCTCCGGAGCGGCGGTTCGAGGCCATGCATTTCAAGCTGCGCATGCTTCCCGAGTTTGCGATTAATCCGTTCGATACGCAGTTGGGGTGCCGTTATCCTTTGCCGGAAGAACATTCCTATCTTGTCGAGCTTTTGACCCTTTTGTGCACGCCGCCGGGACAGAAGGAACCTTACGACGGCATGGTGCAGTTGGTCGCTCTTTGCATCGACGAGATGTTCCGTTGGCGCGACGATCAGGCCGCGAACGCCGAACCGAGGCCGTATTTGGTGCAGATCGAACCGGAGGTCGATGGCGCGATCAAGCAGCTGGACATTAAGTTGCCGCCTAATCCTTATTGGTGGGACGTAGTCGACGCTTTGTTCGACAAAGGCGAATTTCACAAAGCGATGTTGGCTCAACGCCATGCCGCGCCGACGCTTGTTGACGCCGTTACCGCGACTCGCAGGCCGCAGATCCGGGCGCTGCTTGAGGAAACGCAGGTCGGGTCGTCGGCGGAATCGGTTCTTCATGCGTTTGAACGCATGATTGCGTCGGCCGTGCGGGAGTTTCCGATTCTGGCGGGCGTGACGCGGTTTGACGTCGGCGATTCGCGCGTCGTTGCGGTGGATTTGCAGGACGTTTCTCCGCAAGGCGATGCGAATGCCGATCGGCAGACCGCCATTATGTACATGTTGGCGCGCCATGTGACCGTGCGCTTGTGGTGGTTGGGACCAGATATGTTGCGGTCGGTTCCCGAGAAATACCGGCCCTATCATGAGGCGCGCATTCGCGATATTCGCGAGACGCCTAAACGCCTGTGTTTCGACGAATTCCATCGCACAAGTTCTAGCCCTTCCGTGCGCGCGCAGGTGATTCGCGACGTTCGCGAAGGACGCAAATGGGGCGTTCAGATCGTTTTGGCGTCGCAGCTGTTGGACGACTTTTCAAAGGATATGGTCGATCTTGCGACGGGCGTGTGGATCTGCGGAACTGCCGTTTCGGATAGCGCGATCAATGAAACCGCTCAGCGCTTCGGTCTTTCCGATACTGCGAAGTGGATCATGCGGTACAAGCTGACGGGGCCGAGGCCGACGGGCGCTCCGGTTCTGATGCTTCTGTCGACCACAGAAGGGCGTTACGAACAGCATTTGATTAATACGCTGGGACCTGTCGAATTGTGGGCGTTGTCGACGTCGGTTGAAGATGTGTTGTTGCGCACGCAGCTTTACAATGCGTTGGGCGCCGGGCCTGCAAGGACGGTTTTGTCCAAGTATTTTCCGGGCGGGTCGGCGCGTATGGAAATTCGCAGGCGCGTCGTCGCTCACACCGAAAAAGGCGAGGTCGAAGCCAGCGCGACGTCAGGCGTCGTTAAGGAACTGGCGGATGAGATCATTAAAGCCGCGCGCGAGGATCCGTCGAAGTTGGTGGCGCAGGGAAGATAGTTATTTCAAATGGTTATTTGATTACTTTCGTGAGGACTTATTACTTTCATAGATTCCGGGTAAAAAGAAGCTATGAATCCCGGAGAAACCATATTTGCCTTTGCGCGCGGGCCGGACGGTCGTTTGTCGAGAGATAGCGACGGCGATGTCGCTTTGTTTTCTTCCGAAACCTATAACGAGAGGCTGGGTTGGGACAAAAATATTCGCGCAATTTGTTCGTGTTGCGGAGAGCGTGTTTATACGGATTCGGATTTTTTTCGGAAAGGGCTTCAGCGGCCGGGCTTTCATCACATGGGGATGTCTGGCGCGGAGGTGTGTCGCAGACTTTTTAAAGATTCTTATGACGGAATCGTCAGCGATCTTTTGCACTTTTTGAAAAGCGACGCGAGGATGACGGATCAGGACGAGAAAAGCGTTAATGCTTTTTATGAAAGAGCGAAGGCAAAGGCGTCGAAAAAATATTCGATAGATTTTTCAGATCCGGAAAAACTTAAACATAATGGCGGGCTTTTGCCTCTTTTGCCTTTTTGCGTCGGCGAGGAACTGACGTTGGAAAGGGGAAGGGAAAACAGCCTCGTTTCCATGACTTATCGGCCGGTGACAGGCAAGGGCGGAAAAAGCGTTGTTGTTTGGAACGAGAAAGGCGAAAAAATCAATGCGTACGTTCCAAATTTTATTTCCCTTTTTTACGTTGCCGAGGACGACGGCGACGAGAAATACCGGCCTGTCGTGAAGAAAAATGGCACGCCGGTAATTTTTGAAATATCTGCTTTTTTCACCATGAGTCTTGCGGAGACGGCCAGTTCTTTTTATTGGATGGCCCACAGGGAAAGGTTGCCCGGGCGGCCCTGTGACGGGGTTTTTAATAAGCAAACCGAGCTTTTTAGGTATATTTCCTGACAAGATCCTTGCTTTTTCCCTTTAATCGGGTCATTTAGGCCCCCTTGAAATAGTTAACCGGAAAGCTTTTATGCGCGCGGAAATCCTTACAGCTATAGCGGACATCGAGAAATCGTTGACTCTGCTGAGGAGGCATCTTTGACTACGATACTGCCGTCGCGCGCCTCGACGAACTGAATAGTCTTGCCGAAAATCCGGATCTGTGGAATGACGCGGTGCGCGCGCAAAGGATCATGCGCGAACGCACGCAGTTGGATCAGGCCATCAAAGGGTACCGCGAGATCGCGGACGGGCTTAACGAAAACGTCGAATTGATTAAGCTGGCCGAGGCCGAAGGCGATGCGCCGATGGTGACCGAGGCCGAGAATGCCGTTTTCGGTTTGCGCGAGACGGCCGCGCGGCGCGAGCTCGAAAGCTTGCTGTCCGGGGAAGCGGACGCCAACGATTGCTATCTTGAGGTCAATTCGGGCGCGGGCGGCACCGAGGCGCAGGATTGGGCCGAGATGCTTTTGCGCATGTACGTTCGTTGGGCCGAGCAGCATGGGTATAAAGTTTCGTGGCTTGAGGAGACTGCGGGCGAAGAGGCGGGATTGAAATCCGCCACGATCCAAATTTCGGGGCATAACGCTTATGGATGGCTCAAGACGGAATCGGGCGTTCATCGGCTGGTTCGCATTAGCCCTTATGACGCGAACGCGCGGCGGCATACGAGCTTTGCCAGCATTTCCGTGACGCCAGTCGTTGACGAAAACGTGCCGATCGAAATTCGCGACGCTGATCTTAAGGTCGATACGTTTCGTTCGTCGGGCGCGGGCGGGCAGCACGTCAATAAGACCGAAAGCGCCGTGCGCTTTACGCATATTCCGACAGGAATCGTCGTCGCGTGCCAGCAGGAGCGCTCGCAGCATAAAAACCGCGCCAAGGCGATGGAAATGCTGCGCGCCAAGCTGTACGAGCTGGAACTGAAAAAACGCGAAGAGGCCGCGTCGGATATTGAGGCCCAAAAAAGCGACATCGCGTGGGGGCACCAGATACGTTCTTACGTGTTGCAGCCCTATCAGATGGTCAAGGACGTTCGCACAAATGCGGAAACGAGTCAGGCGGGCGCGGTCTTGGATGGCGATATCGACATGTTTTTACGTGCGTCGTTGGCGAGCCGGATCAAGGGGCACGTGGAGTAGCGTGGCTTGATTTAGATTCTTGCGAATAAGGTCCGTCGCGGGCTATATGTCAGATCAGCATATATTAATACCAATCCCGGATCAAAATGAAGCAAAGGGGACACAATAAAAATGCTTGAACCGCCGTTACCCGTTCCATACCGCCTTTTCCGGCATTTTTATTGTGTCCCCCGCGCCCGTTGATTCACTGCGATCGGGGATTGGTATAAGGAATAACGTCCTATGTCCGAAGATAAAAAAGACTACCGCGATACCGTTTTTTTGCCGCAAACGACTTTTCCGATGCAG
>CAYVBP010000034.1:0-17717 GCA_964449155.1 uncultured Rhodospirillaceae bacterium | reverse complement strand
CTTTTAAAACCGCTTGGAGCGGTTCCCCATCAAGCCCCCGGCTCTGCCGGGGGTTTATGATTGTCCTCTTCGCTTCGCTTTGATCCAAGATTAGTATCACAGCGGTTTTGGCCCGCCTTTTTCCCATTCCTTCATAAAAAGAATAAAGGCAAGAACATCCAAAAGCTCGTCGCGTGTGCGACGTCGTGGACGGCGCTTACGCGCCATATATTCGTCGATGTCGTCCTGCTCCCTTTTCAGGCGATTTCTATTCTTTTTCTCATACAGCGCCGCGACGCGCTTTAGTTTCTTTTTCTGCCTAAGCTCTTGGTGATATTTCTCAAGGGTCTCGATTTTGTAAATTAGGTCGAGTTCTTTTTGTCGCCCTTCTGCAAACTGACCGACAAGCCGAATAAATTTTTTGTGTAAAGAAAGCCCGGCTGTTCCCAAACGAGCCGTCACGCCCCGCAGCCGCCAAAGCAGAGAAAAGGTTTTATCCTTTCTCATCTCAAGGTCGGCTTTAAGCCAATCAATACTTTGTTTTCGCTGCGTGGAAGCCATCCCGGCAGTGATACATTATCAAGGTAAAAAAGCCGTGAATTAACGAGAAAAACTTACAAAAAAGCCTAACCGTTTGCTCATAAAACAAAAAATAGAGCAAAGGCTAGGCTTAAAACGAGAAAAAGCAGCTCTTAGGGCTGTTTAATTTTGCTCATCACATTGCTGATGGTTTCGTTTGCGTTTTGCGTCAGAGGTCCAATCGCATCCTTAGCAACGCGAACGGAGAGCTCGGAAACCTTGCTGCCGTTGGTGACGGCATGATCGAAGCTTTCCTTAACGAATTCAGTTTGCGCAGCAATCGCTTCTTGGGGCGACTTGGCCGAAGCAAGCGACGTATAGGCGTTAACGCAACGAGCGAAATTCTCCTGCGAAAGTCCGCTAATGCTGCGCGAAATTTCCTCGTAACCCTGCCACAACGCAGCCGTCGACTTCGTTACGGCACTAATATAATTGGAAACAGCGGCGTTAACATCTTCGAAAGCCTTCGAAAGATTGCCAGAGATGTCGATGCCATTTGGTGTCGTCATGACAAAACTCCATTGAGAATGGTCTGGCTGAAGGGAAGGAAAAACAAGAATGAAACAGCCATTAACGCTAAACGTAAACTATGGTTAACGTGGTGTCAACCAAGATTGTAAACCTTTATGAAGAATCGTAAACAAATGGGCAAAAAAATAACAGCGCCGAAAGGCGCTGTTATTTATCGAGAAGAAAAAAGAACTTAAGCCGAAGCCTTCTGGCTTTGCTTGTAATCCGTCTTCTCCGTAATACGGGCGGCTCTGCCGCGCAGGTGGCGCAAATAATACAATTTGGCGCGACGAACGTCGCCGCGGCGGACGCGCGAAATCGAATCGATTCGCGGGCTGTAAAGCGGGAACACGCGTTCGACGCCTTCGCCATAGCTGATCTTGCGAACCGTAAAGGACGAGTTCAGCCCCGCATTGCGGCGCGCGATGCACACGCCTTCGTACGCCTGAATACGCTCGCGCGTGCCTTCGATAACTTTCACTTCGACGCGAACGGTGTCGCCAATGCCGAAGTCCGCGATTTTGGCGCTAGCCTTCAGTTTTTCGACCTGTTGCGCCTCAATCTTTTGTAGCAAGTTCATGATCTTTTTCCTTTCGCTCTTTTCTTACTCAAAACATATTCCACATACAAGTCCGGGCGGCGTTCCTGCGTAATTTTCTCCGCTTGTTCCAGCCGCCAGGCCTTAACTTTCTCATGATGCCCCGAGACCAAGACCTCAGGCACCTCCGCGCCCTTCCAGTTGGCGGGGCGCGTATAATGAGGGTATTCTAACAACCCTTCCGCAAAACTCTCTTCCTCAATCGCCGCTGCGTTTCCCAGCACGCCGGGAATTAGTCGCACGCAAGCCTCGATCAACGCCATAGCCGCAACCTCGCCGCCTGCAAGCACGAAATCGCCGAGACTGACTTCCTCCAATCCCTGAGCGTCGATCACACGCTGATCGACGCCTTCGTACCGGCCGCAAACTAAAAGCAGCGACGGCTCTGCTGCCAATTCGGCTGCTAACGCCTGATTCAAAATCCGTCCGCGCGGCGACAGATAAATCTTTCGCGCGGCCGCGCCGAATTTTTCCTCAGCGCCTGCGATGGCAGCATCCAAAACGTCCGGACGCATAACCATGCCTGCCCCGCCCCCGTAAGGGGTATCGTCGACAGAGGCGTGCTTATCGCGCGCAAACGATCGAATGTCCAGCGTTTCTAGTGTCCAAAGGCCATCTTTTAACCCTTTTCCAGGCAAAGAAGCCCCCAAAACCCCGGGAAACACCTCGGGGAAAAGGGTTAACACCGTTACGCGCCAGCTCATATCCATCCCTCCGGCACACAGATAACGACCGTTTCTTCGTTCAAATCGACCTTGGGAACGAAGGCGTTTTTAAAGGGCAGCATAAAGCTGTCTTTCTTCGACGTCCCGATCTCAAGGAACGTTCCCGCGCCGTAATCATGAACGCCAAGAACGCGTCCAAAATCTTTTCCGCTGCAGTCCGCGACTTTCAGCCCGATAAGGTCGGCCTCGTAATACTCGCCCTCGCCGGTTTTTGGCAAAAGACTGCGCGAGATAAAAATCTTATCGCCGCGCAGCCTATCGGCCGCCTCCTTATCGTCAACCTCATCGACCGCAACGATAAACATATCCTTCACGGTCGACTTTCTAACGATTTTGAAAACGCGCTGTCCCGTTTCGTCAGTCAACGGCGCATAGCCGAAAATCGCATCCGGATCTTCCGTAAAACTGCGAACTCGAACCAACCCCCGGACGCCATGAGCGCCCGCGAACTGACCGACGCAAATCTTGCGGTTGTTTCCCTTCACAAGCTTATGCCGCAGGCGTTTCCGCCGGGGCCTTTGCTGCAGCTTCGGCCGCCGCCTTCAGGCGTTCTTGCGTCTTTGCGCGCGGCGCGGACTTCTTGGGCGATGAGCGCAGCTTGACTTCGGGGCCGAGTTTCGCGGCGTGCAGAATGCGTGCAACGCGTTCGCTGGGCTGCGCGCCGTTCTTGATCCAGTACTTGATGCGCTCTTCGACCAGCGAGACGCGCTTCGGATCTTCCTTCGCCAACATCGGATTGTAGGTCCCGACCTTTTCAAGATACCGCCCGTCGCGCGGAAAACGGCTGTCGGCCGCGACGATATGATAAAATGGACGCTTCTTGGCGCCGTGACGGGACATACGTAAAACTAACATAGACTTCTTCTCCTTCTTGTTTGACTTGTACGAATAAAAACTAGACCAACGGTCACATGAATCGCCCTATTCCCAATCGTCGTCATCCCCGCGAAAGCGGGGATCCAGTTGACGTTTCCGCAAGAACAACCCTTTTCGGCAATTCTTCAGATGCCCAAACTGGATCTCCGCTTTCGCAAGGATGTCGACGCAGAGTCAATTCATAAGGCCGTCGGCATTACTGGCCCTTAAAGCCTCCAAGCTTCGGCATCATGCTGCGCATAAACCCGGATTTTCCGAGTTTTTTGACTTGCTTCATGACCTTCTGCATTTCGAGGATTTGCTTAATCATGCGGTTGACGTCGGCGACGTTGACGCCTGCGCCCCCCGCAATACGGCGCTTGCGCGACGCTTGCAATAGATCGACGTTCTTGCGCTCTTCGGGCGTCATCGACTGAATGATCGCTTCTTGCCGCTTGATGACTTTGTCGTCGATATTAACGTCCTTCAGCTGATCCTTGATCTTGCCGAAACCGGGCAGCATGTTCAGCATGCTTCCAAGTCCGCCCATGCGGCGCATCTGTTGAAGCTGCTTGGCAAGGTCGTTGAAATCGAAGCTGCCGCCCGACATGAATTTCTCGGCCATTTGCTCGGCGTCATCCATGTCAAGCGACGCGGCCGCTTTTTCGACTAGCGTCACAACGTCGCCCATGCCCAAAATGCGTCCCGCCAAACGGTCGGGATGATAAGGCTCCAGCGCGTCCGTCTTTTCGCCGACACCCAAAAACTTGATCGGCTTTCCCGTCACCGCGCGCATCGAAAGCGCCGCGCCGCCGCGTGCGTCGCCGTCGACGCGCGTCAAAACGATGCCTGAGATGCCAATCTTGCGTTCGAACTGCTGCGCCGTATTCACGGCATCCTGTCCCGTCATCGCATCGACGACCAAAAGCGTTTCATCGGGCGTCGTCGCGTCGCGAACGGCGGCAGCTTCGGCCATCAGCTCGTCGTCGATCGCCAGTCGCCCGGCAGTGTCGAGAATGACGATGTCGAACATTTCCTTCAACGCGGTATCAAGCGCGCGACGCGCGATTTCAATGGGAAGCTGTCCCTGAACGATAGGCAGCGTCGCCACGCCGATCTGAGTTCCCAGAACCGCCAACTGTTCTTGCGCCGCCGGACGCTGAACGTCCAGCGAGGCCATCAAAACCTTCTTGCCTTCCTTGTCTGTCAAAAACTTCGCGATTTTCGCGGCCGTGGTCGTCTTGCCCGATCCCTGAAGCCCCAGCATCATGATAAGGGCAGGAGGCGCGACATTTGTGTTCAGAGGCTCGGAGGTCTTTCCCAAAACCTCGACAAGATTGTCGTGCACGATCTTGACAACCTGCTGTCCCGGCGTGACCGACCGCAAAACGTCCTGCCCAATAGCCAGCGCTTTCACGCGCGCCGTAAAATCCTTGACGACAGGTAGCGCGACATCGGCTTCAAGCAAAGCGATGCGCACTTCGCGCAAAGCCTCGGTCACGTCAGCCTCGTTCAGGGCGCCGCGTCCTTTAAGCCGGTCGAAAATGCCGGAAAGTTTTGAGCTTAAACTGTCAAACACGTCATAAAACCGTTAAACTACATGTCCCAAACGCCATCGGGTCTGTGCCCGCAACGCGGGGACAAACCGTACGCCCTATAATCGAGAGCGTATCCAAGCGGCCAATCTATAACGAAGATCCGACCGCGCCATATGGCGTGGATGCGGGCTTCTAACAAATGAGGCCCCAAAAGTCAAACCTTTGTGAATTCGAAAACTAAACCTCCCCATTTTATCAAAAATCATAACCAGCCCCACCGAAGGATAATTACAGCAGCGAAACAAAGTCGCTCGCTCCCGCTCCGGTTGTCTCGGCCCAAATGTTTTGGATATATGTTTAATTTCAACCAGTTATGCAGTTTTCCCTGCAAAAGCTCGTTTTGACAGCATTTCAGCTCTATATACGAGGGGAACGGAGAATCTTGCCTGTTGTGTAGTTATTAAAAATCGATTAACATGTACCGCTTTTAGGTTGTTATGAGGGGACTTAACGTGTCGTCATTTGATATGCCGTCTGAGACGGGATCGGGTCAAGGTTTTCAAACTGAGGCCATTGTAAAGTGGTTTAGCCTGACAAAGGGTTTTGGTTTTGTCGCGCCTGCTGATGGGACATCGGATGCATTTATTCACTCGTCGGTTGTAAGCCGCGCGGGTCTGCGGGATGTTGCTGAAGGGACAAAGTTGCTTGTCGAAATCGGCGACGGCGCGAAGGGGCGGCAAGTTCTGAGCATCATTCAGGTTCTCGGAATATGCACACCGCCGCAGTCGAGCCAGCGTCCTCCGGCAACAGGACCGGAAACGGAAATGACCGGCACCGTCAAGTGGTTCAAGTCCGACAAAGGCTTCGGCTTCGTGACTCCTGACGACGGCGGACGTGACATTTTCGTTCATCGCACCGTTGTTCTTCGTGCGGGTCTCCAAACGCTGGAATCTGGCCAGAAGGTCAAAATGATGGTCCAGACAGCCGCCAAAGGCCGCGAAGCGTCGACCGTCGAAGTCATCGGCTAATTTTCATTCCTTCGAGGATTTCAAGATCCTGACCCTTGGGGCAGGGATATCGTTGGTCGTCCGCGCGTCGATCCGCGCGAACGAAACGATCGAAAAAGACATCTTGTCGTTTTCATTCGCATAAAACACCGCATTCATTCCGTGCGGCGAAAGTTCGCAATCCGCAACAGGCGTTAAGTTGCTGGTGACAAGCCATGGAATAAACGACAGCGTTCCAAGTCCGGGCGTCAACGGGCATCCGATGGGCCGCAGGCCATTTCCGCCGTGTTGCACGAGCACAGCCGCCTTCTTGGCCGAAGAATGAATCGTGCCCTTGATCTCGACCATATAGGTTTCGCCGCGCACAGGCGCGACTCCAGGTGCCAGCTCGACGCCGTTCAAGCGGTAAAAATGCCGCGACACCGAAGAAATTTGCGGAGGAAGCGCGGCAGGCATCATTTTCTGCGAAGCTAACGCAACGAACAAAGGCTGCGAGCCGCTTCGATACCCGGCGGCATCGGCGACGTTTGCGGCAAAAATGCCGTTGACGGTGCGCGTATCGTTTTTATTTACCGAAAACTGGAATTTTCCGGCCAAGGCGACGTTAACGGCCGCCGCGCGCAAAAGACCGGCGGCATCCGCGACGTTCAATGGCTGTTTGCGGCGCAATGCGGCACCCATATCAGCCGTTGCGGCGACGACGTCGTCCGAAGATAAAGCGTCCGTTGCGGCCAAGGCGTTAAGAACGGCGGGCGACTTCAATTTTCCGCTTTTTGCGTTTTCGTCCAACATTTTCTTGATCCAAAACGCCGCCGCATCGGGTTCGTGAATATGCTTGAACGCCGCCGCGATTTGGGCTTCCGCAACGGGAGGTAAAATCTTTTGCGCGCTTGTGTCCGAAAAATAATGAAGGTTTGACGGATCGAGGTCATTTGCCGCCGCCAGCGCCGCGAAAGCGGCGGCGCGGGGGGCGCGTTCCTTTTCATCGAACCATGTATTGGAAAGTCTTTGCTTGATCCATGCCGCAGCAAGCCCGTTTGCGGGGTTCGTCCGGTCAACGGAGGCAAGAGCCGTCAGCGCGAAAGCCGTATCGTCCATCGTGCTTTCGCCATCGCCAAAAGCAGAAAAGCCGCCGTCTTGATTCTGGCGACGCAATAGCGTTTGCATGTATTCGCGTATCCGCGCATCTACGGCGAAAGCGGGGGCGATTCCCAGTTGGTCCATGGTGTCGCGCCACAAACGGAATGCGTCGACGGTCAGGGCGATTTCTTCCGTCGTAAAGGGCTGCGCGTCGAAAGCGGCGCTTAAAACTTCCGCCAACCCTCCGACGGAACAGCGGGAAATGAGAACGAAAAGATCCTTGCGCGTTTTTGCCTGCGTTGGAACAAGGCTTTTTTTCGAGCCGACAGAAACGGCATCTTCCGTTTCAAAAAAACCGCCCTTGGAAAGAACAGCAATCGGCCAGCTATAAGAAAGACGCGGCGCATGTGCGGCCGAGGCCTCCAGCTTCAGTTCCTTTTTTCCGACGGTTGAGGCCGAAAGAATAACGGATACGCCCCTGCTTTGCATGTTTGAAAGATCGAGATCTCCGTCGGCAGGGCCGTCGATGTCCAACCCCGGCGATGCTGTAAAGCCGTAATGAACGTCGTTTTTCTCTGAAGAAAAATTCTCGATGCGAAAATCCAAGCCCGCAGATTCATCCGTGCGCAAAACGAGCGCTGATGGATCGCTGAACGCGACGGCTGAAACAGCCGGCAATGCCTTTACTGACTCATTTTCCGCAAACGTCAAATGCCCTTTGACTGTGGCGGTGCGCATGGGGCCTTCCGATTTCTCGCGCGGCGTCGCAACGACGTTGACGCTAATGGTTTGCCCCCAATCCGCAGAGGACGTGAAAACAATCGCATGATTGCCTTTAGGCCGCGCCTCGCGAACGATCTTTCGAATGCGGGTATCGGCGACAATGACCGTCAAAACGGAATCCTCAGGCATTGCGATGCGCACGGCGGTCTCGCGCCCGACGCGGATCGTTTTTGGCAAAGAAACGGTCAGCGGCGCAGTTTCGATCGGCGAAAGCCCTGCGGCATCCCATCCTGAACTGAACGCGGTTCTGGCCAGAACTTTTCCTGTGGAATCTAGAATTTCGACTCTGTACTTTCCAGCTGCGACCGGCCATTCGAGAAAACTGCTGCCGTCAGCCTTGATTGAAAGAGGTCCGTTGCCCACGGCGCGCAACTGAGCTTCGGGCTTGTATTTCCACCGACCTTCGTCCTGAAACCACGCAAAGCTCCGACCTTCCTCGTAGATGCGGAACGAAAGGTCTGATACATCGCGGGGCTTGCCCTCTGGCGAAAGACCGATCAACGCAAACCGCGCTTTGCTGTTTGGCGGAAAGTGAGCGTCGCGCGCCAAAGGTTTAATGCCGACGATCGTTTCCTCGGGCCGCAAAGGAAGCAATAGTTCGTCGGCATCCTCGACCCCAGTGTCTGGATTGCCGGAAACTTTCAACGTCGCTTGATACAAAGCAATATCTTCCGGCGGCGGCGGCAACGCCAACCGCAACGATGCCGTTCCGTTGGGATCGGTCAAGAAATCGGCGATGGGGACCGGGGTTGTCGGCGTCTGTCCCGGCGCGCCAAAAAGATATCCTTTCCAGCCGAAAACATCCCCTTCGATATTTTTCCATGTCAGAAAAACGCGGCCGCCGACAAAAGGCGACGGCCGTCCGCCCGCCGAGACCGAGCGGATCGTTAAAGTGATATCTTGCGTGCCACTCAAAACGTCGCTTTCCGTTTTTGCGCCAAGACGCGGCGCATCCGGGTCGTTGGTGACGCGCAAAGAAGCGTTGTCCAAAACGGTTCCGTCCGTTTTCTGCCAGCGGACTGTCCAATTTCCCGGCAATGCCGGAACCTGAAAGGACATTTTCCCCGCGCTTGCTGCCGTTGCCGGGACTGGAAGATCGGCAAAAACAAAATCCCCGCGCGACAGGCGCAAAACGCTTTTCATCTCGGGATCTTTTTTCAGGGGTGCCGGAGACAGAAAAGCGTCCATCCAAGTCAAAGGCGCTGCAAGCGACGCATTAAGCCGCAATGCGTCCGGATAGGCGTCTTTTGAAAAAGAAGGAATATCCTCGACATTGGCAAAGGCAACATTGCCTGCAGGATCCGCGCCCAAAACGGCGGCGACGTTCGAAACGCGAACGAACGCGCCCATGCCGTCGGGATCCGCTGCTTCGTCCGCGATTTGCGCGGACTCGGCATCGAAAGCAGTGAGGCGAACGTTCGCCTTGCCACCGTTGGCGCTCGACGCGATAACGCGGACGCCATCGGCATCGCGCACGGCGCGCATCGAAAAATCGGATTGTACGATCCAAGCAGCTGCCAACGGCGTCAACCCTTTCTTGGCGGGTTTCTTTTCCTGATTTCCCGCGTTGGCGACAACCAAATAAAGCCCGGGCGCAAGGTCGGGCATCTTTTCTTTCAGGGACAGTTTCTGTTCGATGACCGTGTCGGGGTTTAGGGGCAGGGCGATTTCCTCGCGCCAAATCGTGCTGCCTTTTTCGCGAGCTAGCGCGGCGCTTTCCGACGCTGCCAACGCAGTCAACGTCCGGCCCTGCCATGCGCGGGCCATCGAATGAATATCGGAAATGCGATAAACGTCAATATTAACGCGCGGAACGTTGACGGCGTGCACAATCAAAGGCCGGTCGTATTCTCCGAAAGCGCCGACCGCGCCGCCTTCGGAAACGATGGATAAAGAAGGCGTGCGATGCGGCACGACGAAGGATGCGGTATAAGACCTATCCATTCTTTCGTCGTTCTGACCGCGCAGGCCCTTCACGGAAAGAGCATAAGCGACGCCTCGGGCAAGAGGGAACAGGCACAGAGATGAATCCATAACGGAAAAAGAGGGCATGGCCGAAGTCTTTCCGTTCGCCTGAAGCCGAACGAGGGCCGGCAGGCGCGCCGTCGAAATGGAAGCCAGCGGTTTATCGAACTCAAGGCAAAGACGCGCGCTTTTCGCCGTATCGCTTATCGTCGACTTTAAAACATGCAGCGCACCGTCGGCGGCTGCCGCAGGAACGGGCCAAAGCCAAAATGCCGACGCAAGGGACAAAGGGATCAAAACCGTTGAAGGCTTCATTTATTTTTTCGCCGTATCTTCCGTGCCGGCCTGCGCGGCCTTACGGTAATTGTTTAAAAAGCTTTGAAACATATCAACCTGCGTCAATTGAGACTGCGCCGTAGCTAAATCGCGCATCTGCCCTGTCTTTTCGGGACGCGTCAGCATTTTGAACGCGCCGCTCTGAGGCATGGCCTCCATGGCTTTGTCGTAGTCGATGGCCAGTTTGTCAAGGTTTGCCTGATCGTCGGCCAAGGCAAAGGCGATGGCGGCGTTCGTAAGCCAGTCGGCCTGTTCCGACGTCAACGCCTTATCCGACGAAGGCCCGACCAGCGCTAAGAGAATTTTCGCGGCTTCGTCCCAATTCTGCGCGCGCATGGCGATATCGGCGCGCAACAAAGCGGCGTCGGCACCGGGCGCGTCTTTAAGAAGAGCCGAAGCTTCGTCGTCGCGATGCATTTCAGACAGGGCGCGGGCGCGCAACAAAAGGCGCTGGGTCTGCGCCGGGGGCTGAAGGGCGTCTTTGCCAAGAATATCAAGGGCGGCCAGCGCCTCAACCGGCTTGTGGTCGAGCAACCGAATGGCGGCCAAGCGCAAAACGGCGCTTTCTTTGTCTTGTCCTTGAAAATGGTTTTTTGCCAAGTCTTCCAGAATGCTCGACGCCTGATCGAGTAAATCGACGGCGATCAAGCGTTCGGCGAGGCGCAGCATGATCGAATCGCGATTTTTGTCCGACGGAAGTAGATCGCGGTATTGCCGGTAAAGAGATAGCGCGTCCAGTGGCGAAAGTTTGTCCGATGCCGTTCCAAGAAAAATATCGCGGAAAGCGGTGGCCATCTCGTCGCGCATTGTGCCGGACATAGGATTGGACGGATAAAGCGCCGTCGCGCGCGCCAAAACGGCCATGCCTGCCTTCATATTTTTGGCGCGGATGTAAAATTGCCCCAGCCGGTGCAGAATATCGAGCTCCAGATCGTCGCCGCGCCAAGCGAAACGCAAGGCCTCGAGCCTGTCGGCGGCCTGCGCTGGGGTCAGCGATCCCTCGGCGACGTCCAGATCGATCAAAGCCAATTCGGCGCGGACTTTATACAGTCGGTCGGAAGATGTTTCCGCCTTTTTCCACGCGATCCGGGCCTCTCGCGCATGCCCTGCTTGCGCGTCAATGGCGCCGCGCAAAAAATTCAGCGCTGGGTCGATAGCCTCCGCGTGCGGGGTGTTCGAAACGTAATTCAGCCAGTCGGCGGCCTCATGAGATTGATTGGCCGCAATCGCCGATTCAATGGCCAGAACGAAAAAGCGCGAATAGAAAGGCTCCGGATATCCTGCAAGAATGTTTTCGCGCGTCGAAAACAAGTCTTCGGCCTTTTGCCATTCGCGTAATTGCGCAAGGCCGACGGCTTGCCATAGACCGACTTCGGGTTGGTCAACCAAAGCCGAAGTCGTCAAATCGCCCAAGCCTTCCTCGGACCTGTACGCCAAAATTTTTGCCGCGCCCAGCAACGCCATAAAATCAGCGTGGAATCGAAGGTCGGGAACCTGCTTGGCGATGTATTCTAGCATTGACGAGGCTTCCTCGCCCTGCCCGCGCGCGAAATAGAAACGCGCCAATTCCATTCGCGCGCGATTGCGCTCGGTTTCGGGAACGTCGACGATGGTCTGTTGCAGGCTTTGGCGCGTTTCCGTAAAACTTTCTCCGGGTTTTCCGCGCCATGCTGCAAAGTCGAAAATGGATTTTCCCGCTGCAGCGGCCTTAATCTTCGATGCGGATTGTTGCACGGTGCCCGTATCGAAAACACGCGATAGCATCAACCCGCCTTGGGCCGAGATTTCTATGCCGTCAGAAACGGCGCGCGCAATGACTTTGTCAGTCAACGGCTTGATAACCAAGCCTTGAGCTGCGGGTAAAATAGTCAAATCGGCCATTTGCCGCCTGACATTGAAAGCTTGACTTTGACCCAAGGGAACGAGAATTAAATCGTCGCCCACGATCGGGTCGGTAAAACGGATAGGATCCGGCGCATCCGGCAAGGGAAGCAAAAGTCGGGCACCCAAAGCGAAATCGGGCTGAGCGATCAAGGTCGTCGTCACGGAAAACGACTCGTGCTTTTTAGAAACGAAAATCTTCCAAGCGGTTCCGTCCAAGGTCGCCTGCATCGACGATCCCGGCGGAACGGCAAAGCGATAACCGGACGATTTCGTCGCCATTTCGAAAGTTTGAATATCCACAAGCGCTTTTGCGCCGTTCAGCAGGGCGGTCGGAGACAGGGATATCTTCTTATCAAAAACGATATAACCAACATCGGCGCGCGAAAAAATAACTGCCCGCGTCGGCAAATGCGGGTCAAGCGTAGCGACCAGCGTTGGAACATCGCTTGCGGTAAAAGAAAACTCAGGGACCTTAACGCGAGATTCAGAAACAACGGCGGGCCTTGCTGGCATGGGAGTGGGCGCGGGCTGGCTTTTTAAAATTTCCGGAGCGGCCTCAGTTTTTCTGCTCGGCGCATCCGAAACCGCAGGCTTTGTTTCTGCCAGAACCGGCTTATCGGTTGCGGCTTTCGGCTCAGGCTGAGGGTCGGGAAGAAGCTCGGCGGCTTTTGCGGGGGTAGGGGGCGGCGGGACGTCTCTTCGCGGCGCGGATTTTCCCCGAATATCGACGACGACCGAGTTGTCGTTGGTAAAAGCCTTTACGTTGGCGTCGGGATCGACAAAGAACGAAACGGTAACCGAACTTTTTCCATCGGTCTGGGTCTTAAATCCCTGAGCGCGATCAAGCGTATTCCCGATTCCCGGAGGAATCTTGACGTTCGCGGGTGCCTCGAACGTTATGGATGCCCGTTCGCCTTCGTGCCGGACTCGAAAGCCGATGTTTTTCGGCCAATCGAAAACGACGCGGTCATAAGTCTCATGCGCGCCGACGCGCACGACGACAGACGGTGCCGTTTGGGCATAAGCTGGCGCACACAGGCAGAGCGCAAAAGTTCCAGCAAAAAGAAAGAGTTTACGCATAAGGAGAGAAGATTAGATCCGGGCGTTAACCAAAACCGGGGCAGGATACGATATAGTTGGCTCTCTTGGAAGCCCCATCATCCGAACAATGAACTATCCAGAATATTACGCAGCGACTTGGACATCAGGCGCGCGATTTTTTCGCGTTGCACAGGCTGGCGCAGGATCTGTTCGTCCCGCGGATTCGACAAAAAGCTTGTCTCGACAAGCATCGAAGGAACGTCCGGCGCGCGCAGAACGAAGAAATTGGCGGCGCGCATAGGCGGATCGAGCATATGCCAATTGCGCGAAAGCGCCTGAATAAAGCGTGCGCGCGCATGTTGAGCGGTATTGCGGGTTCGCCGCGCGGCCAAAGCCATCAAAATGGCGGTAACTTCCTTGTCGGCGGGGGGTAAATCCATGCCGCCCATCAAATCGGCCTCGTTTTCGTGATCGGCCAAGCGTTTCGAGAAATTGTCGGAAGCCTTGGTCGAAAGCGTATAAACCGACAATCCCCGCGCATCCCTGTTCGGCGCGCTGTCGGCATGGATTGACACGAACAAATCGGCATGGGCCTCGCGACCGATCCGAACGCGTTCCTGCAAAGGCAAGAATTCGTCGCGGTCGCGAGTCAGCTTAACAATAACGCCCGGTTGTCCCGACAACGCATCAGCCATTCGCCGCGCGATATCGATCGTAATATCCTTTTCCTGCGTGCCTAGTCGTCCGATTGCGCCGGGATCGCGTCCGCCATGGCCGGGGTCGATCATCAATAAACGCGGCGCTTGAGGCTTACGCACAGGAACGGGCCGGGATGGCTTACTTGCGGCCCAGCTAGTGCCGCTTTGTCCCAGCCAACAGGCACCTATTACCGACGCCGCAAGGCCAGCCTGAATGAATTTGCGGCGTGTAAACGAAGAGTGGCTCATATCCTTGACACAAATACCCCAAGATTTCTAAAGAATTTGCAAATAAAGGCGGTCCTTTTCAAAGATTCAAGATTTAGAGCAATATCTTGAAACAAAACCCGCAAATATCCCAACTTATTGTTCTTCTCATCATTATTTCCGCGTTTGAGCGCCCGAAAAAATGCCGAAAAGCTTTACTCCGAGCGAATTTCGGTCATAGCGTCGCTACACTCAATCGCTTTTCTCAAAGCATTCTTCGCAAGCAGTGTAACCCAAGCGATTTGTCTTGAGTCTCTATTCCGCCTTCGGATTGAAAAGCTTTTCGTTCGCTGTCGAAGCCCCGGCGATAAAAACGCGCTCGTCGTGAATATTGACGCGGTTTTCGGCGATCATGCGCAAAACGGCAGGATAAGCTTTATGCTCGGCCTCAAGCACGCGCTGCGCCAGCGTTTCTTCGGTATCTTCCGCAAGAACGGGAACGGCGGCCTGCATAATAACAGGTCCGGCATCCATTTCCGCGCGAACGAAATGAATGGTGCAGCCCGTGATTTTTCCGCCGTATTCCAGAACTTTTCGATGTACGTCGACGCCCGGAAAGGCTGGCAGCAAAGATGGATGAATATTGACAAGCCTGTCGCGCCAGCGGTCGCAAAATGACGGCGTCACAAGGCGCATAAATCCGGCCAAGCAAACGAACTGAACGCCATGTTTTTTCAGGGCTTCGCTGACTGCGGCATCGAAACTTTCCCTGTCCGGATAATCGCGATGAGAAATCGCAAGCGCCGGAATCCCCGCTTCGCGCGCGAAATCCAAGCCCTTGGCGCTTGCCTTGTTCGAGATGACGCAAACGATCTTCGCCGGGAATCCGGGGGCCGCGCAGGCCTTCATCAGCGATTGAAGATTGCTTCCCCGTCCGGAAATAAGAACGCCGACGTTCAGCATGGCCATTCCTTTCCTGTATTTTCAAGAACGACGATATCGCCCGACATCCGCTCTTCGACGACGCCGATACGATAAACCTTCTCTCCGGCTTCGGTCATAATGGCCGAAGCCCTATCGGCGTCGGTATTAGAGACGATAACGGCCATGCCAATGCCGCAGTTAAATGTCCGAGCCATTTCGTGCGGATCGATCTTGGCGGTTTTGGCCATCCACCCGAAAACGCGAGGCGCTTCCCATTTAGAAGCGTCAAGGCGCACGCCAATGCCCTTGGGAAGAACGCGCGGAATGTTTTCCAAAAGCCCGCCGCCTGTAATATGCGCCATGCCCTTGATCGTGCCAGCTTTAATGGCCGCCAGCGCCGCGCGAACGTAAATGCGTGTCGGCGTCAGAAGGGCGTCGCCAAGCTTTTTTGCAGGATCGAACGGCGCGGGATCTTCGTACGAAAGCTTTTGTTCCGCGACGATTTTACGGACAAGCGAAAATCCGTTGCTGTGCACGCCGCTCGACGCAAGGCCCAAAACGATGTCCCCGGCTGCAATGCCTTGCTGAGGCAAAATCTCGTTCCGTTCGACCGCGCCCACGGCAAAACCCGCAAGGTCGTAATCTCCCTCGCCATACATGCCCGGCATCTCGGCGGTTTCCCCGCCGACCAGCGCACAGTGGGCCTGCTTACACCCTTCCGCGATTCCGGCGACGATCTGGGTCGCGGCCGTGACGTCCAGCTTTCCCGTGGCGAAGTAATCGAGAAACAACAACGGTTCCGCGCCCTGAACGATCAAATCGTTGACGCACATCGCGACAAGATCGATTCCGACGGTGTCATGTTTATTCGCGTCGATGGCGACTTTCAGCTTGGTGCCGACGCCGTCGGTTGTGCTGACGAGGATCGGATCGCAAAATCCCGCCGCCTTCAGATCGAACAAAGCGCCAAACCCGCCAAGGCCTGCGTCCGCTCCCACACGGGCCGTCGCTTTTGCTAACGGTTTGATAGCGTTGACAAGGGCATTTCCGGCATCGATATCGACGCCCGCCTCGGCATAAGCGCCGTGGGAAGAGGTCTTCGATTTCTTGGAATCAAGCTTCGGCATTTGCGCTTCCGGGTTCGAGTTTCTATAAAACGATTCAGGCCATCGTCATTCCAAACGATGTCGGCGGGGACACAATAAAAATGCCCGAGAGATCGAAACGGCTTTTCTCCCGTCGTTTCCGGCATTTTTATCGTGTTTCCATCGCATCTCGTTTGGCTCAATTTACAGCAAATGACGCGTCCCAAGATCGTTTTATTTGGGATCCGTTATATAATATTTTAAATGGGATTTTGTCGAATCCGTTTTTTGTGCTACTTTCCCGCGACGTTAACTTATCCCCTGACGACTATGCCGCATTCCGAATCCCTCATCCCGCGCCCCTCCATTATGCGTTTTCTTCCATATGCTCTTATAGCCTTAACGTTCTGTCCTGCCGCTGCGCAGGCGCAGTCCGTGATGGACAGTCTTCCTTCGACTGTCATTCAAGGGCAAGCCCCTTCGGAGGCCGTCGAAAAACTGTCCGAGGCCGCGCCGACGCCGATAGTCATCGATCCGTACACGGTCGTAGACGTTAACGTCGATGTTACTGCGGACACGCCTGCGCATGCGCGGGATCGCGCGCTTGAACAGGCACAGCGCACGGCCTATGGCCAGCTTTGCGCGCGTCTTGGCGTTCCCGACGATTCGGCTAAGCTTAGCAACGACGAGATTGCCGCCCTTGTGCGCAGTTTCGAGGTGCAAAGCGAACACCTCTCCCCCGTAAGATATGTCGGCGTTTTTACGATCAGCTTCAATCAGGCGGCGGTCAAGAAAAAGGTTCCAGCGCTGCTCGCGACGATGCAGACTTTGCCGACGCCGCCGCAGCTTGGCGAGGCCAAGCTTATGCAGCCTGCGGAACCGCCGCCGCACATTGCCGTCGGCATCCGTACCGATTCTTTGCCGGAATGGTTGAATATAAAAAGACGGCTCAATGCCGTGCAACGGGTCGTTAAATTAGAAACTACGGATATCGGCCGCGGACTCGTGCGCGTCAACCTGACCCATACCGGCACGCTTGACGAACTTAAGCAATCCATTGCGGCGCAAAATCTTCTGCTTGGCCAGAACAACGCCGGCGAGTATGAAATTTATGATGGCAGTTTGGCCGTTCGGTGAAGATCCGCGACGCCCGGAAGCCACCCTCGCGCGTCTTATGGGCGCTTGACGATACCCCTGCCGGGGTCTTGGTTGTCGGCATCTCGGAAAGCGGCGATATCTGCCGCGCCTCTTTTCTTCGCGGCACATCCCCCGAAAAAGTCGTCGATATGTGGCGCAAGGAATGGCCGCAAACCGAAATTCAAAAAGGCCACCTTGTCGGCGAAAGGGTTTCCGTCCTTCTAACAGGAACACCTTTTCAATGCGCCGTCTGGCGTGCCCTTGTCGCGATTCCTTATGGCCAAACCCGCACCTATGCCGACATCGCCAAGAAAATCGGCAGCCCGAAAGCAGCCCGTGCCGTCGGCCAAGCCTGCGGCGCAAATCCGGTCCCATTCTATATTCCTTGCCATCGGGTTGTCGCGAAGGGTGGTCTCGGCGGTTTTTCAGGAAAACTGGAAATCAAACAAAAACTGTTAAAAGTTGAAAGCGGAAGATAACGAATACCAAGTGACCAATGAATACGGCCTTATCGTTGGACTTCATTTGCTCTGCGGTACGCTTATATCTTATTGAGCCGCCTGTATTCCTTCGCGACGTTCCCCGCAACCGCTCGTGACCTGCGCGAGTCACTTCAGTTGCCGATTGGTATAACGGGCTTGCAAGAACGCCTCGTTTCCGCCGAGATTGCGTGTTATAACGTCCCTTATGTCAGACTCGAAAAACAACGACTGGAGCAAGGTCCTCTCGCGCCGCCGCAAGGCCGTGCGCGTCAAGGCCAAGGCCACCCGCAGCGAATCCTCGCGC
>CAYVBP010000033.1:0-17792 GCA_964449155.1 uncultured Rhodospirillaceae bacterium | reverse complement strand
CCATCAAGCCCCCGGCTCTGCCGGGGGTTATTGATTGTGTCCCCTTCGCTTCACTTTGATCCGGGATAGGTATCAGTAAAACTGATCCTTCCAAAAGCCGTTATCCCGATGCTTGGTTTTTTTTACAGGCCATAGCCCAGGGCCGTTGGCATCACCCCATCGGCAAGAACATATTCATCGCCGCCCGAACTTCGCGCAGCGTATCCGCGCCGACGTCGCGCGCGCGGGCGATGCCGTTATTCAACGCGCCGCGCACATAGCCCATATCTTTTTCAAGCTCCGCGCGTCGCGTGCGCAAGGGGCGCAAAAAGGCGTTCAAGTGCTCGGTCAAATATTCCTTAAGCTTTCCCGCGCCGCCGTTCCCGATTTCCGCCGCAATAGCCTCAGGCGAAACGCCGCTTGCATACGAAGCGATTTCCAACAAATTGGCGACTTGTGGACGGCGTTCAGGCTCATAAGTAATCAAGCGTTCGCAATCCGTCGTCGCCGTTTTAACGATTTTCGCCGTTTCGCTCTCCGTCGCTTTAAGGGCGATGGCGTTATTGCGGCTTTTACTCATTTTCTTGGCGCCGTCGAGTCCCAGAATAGTCGGCGCGTCGCTCAGCAGTCCCTGAGGTTCCGGAAACACCGGTTTCTTTCCTCCATACTTGGCATTGAACCGGCGCGCGATGGTGCGAGTTAACTCGATATGCGGAAGCTGGTCCTTGCCGACAGGAATAGCCGTCGCCTTGCAAAAGAGAATGTCGGCGGCCTGATGCACGGGATAGGTAAACATGCCCGCGTTCATGCGCGCCATATTAGCGGCTTCAATTTCTTCCTTGACCGTCGGATTACGCTCAAGTTCCGGGATGCTGACAAGGTTCAGAAACGGTAGCAAGAGCTGATTAAGCTCCGGCACGCAGCTATGCGGAAAAATAAAAACGTTGCCGCCGTCCGGATCAAGCCCCGCAGCGATATAATCGATAGCAAGATTGACGGTGCATTCGGAAATTCTGTCGAACACGTCGCGGTCGGTCAAAACCTGATAATCCGCGATGACAATAAACGTTTCCACGCCCAGTTTCGAAAGTCTGACTCGGTTCAGCAGCGACCCGAAAAGATGCCCGATATGTAAATCTCCCGTCGGCCTGTCGCCCGTCAAAACGCGATGACGCTTGGGATTCGCCTGAATATCGCCTTCAAGATCGCGACTTCTCTGCACCGAGGCCGCAAAGGTGCCATAAGAAAGATTTTCCGGAGTTTCCCGATCGGTCATAAGAGCATCCTATATTACGCAAAGTATAAATAATAACGCGCAGCTAATCGCCTTCCTGCGCAACCCACTTGGCGAATTCCTCGTCTTCCTCTTCGTTCGCGCCGTCAGCGTCAGCGGCTTCGGTTTCCTTCGGCATGTTCGAAAGAACAGGACGCGCATCGAGCAACCCGGCATCCTTCAATTCGTCGATTCCCGGCAAATCCTTAAGGGATTCGATATTAAAATGGCTCAAGAACTCCGGCGTTGTATGCCACAGCAAAGGCCGACCCGGCGTTTCGCGTCGCTTTCCGGGCCTGATCCACCCAAGTTCAAGCAGAATATCGAGCGTTCCCTTGCTTGTCTCGACCCCGCGAATGCTTTCGATGTCGGCGCGCGTAACGGGCTGATGATAGGCGATAATCGCCAGAACTTCCGCAGCCGCGCGCGGTAATTTGCGCCTCGGCTGGCGCGTGATCTTCATCTGCGCCGCAAGATCCGGAGCCGTGCGGAAACTCCATTGCTCGTCGATCTCAACAAGATTGACCCCACGAGCTTCATACTGCCGTTTAAGCTCCAAAAGCAATGCCGGAACGTCGACATCCGGACCGAATTGGTCGGCAAGGGACTTAAAGGTCACCGGCTCGCCGCTGGCAAAAAGCACGGCCTCAAGAAGGCGCAATTCCGAAGTCAAATCGGGCATATCGGTCATTCGTAATCCTTCGTTTCCCTTGATGTTTCGCGTCGGCGCAAATAGATAGGCTCATAAGTCCCGTCCTGCCTTAACTCAAGCTCGCCGTTTTTAACGAGTTCCAGCGTCGCCGCAAAAGTCGACGCGATGGCCGAGCGAACCTCAAGCGCGCTTTCCGCCGTCACGACATCCGGCAAGAAATTCTGAAGCGTTCCCCAATCCACAGAAGCGCCCAGCAAAAGCCGCAACCGCGACACCGATTCCTGAAGGCTATAAAGCTTCATAGTGCCGATATTATAGGTCGGCGGCTTTCTGCGCCGTGAAGGCGCGGCCAGCGCAAGCAATAGATCCTGCATCGGCAAAAAATAGACGGGTTTTTCCTCGACCTCGACGGGTTCCGGAATGCCGCGCAAAAAAATGTCGGAGCCAAGCTGAGGCCTATCCTGAAGAGCGCGCGCGGCCTTTTGCATGGCCTCAAGGCGTTGAAGCTGAAACTTCAGCGCCTCGGCCATAGCGGCGGGATTGTCTTCGTCCTGCGGGCGTTCCGGCTCAGGAAGCAGCAGGCGCGATTTCAGATAAGCCAGCCAAGCAGCCATTACCAGATAATCAGCCGCGACTTCGAGCCTAAGCCGTCGCGCCTCGGCGATATAGCCAAGATATTGTTCCGCAAGAGGCAAAATGGCAAGCGTTCCCAAATCGACCTTTTGCTCACGCGCAAGCGACAAGAGCAAATCGATGGGCCCCTCAAATCCGTCGAGCGAGACGACCAAATCTGCGTGATCGTCGTCGGCGTCGATGGATGTATCCGATATTTCTGAATCCATGTCCAAAATCTATAGAATCGATAAAACAGAGAATGAAATTAAGAAAATACGGACCTAAAATCCATGAGATTGTTAAAAAACGGGATTAATAGTTTTTTCAAATAAGAATCCGCCATCCCTGCAAAGGCGGGATCCAGTTGACAAGCGCTATCAATACGTTACGCGGTCAGGCGTGGCGCGGCCCACAAAATTTTCCGTAATCGTCTCTTTCGGCCACCTGTTTCGAAACCACGTCATTTGCCGCTTGGCGTAATTCCGCGTGTGCTGCTGAGCCTTTGAAACGGCATCCTCCAAAGACATTTCCTTGCGCAGAAAAGCCGCGATTTCACGAACGCCAAGAATCTTCATCGCAGGCAGGTCCGGGGATAGATTCCGTTCCAAAAGCCGCCTAACCTCGTCAAGCGCCCCTCCGTCGATCATATTCCGAAAACGGCGGTCGCAGGCTTCGTAAAGCTTATCCCTCGGCGGCAGGACCAACCTCCGTTCCACGGCGTTTTCCGCGCCGGATGCGCCGCCTGATTTATGCCAATCGCCGAGCGTTTTTCCGGTATGCTCAACAACCTCAAAGGCGCGGATAAGCCGCTGTTTATCGTTAGAAGCAATACGCGCGGCGCTATCCGGATCGCGACGGGCCAAGGCGGATCGAAACTTTTCCTCGCCCCAATCGGCATAAAGCCGTTGCGCTTCGTTCCTGACATTGTCCGGAACAGACGGAATATCCGCCAAGCCCTTCGTCAAAGCCTCGAAATAAAGCCCGGTTCCGCCGACAACGATAGGAATCCGGCCCTCCGCGCGTGTTTTGGCAATAGCAGTTCGGGCCAAAGCAAGCCATTTCCCCGCAGACGAAGATTCGGACGGATCCATGACCTCATAAAGAAGATGAGAAATTTCAGCCTTGTCTTTAATTCCGGGTTGCGCGGTCAAAACGGGCAACTCGGCATAGACCTGCATCGCATCCGCATTGATTACGTTGCCGTTTTTCTCGCGCGCAAGGCGCAAGGCCAAAGCCGATTTCCCCGAAGCTGT
Source organism: uncultured Rhodospirillaceae bacterium (assembly GCA_964449155.1). Taxonomy (GTDB): domain Bacteria; phylum Pseudomonadota; class Alphaproteobacteria; order UBA9219; family UBA9219; genus CAIXLI01. The sequence goes on along the minus strand of CAYVBP010000033.1, from coordinate 14,020 downwards.
CGGGCCGCCGATCAAGACGATAGAAGCTTGCAACATAGGTTGTTCACGCGCTATTCAAAGAGGTATAGTATACCAAATTTCTTTGGGAAACAGTGTCAAACAACCTCAAAACGAGGGGAAAACTATGGGATTAAGCTTAACGCATATCGTCTTGCTGCTGGTCGTCGTTCTGGTTGTTTTTGGGGTAGGCAAGCTGCCCCATGTCATGGGAGATTTAGGCAAAGGCATCCGCAACTTCAAAGCGGGGCTGAACGGCGACAGCAAACCGTCGGACAAACCAGCGGAAAAGGACGACAACAAACCACTGCTGCCGCCAGAAGCGTGAGGCTGCATGCTTGATCTCGCGTGGCCGGAAATTGCCGTCGTTGGCGTCGTCGCCCTTATCGCGATAGGGCCGAAGGATTTGCCGAAAGCGATGTACGCTGTCGGTCGCTGGGCCGGAAAGGCGCGCGCGTTTGCCGAAGACATGCACCGCGCTTTAGAGCAGCTTTCGTTCGAAGCCGAGGTGCGGGAGAAAAAGAAAGCGGACCCGCCGTCTTCCGAAAAAGTTCCCGACAAAGAATAACAACCATAATTACTTTTTATGACTTTTCCCGATACATCTCCTGACGATCTTCCGAAAACGCCGCTGATCGAGCATCTTACCGAGCTGAGGCGTCGGCTTGTCTATTCCGTTCTCGCGATTTTTGCCGGATTTATCGTCTCGTATTTCTTCGCGCCGCACATTTACGAATTTCTCGTGCGCCCCCTCGCGCAAGCGTCCGCAGACGAGCCTCGCCGCCTGATCTACACCGGCCTGACAGAGGCCTTCGTCGCCTACATCCAGCTTTCGTTTTGGACCGGATGCTTTGCGGCCTTCCCGGTCATCGCCGCGCAGATTTGGATCTTCGTCGCGCCGGGGCTGTACAAAAACGAACGTCGCGCTTTTCTTCCGTTCTTAGTCGCCACGCCCATATTGTTCCTGACAGGGGCGGCGTTGGCTTATTACGTCGTTTTCCCGATGGCGTGGAAATTTTTCCTGAGTTTCGAGGCTCCCGCGATTCCCGGAGCCTTGCCGATCCAGCTCGAAGCCCGTGTCAGCGAATACCTATCCCTTTCGATGAACGTCATATTCGCCTTCGGATTGGCGTTCGAACTTCCCGTTTTGCTTGTGCTTTTGGCCCGCGCGGGAATAATATCCGCCGCGAAATTGTCCTCATTCAGGCGGTATGCTATCGTCCTGATCTTCGCGGCGGCGGCCGTTTTGACGCCGCCCGATCTCATCAGCATGATTAGCCTTGCGCTGCCGATGATGCTGCTTTACGAATTTTCTATCCTTGGCGCCAAATGGGTCGGGAAAAAGGAAAACCGGTAGGTAACTATGCACGATATACGTTTCATTCGCGAACAGGCCAATGTCTTCGACCGCGCGCTCGAGCGCCGGGGATTGCCCCCGATGTCGGCCGACATCCTCGCGCTGGACTCCGAGCGTCGCGCGACGCAAACGGAAATGCAGGAATTGCAGGCCAAGCGAAACGAGGTCTCGAAGCAAATCGGCGAAGCCAAAAGAAAAGGCGAAGACGCCGCCCAGCTGATGCAGGACGTTACGGCAATAAAAGAGCGCCTGACGTCGCTCGAGGAACTCGATAGGCATTTCGCGACCCGCATGCAAGATACGTTGTCGGGCATTCCGAACTTGCCGTTCGACGACGTTCCGGACGGCGCGTCCGAAAAAGACAACAAAGAACTACGCCGCTTTGGCGAGCCGAAAGCCATCGACAATCCGCGCGAACACTTCGATCTGGGCGAAAAGCTTGGAATGATGGATTTCGAAAAAGCCGCCAAGCTGTCCGGCGCGCGCTTTACAATACTGAAGGGAGACTTGGCGCGGCTTGAACGCGCGTTGGGCAACTTTATGCTCGACCTTCACACGACAGAGTTCGGATACACCGAAGTGTCGCCGCCCTTGCTCGTTAAGGACGAGATCATGTACGGCACGGCGCAGCTTCCGAAATTCGCCGACGATCAGTTCGCCGTTTACGCGGGCCGCGCCAAAGCGGATGAATCCTCATGGTGGTTGATTCCGACGGCGGAAGTGCCGCTGACGAACCTTGCTTCGGGCGAAATTCTCGACCGCGAAAAATTGCCCCTGCGCGTAACGGCCCGCACGCCGTGTTTCCGCGCCGAGGCGGGTGCCGCGGGCAAAGACACGCGCGGCATGTTGCGCCAGCATCAATTCTACAAGGTCGAACTGGTTAGCGTAACGACGCCCGATCAATCGCAAGCCGAGCACGAACGCATGACCCAATGCGCCGAGACGGTCTTAAAGCGCCTCGAACTCCCTTTCCGGACGATTGTATTATGTACGGGCGATATGGGCTTCGCGTCGCGCAAGACATACGATCTCGAAGTTTGGATGCCCGGGCAAAAAACGTTCCGCGAAATTTCCAGCTGCTCGAACTGCGGCGACTTCCAAGCGCGCCGCATGAACGCGCGTTGCCGCGTTGCGGGCGAAAAACAAACGGAATTTGTCCATACGCTCAACGGATCCGGCATTGCGATTGGCCGGTGCCTCATCGCGATCATGGAAAACTATCAGCAGCCCGACGGATCGATCGCCGTTCCCTCCGTTTTGCGAAAGTACATGGGCGGCTTGGAGAGAATCGGATGACGGCAATGTGTGGGGTATTGAAAAGAGGCATTTCGGTCTTTGCCATTGTTGCGTTGTGCGTTTTATCGGCCGCATGCACATCGATAAAGCCTCCGTATCCCGACATGCCAAGCAGATCGAGTCTGCGCCCCGGAAAAACTGTGGTCGCTAAAGCGGGCGAGAATATATACTCGATTGCCTTGCGCAACCGCGTTTCAATGCGCGAGATGATTGTCTTGAACGATTTATACCCGCCCTATAAAATCAAGGAAGGCCAGAATCTCGTATTGCCCGCCGACGGCGGAGAAATGGCGCCGCCCGATGCCGCGCCGCTAGCGCCGGTCGAAAAGCAGGATCTCGCGCCGATTATGCCTGCAAGCGTTTCCTCGCAAGAGCTAGAGCCTGCGTCGCCCGCGCCCGAGCCGCAATCGAAACCGACGACGACATTGAAGCTCGGCACGCAATCCAGCGCGGAACCCGATCCCGTTCTGGACCGTCCCGCGCCGAGTCCCAAGCCCGTAGTAGCGTCGACGACCGACGCTGCGGCAGCGGCAACGGATGTATCCGGGCCTCTCAAATGGCCCTTGCAGGGACCCATTCTTTCGACCTTTGGATCGAAAGCGGCAGGCGTTGCCAACGACGGCATTAACATCGGCGCGCCCAAAGGATCGCCAGTTGGCGCGGCGGCGGCGGGAACGGTCGCCTACGCGGGGAACGACATGAAAGGATTTGGCAACCTTGTATTAGTTAAACACCAAGGAGACTTGGTTACGGCCTACGCGCATTTGGATCGCGTTCTTGTAAAAAAAGATTCCACGGTCGCGCAGGGCGACATGATCGGCACAGTCGGCAAAACGGGCAACGTAACATCGCCGCAGTTGCACTTCGAAGTTCGCCAAAGCGGAAAGCCCATCGACCCAAGGCGAGCGATAAAGGCGTCTCTTTAAATTTTCTAAAAGACAAGCTTTTCATAAAAGGCTTGAAAATCAGAATGTTATCGCCTCTTGCCACTTTTTTGACACAGAGCTATATGCTGCCCCCGAACGAAGAGTCATAGCAAAGGTCCAAAATAATGATCCATCCTCCCTCAACCGTCGTCATCCCCGCGAAGAGAAATGGATAACAAGACAACTCTAAAAGCGTTAACGCTTGGTGCCATCGGCGTCGTGTACGGCGATATCGGGACAAGCCCCCTTTATACGATTCACGAAATATTCGCCGGGTCGCATCCGATGGAGATTTCCTCAGAGAACGTTCGTGCAATTCTTTCGTTGTTATTCTGGTCGCTGATTTTCGTTGTCACGCTGAAATACGTCATCATTATGTTGCGCGCCGACAACAACGGCGAAGGCGGCATCATTGCGCTTATGGAGCTTGCGCTCAGAACGGCCAAAAACAGTCCCTATAAAACAAAGGCAATGGTCACGTTGGGGATGTGCGGCGCATCGTTATTTTTCGCCGACGGCGTCATTACGCCCGCGATCTCCGTCCTCGGCGCGGTCGAAGGCATCGAAGTCCTCGCGCCATCGTTCAAAGAACATATCATCCCAATCGCCTTGGGCATTCTTTTCGTTCTTTTCTGGGCGCAGAAAAAAGGAACAGGCTCTATCGGCGCTTTGTTCGGCCCCGTCATGTGCGTATGGTTTCTGGTCATCGGCGGGCTTGGCATCTATCATATTGCGAAAGAGCCGTCGGTTCTTCTGGCGCTCAATCCGGCTTATGCGATTTCCTTTATCGTCAAACACAACGTTGCGGCGTTTTACTCGCTCGGCGGCGTCGTGCTCGCGTTAACGGGGGCGGAAGCTTTGTATGCGGATATGGGCCATTTCGGCAAAAAGCCGATACGCCTCGCATGGGTAGGGATCGTTCTGCCATCGCTCGTCCTTAATTACTTCGGGCAATGCGCTTTGCTGTTGCATACGCCCAAAGCCATCGACAATCCGTTTTTCTTCCTCGTGCCGTCTTGGGGCCTGATCCCTCTGATTCTTTTATCGACAGCCGCCGCGATCATTGCCTCGCAAGCCGTTATCGCCGGCGCTTTCTCCGTCGCCAAGCAGGCCATGTTGCTTGGTTTCGCGCCGCGCCTCGATATCACCTACACGTCCGATAAGATCGGGCAGATATACGTTCCGTTCATCAACTGGCTGTTGTTTACGATTATCGCGATCTTGGTCATCAACTTTAAATCGTCGACGAATTTGGGCGCGGCCTACGGAGTCGCAGTGACCGGCACGATGGTGACGACGACATTCTTGTCCTATGCCGTCATTCGGCATGTTTGGAAATGGCATCGGTTGGCCGCGATAGGCCTTGTCGGCATATTCATCACGTTCGATGCGGCGTATTTCAGCGCAAACGTCATCAAGATCAAGGAGGGCGGTTGGATCCCGCTGTTGATCGGATCGTTTATCTACATACTGATGACGACATGGAAGAAGGAAAGAAGCCTCCATCTAAGACGCAGCGCCGACGATGAAATGAGCCTCGAGCAATTCATCGGAAACATAAAGAAAAGCGATCCCTACAGGCCCGACGGAACAGCGATCTATCTGACGGCCAGCCCCGGGAACGTGCCGCATTCGCTGCTTCATAATCTGTACCATAACAGGGCATTGCACGAGACGGTTTTAATCATTACCGTAAAGACCCTCGATATCCCCCATGTTCCCGAAAGCGACCGGGTCCAAGTCGAACATCTTGAATACGGGTTCCACCGGATAACGGTCGGCTACGGGTTTAAAGACGACCCCGATCTTCCCCGCGCCCTTGAGTTGAGCCGCGAAAAGGGAATCGCCTACGAGCCCATGCGATCATCCTATTTTCTGGGCCGGGACTCTCTCGTCTCGCGCGAAGGGATGGGGCTATGCCACTGGCGCGAAATCCTGTACGTATGGATGTTCCGCAATTCGAGCGGCGCGCCGGAATATTTCCGGATTCCGCCGAACCGCGTCATCGAATTAGGCACGCAAAGAGCCATATAAAAACGACCCGAAAGGGCATGACACAAATGCAAAAAAAGAACGAAGATGCACGATAAATCAGATAAACCCGACGCATATTTTGAAACCGCCGCCGATCTTCTGAGTCAGACTGGCTCCGAAATTGGCATTGAACAGCAGATTATCTGGAATATGGATCTCCAACGCGCGGCGACCGCGATTTTGGAAAAGATGGAATTCCGAGATTGGGGCCGGGTGCGCGCGAACGTCGATATCGCTGCGTCTTTGGCGAAAGCTTTGGCAAAAATTCAGCCCGCCGAGCAACTCGCCCGCCAAATGGCCGCCGGGGCAGCAGTGCATGCCGATCCGGGAAGCGACCAAGAGCGTGAAATGGTCGAACTTTTTGAAAGCCTGACCGTTCCGTCATACGACGCCGACCGCCGCGCATTGGTCACAGACGATTGCCTGCGCGTTCTTTCGGACATCGTTTCCTATTACAATCCAGACGACAAAAACCGTCCGCGAACGATTGTTCCAAAAGAAGGAGACCGCGGATACAAACTGAAAAAAGCGATCACCGACCGACTGTTTCAAGGCGCGTTGTTCGATAACCTCGACACCCTCATCGACGGCTTTGCAATCATTGCTGAATGCTCATCGGTCGACAGCGCCGAAAGGCTTGCCGCCATCGTTGGTTTGTTGAGATATCCCCAATACATAGGCGCATCGACAAGTCCGGAAGCCGAAACATACATAAGAACTCTGGCCCCTGTCGGAAGCAGGATGCGTGACGAAGCCGAAAACATGCTGCGGATCAATGCGACATTTCCGCTGACGGATTTGCTGAAATGTGCCGCCGAGCATATAGCCCAAACGCATCTATCTGATAAACAATAAAAATTTTTCGCAAAAAGATCTCGATTCACGCCGTTGTGTGGATTTAAAGGAATATTTACCCCTAGGCTCTACTGCATAGTGCAACGTGCGGGGGAATCGAGATGTCCGGGTATATCATCCTGAACGAGGACCGATGTGTCGGCTGCAACAAATGCATAGCCGAATGCCCCGTCGAAGGCGCTAACGTCGCGTATCTGGATAAAAACGGACAAAGCAAAATAAGGACCAATCAAGACGCATGTATTTTATGCGGGTCTTGTGTGGATGTCTGCGATCACGGCGCGCGCGATTATCACGACGATACGGACGATTTTTTCGAAGCCCTTCGAAACGGCGAGCAAATCTCGATCCTTGCCGCGCCGTCCATACGCTATAACTTCGATGACTATCGCCAACTGTTCGGTTATTTTAAAACAAAGGGCGTCAAAGGATTCTACGATGTTTCCTTCGGCGCGGACATCGCGACGTGGGGGTATATGCGCTCGGCCGAGATTGACGGCAGGGATTCCTTTATTTCGCAAGCATGTCCGTCGATTGTCGCCTATATCGAGCGGCATCGTCCCGAATTAATTCCTCGTTTGGCAGGGACCCACAGCCCGATCATGTGCCTGGCGGTATATTTGAAAAAATACCGTAAGACTCCCGAAAAACTTGCTTTGATATCGCCGTGCATTTCAAAATCTTTTGAAATTGCGGATACGGGAGGCCTTGTTTCCTATAACGTGACTTACAGGAAACTGAAGGAATTTCTCTTAAGGGAAGGCGCAACGCTCGACGCATGCCCGCCGAAAGACTTTGACGACATCGAATGCGGCATAGGCTTGACCTTCAGCCGTCCGGGAGGCCTGCGAGAGAACATCGAATACCACACGCGCAACAAGGCATGGGTCCGGCAAGTCGAAGGAGCGTCAAAAGCATACAAATACCTGAGAGATTACGCAAAGCTCGTAAGCACGGAAAAACCCAAACCATATCTTGTCGACATATTGAACTGCGCCGAAGGCTGCAATCTCGGCACGGGAACGTGCAAGGATATATCGATCGATGACGTTGACGCGAAAATGAACGCGCTCAAGCAGGAAAAACTGAAAAAGAAAGAAGTCGTCAAAAACGGCGAAACCGTCTACACGCTTTTCGAAACTTTCGACAAGGAATTCAATATCGACGATTTCCGCAGATCGTATGTCGACAAATCGCATCATGTCCTGAAAGAATACTCGGAAGCTCAATACGACGAGGCCTTCAACAGATTATATAAATTCGATGAGGCAAGCAGAAACGTCAATTGTTTCTCATGCGGCTACGGCAATTGCAAAGCTTTTGCCAAGGCTCTTTTGAACGGAGATAATCATCCCGGAAACTGCATCAATTACAATCGCGCCGTAGCCAAGAACGAGCATCGGCAAGTTTTGGAGCAGAAAATAAAAGCCGAATCCGCTGCGCAAGCCAAGACGGATTTTCTATCGAACATGAGTCACGAAATACGCACGCCAATGAATGCCGTTCTCGGCATGGCGCAGTTGCTGATGGATACGTCCTTGTCGTCGGAACAGCGGGCATGGACGCAGATTATCAATCAGTCCGGCGAAGAGCTTCTTGGCCTCATCAACGATATTCTCGATTACACGAAGATCGAGGGAAATCACCTAAGTCTGGAAAATATCGATTTCAATCTTTGCGCGACAATTGCGCAAGTAACCGACGCGCTTTTCGCCAAAATGCGGGAAAAGAATCTGAAACTTTTCGTCTCAATCGACGAAAGCGTCCCGCATAATCTCATCGGCGATCCCGGAAGGTTCAAGCAAATCCTCTATAATCTTGTCGGCAACGCCGTAAAATTCACGGAGAAGGGGCATATATATATCCGCGTCTTGGCCGAGCAATCGGAAGCCGGCATCAAGCTGCATGTAGATGTCGAAGATACAGGCATTGGCATACCTGAAAAAAAGCTGGGATACATTTTTGAAAAATTCACGCAAGGAGAAGAATCGACAACCCGCCGTTTTGGCGGAACCGGTCTCGGGCTGGCAATTTCGCAAAAGCTTGTTCATCTGATGGGCGGCGCGATTTCCGTCCGCAGCAAGGTCGGAAAGGGATCGATTTTTTCGTACGAAATTTGCGTGCAAAAGGGCAAAGAAGGCGCTGTCGCGAACATGCCTGACATCTTGCTGACTGATAAACGCGCGCTCGTTGTCGACGACGGCGTTTTAGGCTGTAAAATTATGGGCGAATGTCTTTGCAAACTCAGGGTGCGAACCGATGTATGTCTTTCGGGCAAGGATGCCCTTTCAAAGATTGTCAGCGCCGCGCAAGCGGGCGATCCTTATGACTTTGTCGTTCTCGACTATCGGCTTGGCGAAACCGGCTGCCTTCAATTTTGCGACGACCTTGCAAGCGCTGATTCTGCGAAAGAAAAGCCGTTGATCGTCCTGTTGACGGCTTATGGCCACATATCGTCGTTGGCGCAATTTTCCGCGCGTGGGATCAAGGGATTTATCATCAAGCCGTTTATGCCAGCGCAGATGGAAGCGACACTTAAGCTTGTTCTCGACGGCAAGCTAAGAAATATTCCTTCGGCTGTTGTCACGCGCCATACCGTGACAAAAATCTTGCATGCATCGGAAACGGTATCCGCCCCTTCGGCGATTGAGACATTCGAGGGCCTGAAAATCCTAATTGCCGAAGATTTACCGTTCAACAGAATGCTTCTCGAAAAAGCGCTGGCGAAAAACGGCTGTTGCGTCGATGTGGCCGTTAACGGCGTCGAGGCCGTCGAAAAAGCGGAAAAAGGAAGCTACGACATTATTCTAATGGATTGCCAAATGCCGGAAATGGATGGCTATATGGCCACGCGAAAAATTCGCGAGAACGAAGCGCGCGCCAAAGGAAAGCATATGCCGATTGTGGCATTGACAGCAGATGCGTTAACGACGGACCGCGACCGATGCCTTGCGGCGGGAATGGATGACCATCTGGGCAAGCCGTTTAAGCAAGAGCAAATTGTCGCCATAATCAAAAAATGGTGCAGAACGCCGGAACGATGAGAACGGGCCGAATTTAGAATATCTTGTCGATTTCTTCTTGGCCGATCGCGCCGCCGCCGTGAACGATACCGTTACCTTCCTGCATCAAAGAGTGTAACACTTCCGTCGAGGCTCTACAGATTTTAGAGAAAGTATCCATTTCCTTAATGTCGAATAAACGCCGCAATATGCTCGCGGTGCTTTCGATGATAATCCGAATGCTCTCGGCCTTTCGTTCGAACGCTTCTTTTAATTCGGGCGGCGAAAATTCGTAAGCTTCGACCGCCAGATCCGCGAATTCAAGTCCGCTGGCCTTAAAATGTTCGGTATAGTTCATAAACCGCCACTGTTCGACCTCTTCGATCATATCCGGCGCGTCCGGAAGCATATCGAGAATCATAATAATGGAATTGAACGTATTGAAATAATCGGTCGATAAAAGGGAATTCCCATCGATATTCGTTCCCGCCACGCGCTGACGATATTCCTCAAGCTTGGCGGCATCTATGACGGGCGGAGGCGAGGGAGCGTGCATGACAGATAATATAAACAAAGAGGGCCAGAGCTATTTTCATTAAATAGTCGACACAATCATAAGTGGCAGGAATAAAAAAAAGGTTACCGTGCAAAAAGCCGCATTTTCGACATATACAGGTGTTCATTAAAGCCCAACGCCAAATATCAATTTCCTGTCACAGTAAAGCGAGGAAGACATAATAGATTTCCACCACAAAAAAATCGTCATCCCCGCGCAGGCGGGGATCCAGTTGGAATCTCAACAAAAACCAAAGTACCAATCTTGGATCAAAATGAAGCGAAGGGAACACAATAATAATGCACAGGGCGCGGGGGACACAATAAAAATGCCGGAAAAGGCGGTATGGAACGGGTAACGGCGGTTCAGGCATTTTTATTGTGTCCCCTTTGCTTCATTTTGATCCGGGATTGGTATTACACTGCCTTTTCCGCCATTTTTACAAGCCTATGAAATGACTCATCATTAACAACAGTCGTCATCCCCGGCTTTGCCGGGGGTTATTGATTAGACAACTTATTGAGGCTTCGCGTATGTTTGTTGCGATTCGGACCGGGAAAAGGCATAAAAAGAAAAACCGGAACCTTTTCGGCATAGGATTCTTTGTCTAAGCAGGTTCGTATTTAGTTGAATAAGACATGAAACTCGTTTTTGGAAACAGGCAGCTTCTCGCATTCATTCACGACATGCTCGTCGCGGCGCTTTCCTTCTGGCTTGCGCTCTATCTCCGTCTCGGCGGGGATTTTTCTGAGTTTCCTTTTGTTTCCGCCATCGTTGCGTCGGCGATCTTTACCGCGACCTGTTCGGGCGTGTTCTGGCTCCATGGGATATACCGCAGCGTATGGGGCTTTGCCTCGTTGCGCGATTTGACGGAGATTCTGCGCGCCTCGACAATCGCCGTGGCGATATTTCTCGCGACGGCGTTTCTTGCAATGCGCCTTGAAGGCGTGCCGCGCACAGTTCCGTTCATTGCATGGTTCATCATGCTCGCCGGGCTTGGCGGGCCGCGCATGCTGTTCAGGGTTTTGCGCGAAAGGCGTCTCAGCGTTTTATGGGAACGTTCGGGCGGCGGCCGCGTCAATGTTCTTTTGGTCGGCGCGGGCGACGAAGCCGATATATTTTTGCGCGCCGTCAGCGCAAATCCGCAAGCCGCGTACAATGTTGTCGGAATCCTCGGCGAAAACGACAGGCGCGTCGGTCGGACGATTCAAGGCATAAAGATTATCGGAACCGTTGACGAACTACCTTCCGTCGTCGCGAAATTGCGTGAACAGATGCGCGTCCCCTCGCGCCTGATCCTGACCCGCGCCGTGACAAGGTTCAACGGCGGCTTCGTCAGCGATTTATTAGAGGAAGCCTCGGCGCTAGGCCTTAGCCTTTCACGCTTGCCCGCGTTGACGGACGTGCGCGACGACGTTGCCTCGCTGCTGTCGGTTCGCGACCAGCCGTTGGCGCTCGAAGATTTGCTGGGGCGTCCGGAAACCAAGCTCAATCGCGGCGACATTCGCGCGATGATCCACGGCAAGCGCGTGCTGATTACAGGGGCAGGGGGGACAATCGGGTCCGAGCTTATGCGTCAGATTGCGGCTCTTGGGCCTGCGCATCTGACCTTGGTTGAATTTAGCGAATTCAATCTGTACCGCATCGATCTGGAGGCGAAAGAAAAGTTCCCGCAGCAAGGCATGCGCGCGCTTATCGGCGACGTGCGGGACCTCGCGCGGGTTAAGCAGATATTTGCCCAAGAGAAACCCGATCTGGTTTTTCATGCCGCCGCGATCAAGCATGTGCCGATTGCCGAAGAGAACATCCGCGAAGCTATTTTGACGAACGTTATCGGCACGCGCCACATTGCGGATTGCTGTCTGCAATCCAAGTGCGCGGCGATGGTTTTGATCTCGACGGACAAGGCCGTTTACCCCTCCAGCGTTATGGGCGCGACCAAACGCTTGGCCGAGATGTATTGCCAAGCTCTCGATCTATCCTCGGCGGATACGCGGTTTATCACGGTGCGCTTCGGCAACGTGCTCGGGTCGACAGGATCCGTCGTTCCCCGTTTCCAAGAACAGCTAGCCAAAGGCGGTCCGCTGACCGTCACGCATCCGGATGTGACGCGTTACTTTATGACCGTCCACGAAGCCGTTGAACTCGTGTTGCAGGCGTCCTCGCTGGGCGCGCGTCCGGGAGATCAGCGCGGCAAAGTCTTGGTTCTCGATATGGGCGAGCCTGTTAAAATTGCCGATCTTGCCCGGCAAATCGTCCGTCTGGCAGGGCGGCGTCCGGACGAAGACATTCAAATCGTATATACGGGCCTAAGGCCGGGCGAAAAGCTTCACGAAGAGCTTTTTGCCGATGCCGAAGAACTTATTCCGTCCGCCGCCGACGGCGTTAAACTTGGAAAAGCGACAACAGTGGAACTTTCATTTCTAAGGCAGCAGCTTGGCGATTATGCGATCCTGTTGCGCGAAGGCCTTGGCGAAGAGCAATCATTAGGAAAGCTATCCGAGCTGGTGCCGGAGTTTGGGATTCGGAAGGCATCTTGTCATTCCGAAGCGCCCAGTCCTGAATCCAAAATCTAGGAGAGACAGTATGTTCGATGAAATCGTTCGAGGCATTCACGTTCGCGAGGGCGAGCTTCCGCCGAATCTTGCCGATATGAGGGAAACGGGCGATTTGCTTTTTTCGGACTCTGTAACGGATGAATTTCTCGTTCGCCGCGAAGTATTGAAAAAAGTATGCGCGGCCCAGAAAAAGCTTTCGCCGGGCCAACGGTTTTTGGTTTACGAAGCCTATCGTCCGCGCGAGAGCGAAGTCGAGTTGTGGGAAGGCTTTATCGAGCAGCTTCGCGACGCGAACCCGGACTGGGACGAAAACACATGCGCAAAAACAGCCGAAAGCATGGGCATCGCCAACCCGCACGAGTTCGGCAGCGGTCATCTTTCCGGCGCGGCCATCGATGTGACGCTGTGCACCGAAGACGGGCACGAATTTTTCATGGGCACGAAGATCGGCGAATATCTTCCCCAATCGCGCACGGTATGCGCGGATCTAGGCAAAGAGTTCGTCGATCGTCGCGATACGCTTTGCAAAGCGATGGCGTCTCAGGGGCTAGTCAACGACCCGAGCCGGTGGTGGCATTTCAGCTACGGCGACAGGACGTGGGCCGAGGTGACCAAACGCGCAAGCGCATTCTTCGCCCCGATTGAATAGGCGCTTACCCGTTTTTTATGTGAGAAGTATAGGGGGACACAATAAAAATGCCTGAACCGATGTTATTTGTTCCATACTGTCTTTCCCGGCATTTTTATTGTGTCCCCTCGTTCGCCTTAATTCTGGGTGAGTGTAAATCATGATACGTCGCTGCTACGACTGGGTTTTGCGTCAATCCGAAAAACCGCATGCCGCTTGGATTCTTTTCGGAATCGCCGTTGCCGAAGCGTCGGTTTTTCCTCTGCCTCCCGACGTTCTTTTGCTTCCGATGGTCATAGCCCAGCGCCAAAAAGCATGGCTGCTTGCGGCGGTTTGCACGGCCGGATCCGTTGTCGGTGGCCTTATCGGTTATGCCATCGGCGCCTTTGCGATGGAAACCGTCGGTCAGTGGATTGTCGATACCTATCACCTGCAAAACGCGTTCAAAACCTTCCAAGAAGGTTTTAACGAGTGGGGCGTTTGGATCATTCTCGGAAAAGGCCTGACGCCTATTCCGTTTAAGCTTGTCACAATAGCCAGCGGCATCGCGAGCATGAACATCCTAGCGTTCGTTCTTGCAGCAGCCGCGACGCGAGCCGCGCGTTTTTTCTTGATTGCGGGCCTAGCCTATAAATTTGGCGCGCCGATAAGAATATTTGTCGAAAAATACCTAACATGGGTCACGTTGGGCGTTCTTGCCGCGATTATCGCCGGATTCTGGGTCGTTTTGGGGTGATGAGGCGATGGGGACACAATAAAAATGCCCGCACAGTCATTGCTCATTCCGAACCGCCTTTCCCGGCATTTTTAT
>CAYVBP010000032.1:8580-18329 GCA_964449155.1 uncultured Rhodospirillaceae bacterium | reverse complement strand
CTTCTTCAATGCGTTGCTATCTGCCACAGCTAATATTGCCGGACAGCAGTGAGATTGCACTAAACCCTAAAACTGTAATCAATACGTATATCCGCATAGAGCACCTTTAAGTTGCTTGCCTTACGTGTACGCATGTATATTCAACACAATTCTTGCTTGATAATATATGGTAACAATTAACGTTCAATTAATGTGATTCGGGAACAAAAAATTCGCCTCTTTTCCAAATATTAAGAAAAACTAAACTCATTAAAATTTGGTGACGGCATATGGTCTGCACAGGACGGGCTGACTCTTTTATTGCAATATATCAAATAATTAAGCGCTAACTCATATCGCGCAGATGTATTGATAGGGGGGAGTCTTTCCAGTTCCTTTTATTTGCGACCGATGGTAATTTTTACGGCTATGACCGATCTCGGATCAACGTGAATCGGGGGGACACTGTGAACACAATAAAAATGCTGGGAAAAACAGTGCGGAACGGATAGTGGCAATTTCTTATGTCCCCTCCGTTTCATCGTGATCGGGGATTGGTATTAGAAATTGCAAAGGAATTCTATGCAAAAAATGAAATTCGACATTTTGCTTCGCGAGGTGCTGTTTCAGGGGTATTTCCGCGTGGATCGGCTTCATGTGCAGCATGAGCGCTTCGACGGCTCGGAAAGCCGTGTGTATATGCGCGAGCTCTTTCATCGCAGCCCTAAGGTCGCCGGCGTTTTGTTGTTCGATCCACAACACGATAAGATCGTTCTTGTCGAGCAATTCAGGATCGCGCCTGCCGCCTCTGGCATGGATCCGTGGTTGACGGAAATCGTCCTTGGAATGGTCGATGCTAACGAAACGCCGGAACAGGCTGCTCGCCGCGAGGTTCTTGAAGAAACGGGATGCGAGGTTCAGGACCTGTTGCCTATCGCGAATTACTTTTCAAGCCCGGGCGGCACGTCGGAGTACGTTCATTTGTTTGCGGGACGCATTACGACGGCTCCAGCCGAGGGCGGGATTTTCGGCCTTGAGAGCGAAAACGAAGACATCCGCGTGCACGTTCTGGACGCCGCGCGCGCCATTAGCCTGCTTTACGCGGGGCAGATACAGGACGCGCAAACGATGCTGGCGTTGAACTGGTTTGCAACGCACCACACCGATTTGCGCAGCCGGTGGCTTGTCAGCGATGTGGGAACGCCGATTATTTAGTCCATGAACTGACCGCCGTTGACGCTCATCGTTTCGCCGGTGATGAAGCCAGCTTCGTCGGCCACAAGGAAGACGACGGCGCGCGCGATTTCGGCGGGTTGGCCAAGGCGGCCAACGGGGATCTTCGCGACAATGCCCTTCATGACTTCTGCCGGAACGGCTTTGACCATGTCCGTTTCGATATAGCCCGGCGCTATCGCGTTGACCGTAATGCCCTTGATCGCGCTTTCCTGCGCCAAGGATTTGGTAAACCCTAAAATGCCGGCTTTCGCAGACGAATAGTTGGTTTGCCCCATCTGCCCCATTTTGCCGTTGATCGAGCTGATGCTCACGATGCGCCCAAAACCTTTCGTCCGCATCTTCGTGATGACGGCCCGCGACATGTAGAACATCGAGGAGAGATCGACTTCGATGACCGCTTTCCAGTCTTCGACCGTCATCTTGTGCATCATCGTGTCTTTTGTGATTCCCGCGTTATTGACGAGGATTTCGATGTCCTTTTTGAGGGTCTGTTCCACTTCGGCGACGCCGCGCAGGCAGTCGTCGGGGTCCGAAACGTCCCATTTAAAAATCGGCAGGCCTGTTTCTTTTTCGAATTTTTCTGCGGCTTCGTCGTAAACGACATAGTTTGCCGCGACGTCGTATCCGGCGCTTTTCAGCGCTTTGCATATCGCCGCGCCGATGCCTCTCGTGCCTCCGGTTACCAAAGCTAGTCTTGACATTTTTATCCTCCTAAGTGATTGCGACTATTTCTCAAAGACATACGTCCCCGGCGCGTCGCAGATGGGGGTGTATGTTCCGTCTGCGGATCCCATGGCGGACGGAGGGGAAACTTTTTCGGGCGACGAGTAGCTTTCAATCCATTGCTGCCATGCGCTCCACCACGATTTGCATTGATGCAATTCCGAGCGCGTTAGCCAGTTCGACGGGTCAAGATACGGGTCGCCGGGCTTTCTTTCGTGAATTCTAAAATAACGACCGCGATGACCGGGTTCGCTGACGATGCCTGCGTTATGGCCGCCGTTGGTCAAAACGAACGTGACGGACGATCTGACAAAAAGATGAATTTTATAGGCGGACAGCCACGGAACGACGTGATCTTTCTCCGTTCCTACCGCGAAGATAGGAGCCTTGATACTTTCAGGTATGACGGGCGTGCCCTCGATTGTCAGGCGGCCTTCGACGAAATCGTTTTGTAAAAAAAGCTTGTGCAGGTATTCGCTGTGCATCTTGTAGGGCATGCGCGTCGCGTCGGCGTTCCATGCCATGAGATCCATCATCTTGGTGCGTTGGCCCAAGAGGTATTCGTTGACGACTTTCGACCACAGAAGATCGTAGGGACGCAGCATCTTGAACGCGCCGAGCATTTGGCCCGCGTCCAGATATCCTTGCGACCACATCATCCGGTCGAGGAACTCGACCTGCCCTTCCCTCAAAAACAGGTTGATTTCTCCGGGTTCTGAAAAATCTTCCTGCGCAGCGAGAAGCGTTAGGCTCGCCAAACGATCATCGTTCTTTGCCGCCATATAGGCCGCCGTAATAATCGCCAGCGTGCCGCCCAAACAATATCCCGCGAGGTGTATTTTTACATTCGGCACGATGGCTGCGACGGCATCAAGCGCGCTCATCGCGCCGAGGCGGAAATAATCGTCAAGGCCCGTGTCGCGGTCTTCGGCGGTTGGGTTGTGCCACGAAATGATAAAGACTGTGTGTCCCTGATCCGTCAGCCATTTGACGAGCGAATTGTTCTGCGACAAATCCAGAATGTAATATTTCATGATCCATGCGGGAACGATCAGCACGGGTTCTTTGCAAACTTCCGTGGTTGTCGGTTCGTACTGGATGAGTTCGATCAGATGGTTGCGCAAAATGACTTTGCCGGGCGTCGTCGCCAGATTCTTCCCGACTTCGAAGCCTTGCATCGCCGCTTTCTTTTTGCCGTTGAATTGCTTGCGCAGATCTTCCGTCGCGTTATGGAGGCCTTTGACCCAGTTCATGCCTCCGGTGCGGATCGTTTCCTTAACGACATCGGGGTTCATCAGCGGGATCAACGCCGGGGACATCGCGTCCAAAATCTGCCTCATTTGGAACGTCACGGCATGTTCGACTTTTTCGTCGAGGCCGGAAACGCCCGTTGTCGCTTCGCGCCACCAGTCTTCGTAGGCCTGATAGGTTAACGCGTAGTATTTCCACGGCGGAATTCTCCAGCCATCGGAGGCAAAGCGCTGATCGTTGACAAGTTTTTCGTCGCTGAAAAACGCGCGGATAAGCTTTCCTCCGTTCCATATCGGATAGGTCGCCAGTTTCGTTATCTTTCCGGGCGCCGACCGAAGATGGTTCATCCATGAAAACAGATCGTCTTGCAAAACGGCCAGACTGAGGCCCGAGGTCAGCCGCGCCTGTTGAGCCTGATAGACCGCGTCCAGTATGTCGAATACTTTTCCAGGTTCTTCGTCGTCAGTCATTGGCGGTCTCCGATCGTTGCACCTCTAATAATTGAAGACTTGTATGTCCGTTTTTCGCCGAAGCGGCGTTGTGTGCGACGGGATAAAATATTTTTCGAGTTTTTCGAGACGCAGACGTTCCTCGGGCGTGAATTTTCCGTGAGTTTTAATGATCGCATGGATCGCCGAGAGAGCTTCCTGCGCCGCCGCATCTGTTGTGTTATCGAGCATTCTCGATATCGTTTCCATACCGTGCTTTTCGTCAAGAACGAGGATTTCGTGCTGCTTCCTTAAAACCGCCCGGAACTCGGCTTGCGAAATCTTTGGCAACGTCGGGCTGGCGTCACACAATTCTTTGAGCATCTTGAATTCGCGTTCGTCGAAGCCGCCTCCCCCGCGCACGACGTATAGAAGGCCACGGGCCAAGGCCTCGGGCAGGCCGCCGTGCGAGGCGTGGTCGATAAGGTACTGAATGCGGCGTTGGATGTAGCGCTCGCGATCCAGATCGCGTCCGGCGGATTTCGAGTAGACATCCGACTTCTTAAGGCCGAGTGCGGATTGAACAAAACGCGCGCCATAAATTTGGAAAAACATTGTTTCATGCAGGGAATCGCGCATGTCCTTGTATTGATCGAACGTCGCAATAATATTGTCAGAGACAATTTCCTGCATTTTCCAGAAAAAATTGTCTTTCGACACAGGATTTCTGTTCGCCCTTATACCTTCGGCCATTTTCCCGATGCATTTCATGAGGGGGTTGCGTCGATCCGAGAACATGCCAAAGCGCACGCGGATGGGGTGCATTTGTCGCAGCATCTCCGCCGATTGCGCGGACGATAGCGCGCGCACCCACGGCGATACGTAGCTTTCGTAGAGGCTCAGGACATTTTCGGAAAAGCGCTTGGACGCCAAAAAGCAGCGGTCTTCTTTCGGCGTGTTGATGCCTATTTCCTTGAGATCTTGCAGCGTTCGCGCTTCAAATCGCAAAACATGGTCGCCCGTCGCGAGGGCCGCGTAGTCCGTTCCATCCGTTTTGTCAGAGAATACGGCTTCGTACAGGCCCGGCGGCAACGTTTCGATCAGGTCGATGTTTTTGATGAATTTGTCGTGCTCTTTACTGGCAACCGAGCTTGAGACGAAAATTCCGAGATGGCCGACATTCCGATGAAGACAATAAATAATCGTTTGTCCTGCCGCCACGATTTCCTTGTCCGAGCGGTAGATATCGGTAATCCATCCGAGCGCTTGGGGCGGCGGCGTAATGTCGTCGCCTTGCGAACAGAATATCAAGATCGGGGATTTAATGTTGCGGAGATCGATGCGCATGCCTTCGGCGTTCCTAAGGCGCGCGGCGCTGAGACGGTTTCCGATAAACAGGCCGTCGACGATAAATTGGATTTCTTCGCCGTTCAAAAGAACCGGCGCGCCCCACCATTTTTCAAATTCGAGGAAACGCGGGCCTTCGGTGTCGATCTTGGCATATAAATTGTGAATCTTCTTCCAGTGCGTGTTGGAGGGATTCATTTTTTCGAAATTATCGACAAGGGCCGCGCCGTCGAAAATGCCGTTTCCGATGTCGCTGGCCATGGCTGCGGGCCACGAGCCCCCCATAAGGCCGCCGCTGTAACGCAGAAAGTCCCTCCCCTTAACCCCATTCCAAAACGACATGGGCGCGGCAGCAAGGATTAGCACGCCAACCAATTCTGGATTGACTGCGCCGACCATTGCAAGCTGCCATCCGGCTTGGCAATTGGCGATCAGGCACGGCTTTTCGCTTTCAGGGTGAAGACTTATGACGCGTTCGATAAATATCGCCTCGGCTTCGCACACATGCTCGACCGTTTGGCCGGGGATG
Organism: uncultured Rhodospirillaceae bacterium; assembly: GCA_964449155.1. GTDB lineage: Bacteria > Pseudomonadota > Alphaproteobacteria > UBA9219 > UBA9219 > CAIXLI01. The sequence goes on along the minus strand of CAYVBP010000032.1, from coordinate 12,836 downwards.
GGTTTGGGAAGAAAGCCCACAAAATAGGCCGGGTGTCCTGCGCGAAGCGTACTGCCGATCTCGCTATCCTCTTTCATGCCGCCGATGCCGGGGCCGTGGCCCGCGCGTGGATCGAAGACGATGAAGGGACGCTTTTTCGTATCGGTAACAACGCCTTCGGGCGGAAGTATCCGCAACAAATGGTAGTTGACGGGATGCTGCAGCTTTCGCCCGTCTAGGATCATTTCGTATTTAAAGTTCAAGACGGTAGGAGATTCCGTATTCTCATAATCAATATGGATGTTGCTGCGCTGTCTTAAGACATCGAACAAAAGAACGCTACGCTGGGCCACATCTGCGCAGTATTCGGCATATTGCGACGCGATGGCCAACGGGTTCGGCACCATGGGCGGCATTAGGGGAAAGATATTTGGAAATTGGAACGCCTTTTCCGAGGCTTCGCCAGCCTTTTTTTCGGACTGAACAACGAGACTTTTTTCTGAGGAACCTTTTGACATTTCATACCCTTTTTCTTGCCTTTAACCGGAGGCAAAAAACGTCGCGCAGCATTTTGCTGCGCTACAACAGGCAAACTATGGTTAATAGGTTAACATCAAATTAAGGAATAGTATAGAGTGTTTACACGTTTTATAATTCGTCACTGCAAGAACCGTCGGAGGTGTCGTTTGCCTTAGCGTGAGCTGAATCGAGGGATGCGATGAGGACACAGTGTAGAGCCGTGCGGTTTGGAAGATTATTTTTCTTGAAAAAGGGGTGCTTTTTGAATAACACCAACAAACAATTTCCTGTTTTTTAAATGTTTATTTCTTGAGGGTTTATATGAGAGACTTTCCGATAGCGCCGTCACAACGTAGAAAGCCCGTTTGCTTCGATATAAAAGGCAATCCAATTTTGTATGAAGACGATGGCAAATGCCACCCTTCAAAAGAAAACCCTGTCCCTCGGGACTTCACGACAATCCCTGGGTCTGGGCAGCGGGACATGGATTTTATCAGGTACGAAAAATAGCGTGAAGGAAAAGGATCACGCCTGAGACGTGATGGCCTGAATCTTCGCCTGAATAAGCTCCTGCTCCGCTTCTAGCGCGGGCAAATCGGATTCAGGGGCGGCTGATATCTTTGCGGCAATGTCTTTGGCTTGCCTGTTTAGCTCTGCTGCGTCCAGATCGGATACGGGGAGAGCTTCTTGCACAAGAACTGTAAAGCGCGATTGCGTTACTTCCGCAAAACCTCCGGCAACAAATAAACGCGCGCTGACAGTCGAGTCGTTTTCTTCGTATACGCGGATGACTCCCGGCTTGATTTTCGTCATCATCGGCGAGTGACCGGATAGCACGCCGTACTCTCCGCCGCTGCCGGGAACCGTTACCATCGTCACCGGCTTGCTGAAAAGCAGCTTTTCCGGAGAGACAAGCTCGAAAGTCAGGGTGTCGGCCATCAGGCTGCTTCCTTCATCAGTTTCTGGCCCTTCGCAACGGCTTCTTCGATCGTGCCGACCATGTAGAAGGCCGCTTCGGGAAGATAGTCGTAGTCGCCTTTCACAATGCCTTTGAAGCCGCGAATGGTGTCGTCAAGCTTCACAAACACGCCCGGCGATCCGGTGAACACTTCCGCAACATGGAACGGCTGCGAGAGGAAACGTTGGATCTTGCGCGCGCGGGCAACGGTCAATTTGTCTTCTTCCGAAAGCTCGTCCATGCCCAAGATGGCGATAATGTCTTGCAACGACTTGTAGGTTTGCAGGACCTTTTGAACGGCGCGGGCCGTGTCATAGTGTTCCTGTCCCACAACGCGCGGGTCGAGAATGCGGCTGGTCGAGTCCAAGGGATCGACGGCCGGATAGATGCCAAGTTCGGCAATTTGACGCGACAGAACCGTTGTCGCGTCCAAGTGCGCGAACGATGTCGCAGGCGCCGGATCGGTCAAGTCGTCGGCCGGGACGTAAATCGCCTGCACCGATGTGATCGAGCCTTTATTCGTCGTCGTGATGCGTTCTTGCAACGCGCCCATGTCCGTGGCCAAAGTCGGTTGATAACCGACAGCCGACGGAATGCGGCCCAGAAGCGCGGACACTTCGGACCCCGCCTGAGTGAAACGGAAGATGTTGTCCACGAAGAACAACACGTCTTGACCTTCTTCGTCGCGGAAGTATTCCGCGACCGTCAGGCCCGACAGCGCCACGCGCGAGCGCGCGCCGGGAGGCTCGTTCATCTGGCCGTAGACGAGCGCGCACTTCGAGCCGGGACCGTCCGTCTTGATAACGCCCGATTCGATCATTTCATGGTAAAGGTCGTTGCCTTCGCGGGTGCGTTCGCCGACGCCCGCAAACACGGAATAGCCGCCGTGCGCCTTCGCAATATTGTTAATGAGTTCCATGATAAGAACGGTCTTGCCGACGCCCGCGCCGCCGAACAGGCCCGTTTTGCCGCCGCGCGAGTACGGGGCCAGAAGATCGACGACCTTGATGCCCGTCACGAGAATTTGCTGATCCGTCGATTGATCGACAAATTCGGGGGCTTCGCGGTGAATGGGGCGCTTGACCTTCGTTTTCACGGGACCGCGTTCGTCGACAGGCTCGCCGACGACGTTCAGGATTCGGCCTAGCGTTTCGGGGCCGACTGGAATTTGGATCGGAGAACCCGTGTCAACGACAGGCGAACCACGGACCAAGCCGTCCGTCGAGTCCATCGCGACGGTGCGGACTGTGTTTTCGCCCAAGTGTTGCGCGACTTCCAAAACGAGCTTCTTGCCCTCGTTATCGGTCGTCAGGGCGTTCAAAATTGCCGGAAGCTGGCCTTCGAACTTGACGTCGACAACGGCGCCGGTGATCTGCGTGATGTGTCCTTTGATATTCGATGACATGGACGTTTCCCTCTTTTAAATGGCTTCTGCGCCGGAAATGATTTCGATGAGCTCCTTGGTGATGAAGGCTTGGCGGCTGCGGTTGTAGTTGAGCGTCAATTTGTTTATCATATCGCCCGCGTTTCGCGTCGCGTTATCCATCGCGGTCATGCGCGCGCCCTGCTCGCCCGCCGCGCTTTCGAGCATCGCGCCGTAAAGGGCGACACCCAACGCGCGGGGAACCAAGTCTTCGAGAATGCTGGCTTGATTCGGCTCGAACTCCAGCCCTGCGAGGGTGGAAGAGTCCTGTTCGCCAACCTCGATCTTAAAGGGGATCAGCTGCTTCGTCGTTACAATTTGCGAGATGACCGACTTGAAGCGGTTGTAGACAATGTGACAGGAGTCAAATTTGTCCTCGTCGTACATCGTCAGCAACCGCGCGTTGATCGCGGCCGCGTCTTCAAACGAAACGCCTTTGCGGCCGATATTCTCGACCGAATGAACGACCTTTGAGGCGTGATCTTTTCTTAGCAGATCGCGTCCTTTCCTGCCGACGCAAATCAGCGAAACTTGCTTGCCGTCGGCTTCGTACTGCTGGATGACATGGCGAGCTTCGCGTACGACCGATCCGTTAAAGGCGCCGCACAGGCCGCGGTCCGACGTAATGACGATCAGGAGCACCTTTTCGTCCCTGCCGGTTCCCGCCAACAGGCGCGGTAATCCCGATGAATCGGATACGCTGGCGGCCAGCGTGGAGAGCATCCGGTCCATACGCAACGCATAGGGACGCGCGGATTCCGCTTTTTCCTGCGCACGACGCAACTTGCTTCCTGCCACCATTTTCATGGCGGAAGTAATTTTGCGCGTCGACTTGACGCTGGAGATGCGGTTTTTGAGGTCCTTAAGACTTGGCATGGGAGGCTTTTTGGCGGATAACTTTGCGGCGGTCAAGGGAAAAAGGAAGAAAAAAGGGATTCGCGATTTGGGATTCGGGATTCGGCGTTTTTTGTGTATATTCATGCCGTACCGCGCCTTTCTTTCTTTTTTGCGCGCAGGGGAAGCGAGCCGTGAAAATTACGCGGGTTTTCCAATAATATCGGGGGCTCTGAATTGTGATTCATCCTTTCTCAACCGTTGTGATAGCCACGAAGGCGGGAATCCAGTTAGGTCTTCCGCAAAAACGTATTGTTCAGGCATTTTTTCGGACGCTCAAACTGGATCCCCGCCTTCGCGGGGATGACGAAGGAAAGGGCGGGGATGACGAAGGAAAGGGCGGGGATAACGAAGGAAGTTGGGATGACGAAGGAAGTTGGGATGACGAAGGAAGTGGGGACGTTAGTGTAAGACTGAGACGGCGGTTGTGCGGGTGGCTCCCGGCCCTCCTCGCAAAAGCGAGGAGAAGATAGAATATGCCGA
>CAYVBP010000032.1:0-8480 GCA_964449155.1 uncultured Rhodospirillaceae bacterium | reverse complement strand
TGCGGGTGGCTCCCGGCCCTCCTCGCAAAAGCGAGGAGAAGATAGAATATGCCGAAGGCAGAATCCCACATCCCCTTTTTGCCCGCGATGAAGCGGGCGTGCGCCGAGGCCCGGAAATGGGTGGGGGCGACTGCTCCTAATCCGCCTGTCGGCGCGGTTGCGCTTGACGACGACGGGAATATCCTCGCCGTTGCGGCGCATGTTCGCGCAGGCGCGGATCATGCCGAGGCCGCTCTTTTGAAACTTTGCCGCGAAAAAGGTTTGCTGCCGCGCGTGCGCACGCTTGTCGTTACACTTGAACCTTGCACGCATATGGGGAAAACGCCGCCGTGCTGCGACGCTATTTTAGAGGCCGGAATTCGGCGAGTCGTTGTGGGGACTCGAGATCCGAATCCTCATGTTTCGGGCGGAGGGTGCGACAGGCTTCGGGCAGCCGGGGTCGAGGTTATCGACGGCGTCGCAGGCGACGAATGCCGGGCGTTGATTCATGCGTTCGCTCATTTCGTCACGACGGGAAAGCCCTTCGTTACGGTTAAGCGCGCGTTCGACGAAAAAGGCTCGATGATCCCGCCGCAGGGACTTAAGACGTTCACGTCAAAAGAATCCCTGATCCTCGCGCATCGCTTGCGCAAAAAGGCCGATGCTATCGTGACGGGCAGCGGCACGATTCTGGCCGATAGCCCCCTGTTCACGGCGCGGCTTGTGCCCGATCATTTCGGCAAGACGCGCGTTCTTGGGATTCTGGATAGGCGTCGCAGGGTCCCAGAGGAATATCTTTTGCAGGCTGCCGAGCGCGGATTCGATCCCATCGTTTACGGGAACTTGGACGCCTGTTTTGCGGATCTGGCCGAGCGCGGCGCTCAAGACGTTCTGGTTGAGGCGGGGCCGACGTTGAGCGACGCGATTTTAAACTCTGCGCATTGGACGTTGCGCGCGGATATTTTTAAGGGCGATAAGGACAGAACCGAGTTTACTTTTAACGATGCGGCGAAGATTCCTTTTGAAACGCAGGGATTTTCGCCGGAGTTAATTTTGCCGTAGCGGTGGTTTTTACAATAAAGCCGCACCGCGCATGCCCGCCGTTGCGCCGAAAGTCGCTTGGACAAAACGCGTTTTCGGGGTTGCGCAAAGAGCGTATTTCTTCCAGCATTTTGGGACTTCTTCGCAAAGTCCCGGCAAGACGCTGAGGCCGCCGCTGACCGTAATAATTTCCGGGTCGAAAGTGTGCAGGATGACGGTCATCGCTTTGGCGACAAGCGTGTAATATTTGTCAAGAACGCGGGTCGCGTCGGCGTCGCCAGTTTGCGCAAGGATGCCGATTTGTCTGGCGTCGGCGTCTTGGCCCGTTTCTTTTTTATAAAGCCGCGCGAGACCGGAACCCGAGATATACGATTCAATGCAGCCTTTTCGTCCGCAACCGCAAACGGCTTCTTCGCCATCTGTCGGATCGCGCCAAGGAAACGATAAATGGCCTATTCCGCCGCAAAAGCCGTTTGCTCCTGTTACGATCCTGCCGTCGAGAACGTAGCCGCCACCGACGCCCGTTCCGAGAATAAGGCCGAAGACAGAGGCGCAACCTTTTCCCGCGCCGCAGGCCGCTTCGGCTAACGCTGCGCAGTTGGCGTCGTTTTCTATATTTATGCGACGGTTTAACAGGCGCTCAAGGTCGGCGCGGACGGGCTTGCCGTTTAAAAACGGCAGATTTGCCGCAGCTTCTATGATCCCGACCTCGCGGTCGAGGTGACCGCAAATGCCGACGCCGAGCGTGGTTGCAGGGCCAGATTTTTTTTCCAATTCAACGACAATGCCTTGGCAGGATTTTAAAAAATTGTCGTAGGATTTCGGAGTCGCGACGGATTCTTTCGACAGTTCGACGCCTGCGGGGGCGTAGATCGCTCCGGCTATCTTTGTGCCGCCAATGTCGAGGCCTAGAGACAGGCTCATAAGGACTCCTTAAGACGCTTCAGAATATAACATCTTAACGCGCTTGATAAATTTCCTTCGCGGCCCCTGTCTATGCGCGCGATGAGTTCGGGGATCGATACGTTGTCCTTTGCCGCAATTTCTTTCAATTCAGCCCAAAATTCCGGCTCCATCGAGACGCTGGTGTTATGTCCGGCTATGCGTAGGGATCGTTTCATGACGATAATTTCTCGCACATTTTTGATTTTGCTACAATATGCTGCGAATTTCTTTTATATACTTCGGGTTCGTTGCGCCTTGTCATCCTCGCGAAAGCGGATCTAGTTGGAGACGGCGGGAGGAAATGTCGGGCGAGGTTTTTGGGGGGAAGTCAAACTGGATCCCCGCCTTCGCGGGGATGACGGGAAGAGAGGCGGGGATGACGGGAAGAGAGCGGGGATGACGGGGAGAGGCGGGGATGACGGGAAGAGAGCGGGGATGACGGGAAGAGAGCGGGGATGACGGAGAGATGTGGGCATGACGGGAGGAGAGGCGGGGAGGATAATGACATCGGGGTTACCATCTGAAACGGCTGAGGCAGTTGCTCGGATCGCGCCTTTGTATGAACGCGTGAAGTCTATTATTCCGGCTATCGAGTGGACGGCGATGGCTGAGGATATCGATGCGATCCTGCGCCTTAAGAAAGAAAAGAACGCCGTTATTCTCGCGCATAATTATATGCGGCCCGAAATCTTCCATGCTGTCGCCGATATTCGCGGAGATTCCCTTGCGCTCGCCAAAAATGCCGTCGATGTCGAGGCCGATATCATTGTCATGGCTGGCGTGCATTTTATGGCGGAGACAGCCAAGCTTTTAAATCCCTCGCGCACGGTTTTAATCCCCGATCCTTTGGCGGGGTGCTCGCTGGCGGAGTCGATAACGCCGGAGGATGTGCGCGAGCTGCGCGGGCGGTATCCCGGAAGGCCAGTCGTCACATATGTGAACACCTCGGCTGCCGTTAAAGCCGAATCCGATATTTGCTGCACGTCGGGCAATGCCCGGCAGATCGTTGAATCTTTGGGCGTTCCGGAAGTCATTATGATCCCCGACGAGTTCCTTGCCCAAAACGTCGCAAAGCAAACGAACGTCAAGATCATCACGTGGAAAGGACATTGCGAGGTTCATGAGAAATTCTCGGCCGAGGATGTCGCGCTTTTTAGAAAACAAAATCCTCAGATCGTCGTGATGGCGCATCCGGAGTGCCCACCCGATGTCGTTGAGGCTTCGGATTGTTCGGGATCGACGGCGGATATGATCGCGTGGCTTCGGAAGAGCAAGCCTTCGGATGCCGCGCTTTTGACCGAATGCTCGATGAGCGACAATGTGGCCGCTTTGTATCCTGAGACAAATTTCGTTCGCCCCTGCCAGCTTTGTCCGCATATGAAGCGCATTACGCTGGCGAACATTCGCGAATCGCTTGAGAAAATGCAGTTTCAGGTTACCGTTCCGGACGAAATCGCGCCGAACGCCCGTCGCGCCATCGAGCGCATGATCGCGGTGAAGATATGACGCCCGTCATCCTCGGCGCGGGGCTTGCGGGAATTTCCGTTGCGTTGGCGCTCGCGCCTTTGCCGGTCAGGCTTGTTTCGCCCAAGGCTTTGGGCGAGGGATGCAGCAGCGCATTGGCTCAGGGCGGCATTGCCGCAGCCGTCGGCGCCGGTGACGATCCGGAAAACCATGTCAGGGATACGCTCGCGGCCGGGAACGGGCTTTGCGATGCAGCTATCGTTCGGCAAACGATTTTCGACGCGCCGAAAATTATCGACTGGCTGGCCGGACTTGGCGTTTCTTTCGACAGGGATGCGGCGGGCAACTATCTTTTGGGGATGGAAGCCGCGCACGGCAGGAAACGCATCGTTCATGTCAAGGACGGCACGGGATTGGCTGCGATGCAGGCGCTGATTAAGCGCGCGCGAGAGACTCCGTCGATTGACATTATTGAGGCTGCCTGCGCCGTCGATTTGATTGTCGATAAAGGAGCGGTTTCTGGGGTCGTTCTGCGCAAGGACGGAAAGGATTCGCAGATTGACACTTCGTGCGTTGTTCTTGCGACGGGAAGTTCGCTCGGCTTATGGCGCGATACGACGGTTCCGCATGAAAATTGGGGCAGCGGCTTGGCGCTGGCGTTGCGCGCGGGCGCGACGCTGGGCAATTTGGAATTTGTGCAGTTTCATCCGACCGCTATTGACGTCGGGCGCGATCCAATGCCTTTGGCCAGCGAATCCTTGCGTGGCGCTGGCGCTTTTCTTGTCGACGAGGGGGGAACGCGCTTTACGGACGAAATGCAGGCTCGCGATGTCGTGACTCGCGCCATTTGGAACCGGATGGCCGAGGGGCATCGCGTTTTTCTCGATGCGCGGGGCGCTATCGGAAAAGAATTCGCCGCGCGGTTTCCGACCGTTTATGCCTTGTGCGTCGCAGCGGGCGTCGATCCTGCCGTCGCGCTTATTCCCGTTCGGCCCTCGGGGCATTACCACATGGGCGGCGTTTTGACGGACGCTTGCGGAAGAACCGACGTTAGGGGGCTTTGGGCGTGCGGCGAGGTCGCATGCACAGGGCTTCATGGAGCGAACAGGCTTGCGAGCAATTCTTTGCTTGAGGCGGCAAGTTTCGGGCGCAGGGTTGCGACGGATATTCGTGAGAAGGGCGATGTTGGGCCTTGGGGTACTTTCGATGCGCAGTTGTTGCGGCAAGCCCCCCTCCCCGCACCTCTCCGCGAGGAAGATTCTTTTTTCCGGGATGTCAGCGCTCTCATGTCTGAATGCGTCGGCGTTATTCGCGACGCGAAGGGACTTAAACGAGCGGTTGACGTCTTGAGGCCCTTGGCGGCAAAATCGGACATCGCTCTGGTCGGCTTGGCGGTTGCGGTTAGCGCGTTGCGGCGAGAGGAAAGTCGGGGCGCTCATTTTCGCAAGGATTTTCCGCATGCGGATGCCTTGGCTCGACGATCTACCTTCCGTCTTTCGGATTTGGAGGTTTTTAGATGACTCTTTCCGCTTTGCCCGATCTCGTTATTCGTCCCCTTGTCGACGTCGCGCTTGGCGAGGATTTGGGACGCGCCGGAGATATTACGACCGATGCCGTCGTTCCTGCCAACGCCATGGGCAAGGCGGCGTTTAGGGTTCGGCGGCCCGGCGTTATTGCGGGGTTAGATATTGCGCGCGCGGTTTTTCAGGCTGTCGATGCGCGCCTTGTTTTTACGGCGACTGCAAATGACGGCGATTTTGTCGATACGGGCGCTGTTATTGCCCGCGTCGAGGGTCCGGCGAGGGGAATTCTTACGGGCGAGCGCGTCGCGCTGAATTTCCTTTCGCATCTGAGCGGCGTTGCGACGGAGACCCGCAAGCTTGTCGAGGCGGTCAAACCTCATAAAGCGCGGATTTGCTGCACGCGCAAGACGACGCCCGGGCTTCGCGCTCTTGAGAAATACGCTGTGCGCGCGGGCGGCGGAAGCAACCATCGCTTCGGATTGGACGACGCCGTGCTGATTAAAGACAATCATATCGCTCTTGCGGGCGGCGTACGCCCTGCCCTGCAACGCGCGCGCGCGGCTGTCGGGCATCTGGTAAAAATCGAAATCGAAGTCGATACGTTGGCTCAGTTGGACGAAGCGCTTGGCCTTTTGCGCGAGACGCCTTTCGATGCGGTTCTTCTCGACAACATGCCGCCGGAGACGCTGAAAATCGCCGTCGAAAAGGTCGCAGGGCGGGTCGCCACAGAAGCTTCAGGGAACGTTACGCTACAGACCGCGCCGGGCATGGCCGCCGCAGGAGTTGATTTGATTTCAATCGGATGGATCACTCATAGCGCGCCCGTTCTCGACATTGGGTTGGATGCGGGGTAAAGCCGGAGCTGGGGAGGGTTGTATCCTTTCTTTAAAACCGGATATATATTCATGCGCAACACGACCTATGGTATAACGCGTTGATGAAATTGGAAACCATCGTTATTCCCGCGAGACCCTTTCGTCGAGTCCCGGATCAAGTCCGGGGCAGGCTTGCGAGGCAAAAGTTGAGCAACGCTTCCTTTGGAAACGTCATTGGTGTTTTATACCAACCGCCCCCCTATGAAACGACTCTCAATCAAAAAGCACCCTCTTTCCTGCGAAAGCGGGGATCTAATTGGAATCGCCGTAATGCCAAGTCTTTCCGGCTTTTTTTCGGATGCTTAAACTGGATCCCCGCTTTCGCGGGGATGACTGGGGGCTTTTTTTTATATTTTTTAATCAGCCCGGTATTTTCAAATGAAGTATCGTAAATCTCCATTACGCGGCAGCGTGACACAGAATGTGTCGGCGCGGGTGCAGGGTCAGGACGGGATCGGATTCCTCGCCCGGCTGGGATTCTTGGCTATTTTTCTTCTTGTCCTTATGCTTGCCGCGACCATCAGTTGGCGGTACGGATGGCCTCAGCGTCAGACGCTTAAACTTCAAAAAACTTTTTTCGACGTTACGCGCGATGCGCAGCTTGAGGTCAAGGATATCGCTGTTGTCGGGCGACGCCATTCCAGCAAGGACAATATCTACGACGCATTGGGCGTTAAGCAAGGCATGCCCATTTTGGCCGTCAATCTTGAGGAATCCGCCGCGCGGCTTGACAAGCTGCCGTGGGTTAAGGGCGTTACGGTCGAACGCCGCTTGCCCGATACCATCTACGTTCGGTTGTTCGAGCGCATCCCTATGGCGCGCTGGCAGAAAGACGACAAATTCTTGGTTATCGACAATCAAGGCCGCGTTTTACCGACCGCTAAGGCCGAGGACTTTCCTCAACTGCCTCAGGTCGTCGGCGCGGGCGCGGACAGCGCGGCGGAAGAGCTTCTTTCGCTTTTGAAAGGGTTTCCCGATATTCGCGACAAAATGGACGCGGCTGTGCGCGTCGGCGAAAGGCGGTGGAATTTACGCCTCGCGCGCAAGCTCGATGTCAGGTTGCCTGAACTTGATATTGAAACGGCGCTGAACCGTCTTTCGGTTCTGATTTCGGAAGAAAAGATTCTCGATAGGCCGCTTGTGGCCGTCGATTTGCGCATTCCCGACCGGCTCGTTCTTGAACCGACGGAAGAGCCTAAGCAGATAGAGAATAAACGCCCATGAACTTCCTCAAAAAATGGCTTTTAGCCGACACGCACGGGACGACAGGCGAGCTTTTCGCCGCTCTTGATATTGGATCGAGCAAGATCGCTTGCCTGATCGCGCGATCCGAGGATAAGGAAAACGCGCCGCGCATTGTCGGTATCGGGCATCAACTGTCGGAAGGGATGAAGCAAGGCGCGGTTTCGAACATGGAGGCCTTGCAATACGCCGTGGGGCAAGCTGTCAGCGCTGCCGAGCAAATGGCGGGCGAGACGATCCAGCGCGTCACCGTTAATATTTCAGGCGCTCAGCTTGTATCGCAGTCCGTCGATATCGAGTTGCCGCTCAACGGCAGGGAAGTTACGGAAAGCGATCTTGCCCGCATTATTGCTCAGGGACAGGCCTTGATGCCTGACGATTATCAGGCCCAAGCTCTCGATTTGCTGCAGACGATCCCGACGGGCTATTCGCTGGACGGGCAGAAAAATATTCGCGACCCGTTGGGCATGACGGGCGGATTGCTTCATGCCCAGTTGCATTTGATCGCGGCGGGGTTCGGGCCAGTGCGCACGCTCGTCACGGCGGTTGGGCGCTGTCATTTGGATGTCGAACAGATTGTAGCTGCGCCTTATGCAAGCGGGCTTGCCTGCCTTGTCGAGGACGAGATGGATTTAGGCAGCCTGATTATCGATATGGGCGCGGGCACGACCAGCTTTGCCGTCTTTTTCGACGGCAGCGTTGTTTTTTCGGGCGGCATCGCTTTGGGCGGCGCGCATATTACTAATGATATTGCGCGGGGATTGACGACGTCCATCGCGCAGGCCGAAAGGCTTAAGACGCTTTTCGGAAACGCGATTCAAAGCCCGATGGACGAACGCGAAACCATCGATGTTCCGCTGGTCGGCGAAGAGGACGCGCCTGAGAATGCGAACCATCTTCCGAAATCGCATCTTATTCGCATCGTTCAGCCTCGCATCGAAGAAATTTTCGAGCTTGTTCGCGCAAAAATGGACGACAGCGGGTTTAACGATCTGGCAGGCCGCCGCGTCGTTTTGACAGGCGGCGCGTCGCAACTTCCCGGCGTTCGCGAGCTTGCTCAGCGTATTTTGGATAGACAGGTCCGCTTGGGGCGTCCTTTGCGCGTCGCGCGCCCTGCGACGCTCAGCAGCAGACATGGCGGCAATGCTTTTACAGGATTGGCGGAGTCTACGTCCGGCCCCGCATTTGCGACAACCGCAGGGCTTTTGGCTATCGCTATGCAGCCGGAGCTGGCCTCTAGCAGCTTTACCGGTTTTGGCGGTCGCGCCTTGACCAGCGGCGGGTCGCCTCTGAATAAAATCGGGCTGTGGCTCAAACAAAGCTTATAATTCAAGACATTACGCATTATACCAATCTCGGATCGCAGTGAATCGAAAGGGCACGGGGGACACAATCAATAACCCCCGGCAGA
>CAYVBP010000031.1:0-18394 GCA_964449155.1 uncultured Rhodospirillaceae bacterium | reverse complement strand
GCCGTTACCCGTTCCATACCGCCTTTTCCGGCATTTTTATTGTGTCCCCCGTGCCTTTTCGATTCACTGCGATCCGGGATTGGTATAAGGACGAAAAGAAGCGCTTCCCTTTGACCAACTGCTGAAAAAGAGTGTAGAAGTAGCACTTTCAAATTTGGCCCACCTTTTTTGTCGAGGTTATCCATGAGCGACCACCATTCTCCCAGTGCTCCCGCCACATACAATGCCGGAGAGGGCATGGGGTATTATAACGAAGTCAATGATTCTTATATGTCAAATGGCTACGATATGCGCGAGCATCAGTCGCCGATCGGAAGTGTCGCGCATTGCTCGGACTCTCGTCAAAAGGCCGAAATGGCGACCGGCATTGCGTCCTTGGGCAATACGCTTGAATTGGCCAATCCGGGCGGCTTTTTGACGGGGCCGGACGGCAAGCTTACGAGCGATGCGGGCCGTTGGCTGGATCTCACGACCGCCTATGGCATCGATAAGGCCGCCGTGGTTCAACACAGCGGCTGCGGCCAGATGAATGTCCTTTACACTTATCACAAGGTTGCGGGCGGGAAGGAAAAAATCGCCAAGGAAAAAGGCTTGTATTTCGCTGCGGACGCCGAGCTTCGCCGTCCGTTGATTGACGCGGTCGAAAAGAACGGTCTGCCGTCCTATGTCAAAATGGGTATTCCGCTTGTCGGTGACGAGGCGCAGCAATTTCAGCAAGCCATGGCCATTCAGCAGTTGCTGTGGGACGTTCAGGCCGTCGAAGACGCGCGGAAAGAGCATTCGAACCTGCCGAAAATCGAAGGCCAGTACCAGCATATCGTCATCGGTCGGGTTTTCAGGTTAGATTCTCTTGCAAACAAGACGTTTTCGGAAATTCCGGTTCCCGTCCGAACGGTTAATCCGGCGTGTTGCTGTGGCAAAGACTGTGGCTGCGACCACTAACGAAGCACAACCGTTATCGAAAAATCTCGCTCAACAGATGGGTTTGGGATTATTTGGGCAATAGAAGTCGGAAAGAAGACACCCCGTCGGCGGCTCGGGGTGAACGTGAGGATCCTCCGGATGATCTGTGGAATTGGGCCGCCATCTTGCGCAAACAACCTCCGCAACCCTGCGATAGTGCGCCACGCGCTGGAATAGGGGGAGCGCAAGTTCTCTGGCGAGGCTTAAAATCCGCGTGCCGGAGCCATGGGGGCGAGCCGGAGTGCTGCCGGGTGAGAATCCATCCGTTATTTGTTTTATTCTGGCCCCATAAGACAGAGAGTTCCCAGATAAAGTCCGCGCTTTCGAAGAAGCCTCTTTTTTAAATAACCGCAAAACGCTTTGCATGCTCGCCCGCATCTCCGTTCGTTGATCACGGGGCATTGTAGCGCTATTTTGCTGTTCTGTAAATGATAATCATTATCAGTATCGGCCTTTATGAGGCTATTTTCTTATGTAAAAATATCCATAACAAAGCCATGCATCGTCATTCTGGCGAATCCAGAGGCGAGCGTCCGCGAGCCATATGGGTTAATAAGTTCACGCTTTTTCAGCCCCTTATGCCGCGTAGACACGCGGCGCTGGATTCCGTCTTTCGACGACAAGCTTTTCCTATATTTTTTCGAATTCTCAAACGGGATTCGCTACGCGGGGATGACGAAAGGAGTCATTTCATAGGCTGGTTGGTATAACCTTGGATCGAAGTAAAGCGAAGGGTACATAAAGCGCAAATGATAAAACGCGTCGCCGGTTCTACCGAAGGGATCGCGGTTTCGTCCGATTTTTGCTTTTCGGCGCGTTCTTTTTAGGCTCACAAAAAAGTTCAAGCCTATGCCCCACGAGGACATAGCCGAGTTTCTCGGCAATGGCTTTTTGAATTTTCTCGATCTCAGGGCTTGAAAACTCGATGACCTTGCCGTTTTCCAGATCGATCAAATGGTCGTGATGCACGCCTGCCGCATTTTCGTAGCGCGCGCGACCGTCGCCGAATTCGTGACGACATACTGCGCCGCATTCCTCAAGCATCTTGACCGTGCGGTATACCGTCGCCATTCCGATTTTAGGATCGCGCTTTTGGACGCGCTTGTGCAACTGCTCGACGTCGGGATGGTCCGATGCTTCCGCAAGGGTGTCCATAATGACCCTGCGCGGTCCGGTCATCCTTAGGCCCCGTTTGGCGCATATTTTTTCTAATTCGGACTTCATAAGCACGTCCTTGAAAGGCGCAATTTTGCCTTGGCGTTTATGTCTCGACAAATCGCGGAAAAATTCCTTGCGGGAAAGGTAGAGCCGTTCCCGTTTTCAGCGCATGCGCCTTGCTCAGGTGCGCGAAATCCCTTTCGCCCTTTGGTATGGCCAACTGATCGAGAAGCCTTCCGGCAGCATCCGGCACAAAAGGTTGCAACAGAATGCCTAACGGGCGAAGCGTTTCCACCAAGACGTACAAAACAGCGTTCATGCGTGCGATATCCGTTTTCTTCAAAGCCCACGGCGCTTGCTCGTCGATATAGCGGTCGGCGGCGCCAACGACTTCCCAGATTTCGTCAAGGGCCTTATGAAACGCTTGAACGTCAAGATAATTCCTCACGCGACCGCAAAGTCCATAGGCCAGATCCATAAGCTTTTCGTCCGCAGCGGCCAAGGACCCGCAAACCGGAACAGCGCCGCCGCAATTCTTGGCCACAAGGCTCAGTGTGCGTTGCGCAAGATTGCCAATGCCGTTGGCCAGATCGCCATTAATGCGCCGAACGATACCTGCGCGCGAAAAGTCGCCGTCGTTGCCAAACGGCATTTCGCGCAACAGAAAATACCGGACCTGATCGAGCCCGTACGTTTGGATCAACTCGTATGGGTCGATCACATTGCCCAAGGATTTGGAAATTTTTTGGCCTTCGTTGGTCCACCAGCCGTGTGCGAAAACGCGCTTCGGAGGCTCAAGCCCCGCTGCCATTAAAAACGCGGGCCAATAGACCGCGTGAAAGCGCAAAATGTCCTTGCCCACCATATGCAAATCGGCGGGCCAACGTTTTTTGAAAATATCGCTTTGCGTGTCGGGATACCCGATTGCTGTGATATAGTTCGTTAATGCATCAAGCCAAACGTACATGACGTGCTTCGGTTCGCCCGGAACGGGGACGCCCCACGTAATCGCCGTCCGCGACACAGACAAGTCGCGCATGCCCGATTTGACGAAGCTGATAACTTCGTTGCGGCGCGTATGTGGCAGGATGAAATCGGGATTTTCATCATAAAACTTTAAAAGCCTGTCGCCCCAAGCGGAAAGCTTGAAGAAATAGCTCGGCTCTTCGACCCACTCGCATTCAGCGCCCGATGGCGCGATTTTCTTGCCGTTTGGGCCATCCTTGAGTTCGTCCTCGCCATAGTATGCTTCGTCGCGCACGGCGTACCACCCGGCGTATTTGCCGAGATACAGCTCCCCGCGCTTTAAAAGTTCGTTCCACAATGCCTGACAGGCCGCGATGTGCCGATCTTCCGTCGTGCGAATGAAGTCATCGTTTGTCGCGTTCAGCGCTTTCAGCAAATCGCGGAAGTTTTGAGAAACCTTGTCCGTGAACGTCTGCGGATCGACGCCTGCGACGGCGGCGGATTTGGCGACTTTCTGACCGTGCTCGTCGGTTCCCGACAAAAACATGACATCGAAACCGTCCAGTCGCTTAAACCGCGCTAAAACATCGCAGGAAAGGGAACAATAGGCGTGTCCGACGTGTGGAACGTCGTTTACATAATAAATCGGCGTCGTGATATAAAACTTCTTCACGTCAAAATTCCTTCAAATTTTATCAGCTAGCCGCGCGCGTTACTTTTTCGACGGAAAGGGCGCGAAAGGAAACGGCTTTTCGTCCGACGCGAACGTCAGATAGCTTGTGACCTGCTGCTGGTACGACGCCAGATTGGCTCCGAACTCCGCGACGCCGGCAAAAGCGGATCCGTTAAACAGCTTGGCTAAAAACTGGAAAACGGACGCGGCGAACGTCAACAAAATAGACAGGTAAAAGGCCACGCCGAATACGACCAAATAAAGGAAACGAAGCCACGTATCCTTATCCTTGACGTTTCTTTTCAGGTCTTCTTCGTTCAAACTCGTCATTTTAACCTCCCGTGAGACAAAGACGATCTTACTTCTCAGCCAACTTCTTTTCAACAAGAGCTACAACGTCGCCGACGGTGCGAATGTCGACCGCCGAAGAATTGGCGTTAAACGGCAGCTCGACCGAAAACTTGTCTTCAAGCGCGAAAATGACCTCGACAACGTCAAGCGAGCTGACGTTTAAGTCCGCAAGCGAAGCGTTCAGCGTCAGCTTGCTGCGGTCCACCAGAGCCTTTTGCGCGATTATATCGAGAATTTCGTCAGTATGTGACTGTGTCATAGATTAAGCCTGCATTGTTGAACAAATTTATCTTCCACACCTACCCGTTTTCCTTGCTTTTCTCAAGCTTATCGAGTCTTTGGCCTAAATCCTCGATTTTTCTGAAAAAGTTCTTTAATCTGTTCACGTTAAAGAGGTTTTCCATCACTTTTTCACGCGGCGAGGCAGGAAGGCCGCCCACGATTGTCCGGGGCGCAACATTGCCTGCAATGCCGCTCATCGCCATTGCAATCGCATCGTCGCCGATTGTCACATGATCGGCAACGCCGACAGCACCGCCCAAAACGACGCGATTGCCGATCTTGGCGCTTCCCGCAATGCCGACGCGTCCGCAAAGCATGCAGTTGTCGCCGACGACGACGTTATGCCCGATCTGCACTTGGTTGTCGATTTTCGTTCCGTTCCCGATCCGCGTCGAGGCGATCGTTCCTCGGTCGATGCTCGTATTCGCTCCAATTTCCACGTCGTTGCCGATCACAACCGGAGCCAAAGACGCAATGCGGATGAGGGACGTATTCGTCGCCGTAACCGCGCCGCCGCTGCCAGCCTTGGCGACCTCGACGCTTCCCATTTGCGGCGTGACAAAGCTAAACCCGTCCGCGCCGATACTGGCGTTAAAATGAATAATGACTCGGTCCCCGATCTTCGTCCCCGCGCCAATTCTGACGCCCGAATGAACGAGCGCATTATCGCCGATAACGGCTTCCTCGCCGATATAGCAATGCGGATGTAAAACGGCATTGTCTCCGATAACGGCATTTGGCCCTATGTAAACGAACGCGCCAATGGCCGCATTTGCGCCGATTTTCGCGCTTTCCGCTATGACGGCGCTCGGGTGGATTCCCGGGGATACGACGACGGGACGAGCGAA
Source organism: uncultured Rhodospirillaceae bacterium (assembly GCA_964449155.1). GTDB lineage: Bacteria > Pseudomonadota > Alphaproteobacteria > UBA9219 > UBA9219 > CAIXLI01. The sequence continues at coordinate 13,153 of CAYVBP010000031.1, read as the reverse complement.
CAGCGCCGTTAGTTTTGCCATTGCGACACGCGGCCGAGCCACAAGGATGCGCGACGCGACAAAGGCGCTTAAATTTTCGTCGCCCGCAACCACGGCCGCGACGTTCTTGGCGTCCTTAAGTAAAGGGAGAAGGGACGGATCCATTGCCAAGGCAAGATCCTCCGGTCCCGCAACATCGGAGGGATGTGCTAGCCGTGCAATCCGCAGGTTGCCATCGCCGATCAGCCGTCCGTCTATGGCATCGGCAATTTCCTGAAGCGTATAGGTTTGGGTCATGGGCCAAATGTCCAAGGTCGCTTTGTTCCGGTCAAGATTAATTTTACTGGGGTAGCATTTCCTGTTATTCGAACCTAGTTTTCTTTTTTCATACAAGAATAACTTATTGTCTCTTGCCTGAAGCGACGGGAAATATATCGAAAAAGGCGACATTGCCATCGGTTTTTCCGATTACGGCTTTAGAAGAATCGACGCCATCGACCTGCCATCCTTGCCGCAGGATTCTGTTTTCCTGCGGCTGCGCACGGCTTTTTTCGCGTATGTTAAGAATTGTTGCGCAACGCGCTCTAATTCACGACGTTAATCCGTGCGCCCGTTTCTGAACTCCCCACCGCGTTTTGCGCTGCTGTTGCATAAAGGCCGATGCTTTTCATGCCCTGCAACTCCTTCAACAAATTCTGCATAGCTGTTTGAGTTTCCGGCTCCATTCGCGCGGAATCGGTGATGACGGTTGGTTGGGGCGTTGGTGTCGCGGGCGTACTGGCCGCAAAACGATTGTTGTGTAGACTCTTTTGTGCCTGAAGAGCGCTGCGTTGGCTCGCCATGGCCATGGCGATTGCCTGATTTTCCTGCGCGTTTGCCGTTTCCGTCGCATCTATAACGCCCCCGAACGGAAGTTTTGATCGATCGATCATCATCCCTGCCGTTTTTGTGTCGACGGTCGTGGGCGCGCTTGTTTCCTTTACCTTGTCCGCAACGGGAACAGTAGCAGGCAGGGACGGAATCGCTCCCGAAGCCGCCGTTTCTGCTCTTGCCGAAGCATCCGCTAGCTGTATCGTTTTTTCGCTGTCGTTTGCGGTTTCGTCTCCAAAAAGAGAGGCAAGCACAAACCCCGAAGCCGATTGCCCGTCGTTGTTTGCCGACACAATTTCGTCGCCGATTGCCCCGACTGCGGCGATGCCTACAGAAGCGATGCCTAAAATGCTGCCATACAAAGTGTCTCCGGCAATTCGCGAAACGGGGTTAATCGTTTCCCCCGTAATTGCGCGGTAGATCGAACTTACTACGGGAATATGTTCAAGCGGATTAATCATATCGATGAAATCATCGAAGCCCATAGAAGTCGATGCAACGTCCTGCGCGATATTTTTGCCCCCCATACGGCGATAGCTGTGATCTATCGAGGCATCCTCATCGACATTCCTTATTGTCAGATTGGTCGCTTGTGTCGTTATCGCGCCGATTTCAATCATGAAAAATCCCCCTCAAAACAAGGAAGCAAGACTCGTGCCACAAAGTCAAAAATGGAAAACAGGCCGCATTTGTCGAGGCGATTCAAAAAAAGTCTTTCATTCAAGCATGTTAGCGCTGTATAAAACCTTATGTTTGAAGCAAACGATGATATTGTTCTTCCTTTTCAACTGGAATCTTCCCTGCTGCGGGGCAAGCTTGTACGTCTTGGATCCGCGCTTGACGAGATCCTGCGTCAGCATGCCTATCCGGATTCCGTCGCCGAGCTTCTGGCTCAAACGACGGCTGTTGCCGCAGCGCTCGGCTCATCGTTGAAATACGACGGCGTTTTCACGGTTCAGGCTAAAGGCGACGGTCCTGTGCGCATGCTCGTTACGGACGTCGCAAGCGACGGGGCCATGCGCGCATGCGCTCAGTTCGATAAAGACAGGCTCGGCGGCGCTCCTGCGGATGCCGCGCTTTTGGGCAATGGCTTCATGGGGTTTACATGCGCATCGCCGGACACCGCAGACAGATATCAAGGAATCGTCAAGCTCGAGGGGCTTTCTCTTGCCGAAGCTGTTCAGCACTATTTTCGCCAATCCGAGCAGCTTCCGACGGGTATTTTAACGGCGGCTTCGCGCGACGAGGAAAATCGATGGCGGGCCGGATGCCTTCTTCTTCAGCGCCTGCCATCTGCCGGAGGCTTCGACGTTGAATCCTCGACGCCAGAAGCCGAGGATTGGACTCGCGCGATGACGTTAATGGGGACCTGCACGCCGCACGAGCTGACGGATCCGACATTGCCCGCCGAGGAGTTGCTTTTCCGGCTTTTCCACGAAGAAGGCGTTCGCGTCTACGACCCGAGCCCGTTGCGAGCGCAATGCCGCTGTTCGGAAGCGCGCGTCAGATCGATGATCGGCGCGTTGCCTCGCGCCGAGATCGAAGCTATGGCCGCCAAAGCTCCCGCGCTTGTAACATGCGATTTTTGCAGCAGGACGTATTCGATCGGTAAAGACGATCTTCTCGCGTTATGCGTCGCGTCCGCCAAGAAAAACGACTGACATTTGCGCCGTCAATCTAAAGTCTTCCTGTAAAGCTTTAGGGAAATCAGCACGATAAAAACCATAAAGATAAGCATAGGCCAAATATTGGGCCACAACTCTGAAATCCCCGCTCCTTTCAGCAGGATTCCACGCGAGACGCGGATAAAATACGTGGCGGGAAACAAGCTTCCTATCGTTTGTGCCCATTCCGGCATTCCTTTAAAAGGAAACATAAAGCCCGAAAGCAAAACGCTCGGCAAAAAAGGAGCAAAAGAAAGCTGCATCGCCTGCATTTGATTCCGCGATGCCGTCGAAATAGTAAAGCCCAAAGCCAGATTGCAAATAATAAAAATTAAAAGCAACGCCGACAGAAGCCAAAGATTTCCCAAAACGGGCACGTCGAACAACACCTTGGCGGCAATAACGATAATGGCTGATTGGATATAGCCAATAATGACGTAAGGCGCGACTTTTCCTGCCATGACCTCGAATGGCGTGACGGGCATGGACAAAAGGTTTTCCATCGTGCCTCTTTCCCTTTCTCGAGTCAGGGCCAAAGCCGTCATCATGACGCCCGTCATCATCAAAACGATGCCCATCAGTCCCGGAACGATGTTGTATCGGGAAAAGCCCTCGGGATTGTAAAGCCTATGAACCGAAAAGCCGAACGGCGGCGGCGTTTGTTTGCGAAACAAAGCGCCGGTCATCTCGGCCCTCTTCCATTTTTCGAGCACGCCTTGCAGCGCCCCTAAGGCACCTGCCGACGCCGTTGGATCCGTTGCGTCGGTTTCGATCAGGATCGTAGGGGATAATCCACGCACAAGACTGCGCTCAAAGTTTTCCGGTATCGTGATGACGAACTGCGTCAGGCCTTTTTGAAGCAAAAGACGGCCTTCATCGTCGTTTTTAAGTTCGCGCTCGATCTTAAAATAATCCGTATGTTTCAGCGCGTCGACGACGCTGCGCGCCATGCGGCCCGTGTCGTGGGATAGAATGGCGGCCGGAAGATTCTTCGGATCCGTATTGATGGCGTAGCCGAAAAGGATAAGCTGCGCGAGAGGAATAAGAATAATCATCCCGAACGTCGCGCGGTCGCGCCGAAGTTGCGTGAACTCTTTTTTCATGACGGCGACCAGCCGTCGCAGAGAGAGGGCCATTGTCATCCCTCCTTATCGCTGCTCTGGTCCATGAAGCGGATAAAGGCGTCTTCCAGAGTCGGATCGCTTTTCGACCATTTAAGGCCCGGCGCGTCGAAAAAGGGAGTCAAGGCGGCGTACAAACTTTCTTCGTCCGTTCCACTGATGTGCAGGGTCTCCCCGAAAGGCGCGAGCGTTACGACCGCCGGATTTTTTTCGATCTTGTCCATCAGGCTAACGATGCCCGGTCCCTTGACGCTCCACGTAACAAGCCCTGCGCGGTCAACGACCTCGCGCGCCGTTCCCTGAACGAGAAGATGGCCATAGGCGATGTATATGATCGAATGGCATCTTTCCGCTTCGTCCATGTAGTGTGTGCTGACAAGGACGGTAATGCCTTGCTCTGCCAGTCTGTGAATCTCATCCCAGAATTCGCGGCGGGCCTTAGGGTCAACGCCTGCGGTTGGTTCGTCGAGAAGAAGAAGCGACGGCTCATGAAGGATCGATGCGGCCAGCGCAAGCCTTTGTTTCCATCCGCCCGAAAGGCTTCCGGCAAGCTGGTCCTTGCGCGGCGCGAGGCGAAGCTTCTCAAGCGCTTCGCGCACGCGCTCTTTTCTTCTGTCGAGGCCAAACATATCGACTGTAAACAAAAGATTTTCCTCAATAGTCAAATCTTCCCAGTAACTAAACTTCTGGGTCATATAGCCAACCCTTTTCTTGATTTCGGCTGCGTCGCGCCGCAAATCGAAGCCTAGGCAAGTGCCGTGCCCGTCGTCCGGGGTTAAAAGCCCGCAGATCATGCGGATCGTCGTCGTCTTTCCGCTGCCGTTAGGTCCAAGAAAGCCGTAAATCTTCCCTTTGGGAACGGCGATATCGATATGGTCGACGACCGCCTTTCCGCCATAGCGCTTGGTCAGGCCTTTGACGTCGATGGCGAGGTCATTCGTCATGGTGCCGCAAAGTCTATATCGACCGGCAGTCCAGGATGCAGGCCGGATGCAAGATCGTCGGGATAAGCCTCGACGCGGAAGACCAGCTTGTCTCTCGATCCGACGCTATAAATGACGGGCGGCGTATATTCGGCTTCGGATGCGATGAAGCGTATTGTTGCCACTCTTTTCTCTTTAGATCCATCGCCAGAAAAATGGATTTTGTCGCCAACCTTGACCCATGCCGCAACGCGTTGGGAAATATAAAATCGAAGCTTGACGTTTTCGCGCGGGAGGAAACTTAAAACCGGCGTTCCCTGCGACACAAGTTCGCCGATGTTGAAGTACACATCTTCGATTCTGCCGTCCGACGGCGCTTTTGGGGAGGCTTCTCTGAGCTTTTGCGCATCCTCGGCCAAAGCTTCGCGCGCGGCGCGCAAAGAAGCCTCGGCGCTTTCAGCGTCTTTCAAACGCGCGTCATAGTCGGACCGGCTGATGGCACCCGTTTTAACGAGGGCCTTGGCTCGCGCGAGTTCCTTGCGTGCGGTATCGCGAACTGCCTTTTCGCGAACCGCTAACGCTTCGTTGGCGCGCAGTCGCGCCGTCAAGGACGTCAGGTCCAAAGAGAAAAGAAGATCGCCTTTTTTAACGTCGTCGCCGCGACGGACGGGACGTTCGGTTAGAGGTCCCGTCGTCGAAGGCGCAAAGTACAAATATTCGCCTTCGACATACCCAGTCGTCGTCGTCGGCTCGTCGCCGCAGCCGACAAGGGCAAGAAGAAAAAACGCAACGGCAAACCGAATAGTCATTGCACTGCCTTCAACAATTATAAACCACTCATCTTCCGATGAGTTTTGACGATTGCTTGGGCATTTTTCATAATCATATAGCCAGTTTCAGATAAATTGATACCGTCAAAATAGAGTTTTCAGCGAGAAGATTAAAGAAGCCAAATCAGATTTCGGACGAATTTTATCATGTTTTTTTGCTTTCCTTTGATCCTGAATTGGTATGAGAGAAAGTAAATTTCGTCCCTTTTTTTAGAACTAAATCCTAAAATTCTCTTTCTAACGTAAAGTCAACGATATCCAGCAAAGCTTTTTTGATTGGAGAATCGGGGAAAACGCCCAGAGAATCCCTTGCAATCGCGCCGTAATGTCGCGCGCGCGAAACGGCATCGCGTAAAGCGCCATGCGCGCGGACACATTCCTGCGCGTAAGCAAAGTCCCCTTCACGGCGGTCTCCGTCGTCAAGCGTGCGTTTCCAAAATGCGCGTTCGGCTTCGTTTCCGCGATGAATAGACAGAATGACCGGCAATGTAACCTTGCCTTCGTAAAAATCGTTGCCGACCGCTTTGCCGAGCCGCTCTTGCTCGGCGGAATAGTCGAGGACGTCGTCGACGATCTGAAACGCGATGCCAAGATTAAGACCGTAAGCGCGCAAAGCCTCTTCCTCTGCCGCCGGGCGACCCGCGACGACCGCGCCGATGCGACATGCAGCTGCAAACAACTCGGCCGTTTTATCGCGCACGACTTCCAGATAGGCCTGTTCGCTTGTCGCGCTGTCGTTGGCGGTCATAAGTTGATGAATCTCGCCCTCGGAAATTACAGACGACGCGTGCGCCAAAATCCTAAGCACATCGATTGATCCGTCCTCAACCATAAGCTCGAACGCGCGACTGAAAAGAAAATCGCCGACAAGCACGCTGGCTTCGTTGCCGAAAAGCGCGTTGGCCGACGGCCGTCCGCGCCTAAGAGAGCTTTCGTCAACGACGTCGTCGTGTAAAAGAGTCGCGGTGTGAATAAACTCGACGCTTGTTGCAAGCTTGATCTGCCGTTGCCCGCGATAGCCGCATAAGTGCGCAGAGGCGAGGGTTAGCAACGGGCGCATCCTTTTTCCGCCTGCTGCCACGATATGACCAGCAAGTCGTGGCACCATATCGACGCGGCTTTGCATGCGCTGAACGATCAGTTGGTTAACGGCGGCGAGGTCCTCGGACAAAAGTGCCGTAAGCGTTTCGAGCGCGGATTTTTTTTCATACTTTCGATTTTTTTCGAGAGAAACGACCGTCGCCATTATTCATCCGCCTTTCCGAATAAAGCTTCGACGCCATTTTTATGCGCCTTTTTTTTCGCGATCATGTCATCCGCCCGCGCAATTTCTTCTTCGAGCGAGGCGATATAGTCCTCGAGCTCTTCGACCGACATCGGCTGTAGGTCGCGACGCTTGGTTTTTGGGCGGGGCGCATCGAGATCGTCAGGATCAATAGCCATTCAGGGCATCCTTTTCAAGAAGAGGCAAGGTGCCGCGGCTTTTTCCCGCGCTGCGCCATTCAAGAACGTCAAACGAACCGCAGTGCGCGCAAACAGGCTGCCAAACATCGTGCGCGCCGCCGCAGACGCGGCACAGCCATACCGGATCTGGCGCGACGTCCAGCGCTTTTGCCAGCCACATCGCCGCCGCGCGTTCGTCGTGGCGTTCGAGCCTTTCGAGGCGCGCCAAAAGCTTGTAGACGCCCTGCGTCGCCGAGCGATCATTGACAGCAACCATTAAACGGCGTCGGGCTTCGCCCCATACGTCCGCGCTTAAGGCAGCTTCGGCGACGGCAAGGCAGCTTTCAGACGTGTTTTCGTTGGTCCGGCCAAGCCGTTCCATGTGTTTGAAGGCTTCGAGGGGAGTCTCGGCCATGCGCATGACAATGCGCGCAAGCTGCGGATGCGGATGGTTTTTCCATGCGCGATCAATGACTCTTGCCGCTGCGCGCACATGGCCCGATGCTGCCAGAGCTTCGGCAAGGTTAATGATGGCCGGCAACCAATCGGGCGCTTGTTTGACTGCTTGTTCCGCCGCTTGGATCGCAGCGTTTCTGTCGCCCGAAGTCGCATGGGCGCGCGACAACGCAACACGCAGTGCCGCGCGGGTACGGCGACCCGCATCGGTATCCAGCATTTTTGCAGATACGGCGCCGGAAAGAGCTTCTTCGGCCTCGGCCCATTGACGACGCCGCGCCGCGCTTTCCATGCGCATCAAGCTTAGCCACGGCATCGAGGCTTCCTTGCGGCGAAGTTCAACCAGAAGCCTGTCCACTTCGCCCCAGTCTCCTTGCCGTTTAGCTTCTGCGACAAGGCCGCGATAACCGAGCGCGGATGTTTCGTCCTTTGCCGCAAGCGCACGAAATATTTCCTGCGCCGCGCGTTTGTCTCCGGCCATTTGCGCGGCCTGAGCCTGAAGCCATTGAGCTGCGATCCCGTTCTCGACATTCTTGCGCGCGGCCACCGCTAGACGCCCGGCTTCCGCAGCGCGGCCTGCTGCAATCGCGACCAGTCCTTTTGTCAGCTGGTCTTGTGCCGACTTTATCTTGTTGATTTCGCGTCGCAAGCGCCAGAAAGTAGGGCCGTGATACAAAAACGACCAAATACGGAACAGGACATGCAATGCCACGGCCAGCGCGAGTACGCACAACGCCAGAAAAACGGCCGACGTTTCGATAACGGTATCGCGCCAGACAATTTGCGCAGTGCCGGGACGGTCAGCCAGCCAGTAGGCGATTCCAACCACGACCGAGACAAACAGGATAAATTTAATAAGACGGATCATGACACGCTCCGGTCCTTTGTTATTCGTGCGGGGAAGGTGAGATAAATGCGGCGGTCAACGCATCGATTCCCGCATCGATCTCTGTGCGGGCCTCAAGCTTGCTGCGCCAAGAGGCAAGATTTTTCTTTACCTCCTCGGGCAAGGCGTCGAACGCGCGAACCGCTTGCGCCGGGTCGTCTGCATCCAGCGCTTTCTCGACAGGGTCGAATCGTGTGTCGTGTGCGCGACGGATCGAGATCAAAGGACGAAAGACTTCTTTGATCCGTTGTACCCATGTTTTGCCGCTTTCCGTTGCGGAAAGCGGTATGTCTTTTTCCGCTTCCGCCAGCATGACGCGCAACGATGCGGCAGTCGGCGTTTCTTCGGAAGCATAGGGCTTAAGCTTGGTGGCAAGATCGAATATCTCGGTCTCGTTCACAGACGCTGCAAGCAACGCCGATAATTGGGGCGCGAATATGCCTCCCTGTTTCGCGCTTTCGCGCAATTCCCAAAAGGCGAAAGCAGCTGCCAAAATCCGGCGCGCTGCACGCTCGCCCGCAGCGTCTTTGCGCGCAATTTCTTCGCGAAGCTGCTTGATCTCTTCGTCGGCGACGCCCGCGTTGCCCGTTCTTTGCGGTAATGCCTCTTGGCTTAATGTCCGCAAGCGTTCTTCCAAAACTTCGATCCGTTGCGACAAAAGCACATTGTCGGAAACGACCCGAACCGGTTCCGTTTTCATCGACGGTGGTGGAACGAAAAGAATTGCGGCGCACGCAAGGACAACGGCAAGCGCAACGCCAATTATGCGCTTGTGGGATTTTCTATTTACGCTTGGATCCGAAGGCTTTTGAACGGTTTCATTTTCCGGCATGGGCAACCCTCGGTGAAAGACAGTGGGCGCAAAATTCGCGCTCGCCTTACCTTCCGCGCCCGAATTTCGCTTAAGAAGAGAAGTCTATACCACATTTGAGAAAGACTTCGGACGGAAGAAAATTTTTGCCTTGTGTTTTTTTAGGGTTGAAGTTTTTCATTATCTTAGAAATTGATGGTTAAAAAAACTTTTACTATAGAATCAATGAATTAGTTTCAAAGAAATAGGGTATACTCCGAAATATAGAGAAAAATTGTAGGTAGTTGTTTTGAGAAGGTAGGAAAATAAGAAAAAACAATAGGGGGGACGATCATGGTTGCCGATCAGTTAAACACGAATATTGAGGGAATGATCGTCTCCCTTGTCGTCTTCTTCAGTTTCGCTCCTGTTTTGGCGCGTATTCTTTTTCGACCTGTCTTGGTCACGCCTAACCTCTCGAAATTTTTCGGATTTCGGGGTCGGATCAATAGCGTTCTGCACCAGAGGGGCCACGGCTTGCGTATTAGGAATGGCCTTGGCCGCGACATCCTGAGGCAGCGTATTCGTCATGAGTGGCGGTGGAATGGCAGGGACTTGCATAAACGTAATCCGCAGATCGAGAGCAGAGCATTTGTTGCATACACGTAATAAATAAACATTTAATGATTTTGATGCAAGTTTAGTTTCAAGAACTAAAAAACAACAGAAACAATGTGTAGAACATGATGCCGACATCCATAAAAGAGAATTTGCCAAAAATGTTTGCGCTAGCGCACGAGCACACGGAATTATCCAGAATCCAGCTTGCCGGCATGTTGGCTGATATTTTCCTGAACCCGGATGTTCGGCTTGAGTTGCGCGAAGAAGAAATTCTGAACGATTTGATCACTCAGCTGATGCTTAACTCTTCGCCTCAGGTTCGAGCTCACCTGATTAAAAAATTTACAAATATCAATTTGATGCCTCGTCAAATCGCGTTGAATCTGGCGCAAAATGACATTGAAACAGCTAGGCCGATATTGATCTCTTCTCCGGCGCTGACAGACGAAGATCTGATCCGGGTTGTCGAGCAAAAAACAAACGACCATGCCTTGGCCGTCGCTAGCCGCACGCAAATCAGCGAAGCCGTAGCCGACGCGCTTGTGACGACAGGCGACATTCGCATCATGCAAGTCGTTGTCGGAAACTTAGGCGCGGAACTTAGCCAAACGGCGATCGATGTCGTTTCTAACGCAGCGCGTTATACAGCCGAATTGCGCAAACCCCTTTTGGCCCGTCCCGAAACTAAAATCGAAACCGCTCTAAAGCTTTACTGGTGGCTCGAACAGGATTTGCGCCGCTTTGCGCTAAGCCGTTTTGGCATTACCTCCGGCCAGATTGACCAAGCTTTGTCGAAGACAATCGGAGCGTTCCTCGACGAGCACATTCACGAACGCAACCGCGACGACGTCATGGAACAAATCGCGGACTGGCTCGATGCGCATCAAGCCATGACGCCGCAAATCCTTCCCCAGGTCTTGCGTATGGGACATTTCAGGCTGTTTAATATCTTGCTCGCGCGTTTGGCCGGGCTGTCTCTTACGCTTATCGATTCGATTATGGACGAAGTCGGCGGGCGAGGCCTCGCCGCTATTTGCCGGTCCATTGGGATAGAAAAAGCGGGATTTGTTTCTGTGTTCCTGCTTTCGCGCGGAGGCCGCCCCGGAGAACAGGTCGTTCATCCCCGCGAACTGTCCTATGCATTGGCTGCGTTCGATAGGATGTCGATGGATACCGCGAAGGATCTTTTGCGCACGTGGAGCGTGGACCCCACGTGCTTTCTGTCGCGGTCGCATGACGATCTGCCCGGCAATCGGATTTATGGCTAACTAATCTGCGAAAACAAGGCGCTAGCCCAAATTTCCGCCGTTTTCTTAATAAATACTGAATAAATTGAGGATACTCTCTTGTCTCGGACGATGTCTTATCCGGAACGGTTTCCTTTCCTAGTGCTTGCGTATCCCATTGCATTTGGTTATCGAAAGCTGCAATCTTCGTCCGGATACGACGAACGCGTCGGCCAGTGGGGTCTGCGCGGGTGTTTGGAGTTTTTTGTTTGAGCGACAGTGAGATAACATCGTCCCCGAATTCGGGCTTAGAAGGCAGGCTTTCCGCATCCGCAGCGGCCGCGCCTCAGAACGGGCCGCCCTGCTGGCAAGAACAAGACCTCCTTCTGCGCGAATTGTGGGTTGGAAACAAAGCCATTCAGGAAATTTCTGTAACGCTTGGGCGCTCCGTCGCCGCAATTATGACGCGCGCCGCCAGATTGGGGTTGCCCCGTCGGTCGGCTCCTGGACGCAAACCCGGCATCCGCCGTATATTGCAGGAGGGCGCTACGCCCGCCGCCGTGCCGAAAGTTTCAGCGCCGCCGCCAAGCCTCAAGAGTGAATCCCCCAACGCTCAACCTGCGACTCGTATTTGTTTGATGTGCCTACGTCCCTTCCCTTCGCTTGGCCGCCACAACCGGATCTGCACGTCGTGCAAAAATTCGTCGGAATACGGGGCGGCAGTTTCCTTGTCCGATATCAACCTTCCGATTTAAGTTGAGATGTTTTTATGCCGGATTGAAACGTTAAGCGAGTTTTCTTAAGGCTTCGGATGCTATGCCTGCCGAGTCCTTGAAAAAGCCCGTCTCGAAGATCAAGATTGTCTTCTGTTCCCTTGCTCCGCCTCTGGAGGTCTATATGCCAGTCAAAGATGCCGTTTCCACGGTTTTGAATCGCAATGCGTTTTATCGCGACGGATACAGATTTCTTCTGCGTATCAGCCTGATACAAATCGTCGTCATTATTATGCTTATTCTTTCGGTCATAGGCCTGTTTATGACGGTCAAGACGCGGCCGATTTATTTTGCCACGACATCTGACGGACGGATTATCAATATCGTTCCTTTAAGCGAACCTTTCCTTACCCCGGCGCAACTTACCGATTGGGCCGCAACGACAGCGCGAAGCGTTATGCAATTTGGGTATCATGATTATCGCGATAGACTTCAACAGATTGCAACGAACTTTACGCCGACTGGTTGGGATAGCTTCAACAGAGCGTTAAAGGACGCCAAGTTTCTCGATGCTATCGAAGCTCGCAGGCTTGTCGTTACGATGGAGGTTAAGGCTGCGCCGGAGATTCAAAGCGCATCTTCCCGCAACGGCGTCTATACATGGTATGTTCGTTTTCCGGTTAAGATAAAATTTGACGGGGATCAACCGCCTCAACCCATAGAGACGATGCTGCGATTGCAGATCGTTCGCGTTTCGACTTTACAAAACCCCAGCGGCGTCAGCATCGAGCAATGGGTGCCGATGACGGAAGAAAATACATCCAGAAGACAATAGTTATGACCCCGGCCTCGCCTTCCAGCAAACCTCGCGTGGCGCCCGTTGCAAGACCTAAGTCTTCGGCAAAAGCGACGTCTGCGAAAATCTCGTCGGACGCACCGGAGGGCGCGCTTTTTAACGCGTTCTCGCGTTTGAGAAAACGCGTTATGATTCAAACGTGGATTCTTGGGTTTTTTACCCTTGCGCTTACGGCTATGCTGCCGTTTTCAGGACCGATTGTCCGATATTTCACGATGACGCCTGACGGGAAGCTTCGCTACCTGATTCCCCTTGATGTGCCCAATATGACAAACCACGCAATTCTATCGTGGGCGACGACAAGCGTTACCGAGGTCATGACCATGGGCTTCGGCGATATTAGCAAGAGACTGCCTCTTCAGAGATCCCGCTTCACGCCTAAGGGGTGGGACGCTTTCGTTAAAGCATATTTGGATTCGAAATTTCGAGAACGGTTCAAAGACAGCCAGCTCGTTTTGACGACGGCCCCTGCTGATACGCCAGTTATTATTTATCAGGGGTTCGATGAGACCAAAACATATCAGTGGATCGTGCAAGTTCCCATCGTCATGACCTATGCAACGAACAACAACGTCACAAGGCGGCAACGCGCCATCGTTACGATGACGATCGTCCGCGTGCCCGCCGAGCAAACGTTCGGGGGAATCGCCATTCAAAGCTGGCTTTTCGGATCCTGATTCAAACCGATACAGATCCCGGATCAAAGTGAAGCGAAGGGGTCGCAATCAATAACCCCCGGCAGAGCCGGGGGCTTGATGGGGAACCGCTCCAAGCG
>CAYVBP010000030.1:0-18714 GCA_964449155.1 uncultured Rhodospirillaceae bacterium | reverse complement strand
TCAATTTCCATATTGAAACGGATTACGTTCTTGTCATTCAGTACGATGGTTTTATTATCAATCCAGATGTGTGGACGGATGAATTTCTAAAATACGATTATGTCGGCGCGCCGTGGCCTGCGTCCGAACACACCAAAGAGTGCATCGTTGGAAACGGCGGCTTTTCCCTGCGGTCGAAAAAACTTTTAAAAGCGCTTCAAGACGACAAGATTACGATGCTTGTTGGGCACGAGGACGGTAACATTTGCGCGTATCGGAATTATCTCGATATGAAATATGGCATCCGGTTTGCGCCGATCGAAGTTGCGACGAAGTTTTCATACGAAAACGACCTGTTCGTTGAAAAAACCTTCGGTTTTCATGGCCTGAATTTGCTTGTCGAGGCGTATCATGGGCAAGAAGCGTTTCAGATGATCGATAATCTTCAGCCGTATCTCCTTCAATTCGGCAAGCCGCAAAACATGGCCATATGGTTCCATAAACATCAGCGCGTGGAAGAACTCGCGCATTTGATTCGGTGGATATCCAGACATATGAATTACGACGATCTTATGCGGGATATTAAACTACGCGGCGCATCGGAAGAAGTTCAACGCTTTTTTGCCAACGCATGGCAACAGTACTGCGCCGTTAACGCGGCATAAGAAAAAGCGCGGCGGGATTATGCCACCCTGACCTTAACGTAGCTTCCCGGCGCGTCTTCGATGCCATCCGTGACTGCGCGAGGCGCGATCTGTTCGCCTGCATATTGGTCGAGCCACTTGATCCATTCCGGCCACCATGAGCCCTTGTGCTCTGTCGCGCCGTCGAGCCATTCGTCGGGGTTTTCGGGAAGATTGTCGTTTGTCCAATACCCGTATTTTTTCGCTTCGGGCGGGTTGACGACGCCCGCGATATGGCCCGAGCCGGACAGGCAGAACGTTACGGGGCCTTTGTAGAGTTGCGTCGAGGCATATGTCGATTTCCACGGCGCAATGTGATCTTCGCGCGTCGACAAGAGGAACGACGGCGTTTCGATTTCGGCAAGGTCGAGCGGCGTGCCGAGCATCGAGACTCCGTTCGGTTCGATCAGCTTGTTTCCGAGGTACATATTGCGCAGATAGTAGCTTTGCATCGCAGCCGGGAGGTTCGTCGAATCCGTGTTCCAATACAGAATATCGAACGGGAACGGCTCGCGCCCCAAGAGGTAGTTGTTGATGACGAACGGCCAGATCAGGTCGTTCGATCTTAAGACGTTGAACGTCAGCATCAGGCTGTTGCCATCCATGAAGCCTTGCCGCGCCATGCGGTCTTCGAGAAGCCTTATCTGATCTTCGTCTATGAAAACGCCCAAGTCGCCCGGCTGCGAGAAATCGGTCATTGTGACAAGGTATGTCGCGCTGGCGATTCTGGGCAGCTCGGCCTTTTTCTCAGGGGCGCGGGCCAGATGGGCTTGCGAACAGGCCAGAAGCGTTCCGCCGATGCAATAGCCAAGGACGTTCGCTTGATCTTCGCCTGTCAGGCGCTTGACTTCGCGGAGCGCCGTAAGCGCCCCTTTGTCCATGTAATCTTCGAAACCGATGCAGGCGTGTTCTTTGCTTGGGTTGATCCATGAAATGCAGAAAACGGTATGGCCCTGTGAGACGAGGTAGTTAATAAACGAGTTTTTCTGGCGCAGGTCGAGAATATAATATTTGTTGATCCACGGCGGGATGATAAGAAACGGCACGCGGCGCACGGAAGGCGTTGAGGGCGCGTACTGGATCAGCTGCATCAGGTCGTTTTGATAGACGACTTTTCCCGGAGTCGTGGCGATGTTTTTCCCGAGTTCGAAGGCGTCATAGTCGCTCATGCGGATGCGCAAAAGCCCGTTGCCGCTTTCAAGGTCGCGCAGCAGGTTTTCGAAACCTTTAATCAGGTTTTCGCCTTTCGTCTCGAACGTCGCGCGCAAAACTTCGGGATTTGTCATCAGGTAATTGTTCGGGGCGCTCGCGTCGAGCGCCAAACGCGAATAAAACTCGAGCTTCTTGGCCATCCTGTCTTTGGCGTCCGCCGACTCGTTTTGTACCAGCCTCTTCGTTTCTTCGACGTTCGACAGGTAGGATTGCTTCAGGAAGTCGAACACCCAGTTGCTTTGCCAATCCTTGGCTTTGAAGCGTTTGTCTGAGGCCGAGGCTTCCGCCACGGGTTTGACCGCATGCCCTTGCATGCGCAAAAGAGTTGACCGCGCGATGTCGACGCTGTTTTGCCATGCCGCCAGTTGCGCGTCGGTGTAAGCTTCCGGGTTTTCGAGAAACCGTGACGAGAGTTCCGAAAACGAATCCACAAACGTTGTGGGCGACAAGCATACCGTATCAATCGGTTTGTCGCGCGTGCGGATAATGTAATCCCGGACAAGCTTCTGACATTCGCCGGAAACGCGCATCATGATTTGGGACCACTCGATAGGGTCGAAGCTTATGTCAGGTTGCGCTTCGGCGGCGGCTTGGGCTTGCTTTTTGGCCTCAGCCTCAGCGCGTTCTTGGGCGGCTTTAGCTTCCGCTTCGGCTTGTTCTTGAGCAGCTTTGGCCTCAGCCTCAGCGCGTTCTTGGGCGGCTTTAGTTTCCGCTTCGGCTTGTTCTTGAGCAGCTTTGGCCTCGACCTCAGCGCGTTCTTGGGCGGCTTTAGCCTCCGCTTCGACTCGTTCTTGAGCGGCTTTGGCCTCTGCTTCTTCTTGTTCTCGCGCGGCTCGGGCTTCGGCGTCCGCTTTCTCTTGCGCCGCTTGAATGTCTTTCTCTTGATTTTCCTTGGCTGCTCGGGCTTCGGCTTCGGCAATCCGTTCGATCATCGCCTTGCGCAGCGCGGTTATCGCATCGAGCGATTTTTCAAGCTGCTTTTCGGGTTGCTTTTCGGTTTGGGGGGAAACGGGTTCTTCTGCTAGGCTCATCATCTGACCAAGTGAAATGGAAACGCGAGGGAATTTACATGAAAATCGCGACCGTCGCATCATCAATCGTATTTTTGTCCTGCATTTTTATTTTGTCGGGCTGCGAAGACATCTATGTGCCGAACTTTTTTGGACCCGACGAAGTGCCCGATGAAGTCAAAGCGCGTCCGCGCCACTTTAATGTTGCGCCGCCGTCGGTGGACGAACCCGATTGGCCTCGTTTGGGAGACGTTCCGGCTAAGCCAAAAGATTTTTCGACAAAAAATACGTACGAAAGAACGATAGATGAACTCGAAGCGCATCGCGCCGAAACGGAAGAAGCCAGAAGCAGGGCGACGGCGGACGACGATGTTGCAGCGCAATACGATCAGGAGTTTCCGGAGGAAGGCATCCCGCAAATTTCCGGGGGATACGAATAATAAAAAATTTTTACGCGCAGAATCTTTAAACGGCGATAATCTGCCACGCGTTTTTTTGGAAAGGATCGAAAATCATGGACGAAAAGAAATATTACAATAGACGGCGTTATAAGCTTTGGACGAACGATCATGTCAGGTTTTGCGACCTCGACGCGCTGGGACACGTCAATAACAATGCGATGGGGACCTATTTCGAGAACGCGCGTGCGCAGTTTTTTAGCATTGTGACTCCGGGGTGGCCGTGGAGCGACGAGATTTTCGTTCTTGTGCGCACCTGTATTTCATTCAGCCACGAACTTCACATCCCCGCGCGGCTTAAAATCGGCACATGCGTGACGAAAATCGGCTCGACATCGTTGCATGTGGCGAACGCGCTGTGGAATGGAAAGACTCCTATATCTTATAGCGAGTCTATTTCCGTGCTGATCGACAGGAAAACGCGTTCGCCTGTCAAAATCCCGGAGAGTTTGCGCGAAACCCTTGAAAAATATCTCGACCGCTCGCGCGGGGGATGAGGCTATGGATGCGGGGGCTAACCTGAAGTCGGGGGCGGCGGCGATCGCGTGCGGTTGCGAAAAAACGCCTTGATTTTCGCGGGTAACCATCGGATGTTTCGACTCCTCGGGTTTTTCGACTCAGTGTCTCCATGATTAACGATATCGTTATCGACTATCTGCCCATCTGGATTTTCTTTGGCGTGGCGTTTACCGTCGCGGCGGTCGCTGTGGGGCTTTCTTTTCTTTTGGCCGACAGAAAGCCTGATCCTGAGAAAAATGCCGCTTATGAATGCGGATTTCCCGCTTTCGGCGACGCGCGCGCCAAGTTCGACGTTCGCTTCTATCTTGTTGCCATTCTTTATATTGTTTTCGATCTTGAGATCGCCTTCCTGTTTCCATGGGCCGTCGCTTTGGGCGATATCGGCTTGGTCGGGTTCTGGTCGATGATGCTGTTTTTGGCCGTGCTTACGGTCGGGTTTATTTATGAATGGAAGAAGGGAGCGTTGGAGTGGGACTAGCCGATCCGGTCATGCTTGCCAAAGCCAACCAGCTCGCCGCCCAGTTTGGCGAGGAGGTGGAGGACAAAGGCTTTATTCTCGCAAAGCTCGACGATCTTTTGACGTGGGCGCGCGCGGGGTCCATGTGGCCCATGACGTTCGGGCTCGCGTGCTGCGGCATCGAGATGATCCATGCGTTCATGAGCCGTTACGATCTCGACCGCTATGGCATGATGCCGCGGGCCTCGCCGCGGCAGGCCGATGTGATGATCGTCGCGGGCACGTTGACCAATAAAATGGCCCCTGCCTTGCGCAGGCTTTACGATCAGATGCCGGAGCCTCGTTGGGTGATTTCGATGGGAAGTTGCGCCAACGGCGGCGGGTATTATCACCATTCTTATTCGGTTGTGCGCGGGTGCGACCGCATTGTTCCCGTCGATATCTATATTCCCGGCTGCCCGCCGTCCGCTGAGGCGCTCGTTTACGGGCTGATGCAGTTGCAGCGCAAGATCAGGCGGGGCAAAAAAGTTATCGAGAGGACATAAAAGATGGAACCTATCGAAAACTTTAGGGAAGAGGTCCTGCGCGCGCTCGGCACCGCCGTGCTTCAGTCGTCGGCCGCGCGTGGCGAGCTGTGCGTTCTTGTGAATCGCGCGCGCATCGAAGAGGTTTTGATCGCGCTTCGCGACGATGCGGCCGTGATGGCGTGTCAGCTGATGGATATTTGCGGCGCGGATTATCCCGAACGTCCCGACCGTTTTGAGGTCGTGTATCAGCTCTTAAGCCTCTCGCGCAACATGCGCGTGCGCGTTAAGGCCCGGACGGACGGCCTTTCGCCCATTCCTTCCGTGGTTAAGGTTTTCAAATCTGCCGGATGGTATGAGCGCGAGATATGGGACATGTTCGGCGTCACGTTTTCGGGGAACGAGGATTTGCGCCGCATTTTGACCGACTATGGGTTCGACGGGCATCCGTTACGCAAGGATTTTCCTCTGACAGGCCATGTCGAGGTTCGCTACGATTCCGAGCAAAAACGCATCGTGCAGGAGCCCGTGAAGCTTTCGCAGGATTTGCGCGCTTTCGACTTCATGAGCCCGTGGGAGGGCATGACGGACGTTCAGGTGCGTCCCCGCGACAAGACGACCGGCGGAGATAAGCGATGACGGACTCATTTCCAGAGGAAACGGTCGAGCGTGACGGGAAGAAGATCCTTCCCTTTACCGTCAATCTCGGTCCACAGCATCCGGCCGCGCACGGCGTTTTGCGCATGATCCTTGAGATGGACGGCGAGGTTGTCGAACGCGCCGATCCGCATATAGGCCTTCTTCATCGCGGGACAGAGAAGCTGATCGAATATAAGACCTATCTTCAAGCCATTCCGTATTTTGATCGCCTCGATTACGTCGCGCCCTTGGGGCAAGAACATGCTTTCGTTCTCGCCATCGAAAAGCTGCTGGGGCTCGAGCCTCCCTTGCGCGCGCAGTACATTCGCGTGCTGTATGCGGAAATCACGCGCATCATGAACCATATCCTTGCGGTGACGACCGGCGCGCTCGATTTGGGGGCGGTGACGCCGTCGCTGTGGGCGTTTGAGGAACGCGAAATTTTGATGGAGTTTTACGAGCGCGTCAGCGGCGCGCGCATGCATGCCAACTATTTCCGTCCGGGCGGCGTGCGGCGGGATTTGCCCGACGGTTTGGCCGACGATATCGACGCGTGGGCCGAGCGTTATCCAAAGATCATCGACGATGTCGAAGAGCTTTTAACCGGCAACCGCATTTTCCGTCAGCGCATGGTCGATATCGGCGTCGTGACGAAGGAACAAGCGCTTGAATGGGGGTTTTCAGGGCCAATGCTGCGCGGATCGGGCGTCGCGTGGGATCTCAGAAAATCGCAACCTTACGACGTTTACGACCGCCTTGATTTCGATATTCCCGTCGGCAAGACCGGCGATTGCTTTGCGCGCTATCTTGTGCGCGTGAACGAAATGCGGCAGTCGGTTCGGATAATCCGCCAGTGCTTGCGCGATATGCCCGACGGGCCTGTGCTGTCCGACGATCATAAGGTAACGCCGCCGCGCCGGGAAGAAATGGAAACCTCGATGGAGGCGATGATCCATCATTTCAAGCTGTATTCCGAAGGCTTCCATGTTCCAGCAGGCGAGACTTATACCGCCGTCGAGGCTCCAAAGGGCGAATTCGGCGTGTATCTCGTTTCCGACGGCTCGAACAAGCCGTACCGCTGCCATATCCGGTCGTCGGGGTTTGCGCATTTGCAGGGCGTCGAAGAGATGTGCAAAGGCCACATGCTGGCCGATACCGTCGCGATCATCGGCAGCCTCGATCTCGTGTTTGGGGAAGTTGACAGATGAAAGCGTTCGCCTTTACACCCGAAACCCTCGCCCGCGCGGAGAAAGCCATCGCGAAGTACCCCGAAGGACGGCAGGCCAGCGCCGTTTTGCCCCTTTTGGATCTCGCGCAGCGCCAGAACGGGAACTGGCTGTCGCAAGCCGCCATGGATTACGTGGCGGGGTTGCTCGACATGCCCCCCATCCGCGTTTACGAGGTCGCGAGCTTTTACACGATGTTCAACCTCAAGCCCGTCGGCGAACACCACATTCAAGTCTGCACGACAACCCCATGCTGGCTGCGCGGTTCCGAAGGCGTCGTTCACGCCTGCAAGAAAAAGCTCGGCATCGAGATGGGCGAAACGACCCCCGACGGCAAATTTACGCTTCACGAAGTCGAATGCCTCGGCGCATGCGTCAACGCGCCCGTTGTCCAAATCAACGATGATTATCACGAAAACCTGACGCCGGAAGCGATGGAAAAGATCATCGACACGCTGAAGGAGAAACCATGAACGGCCCATCCTTCGCCGTAAAACCAACCGTCATCCCCGTAAAGGCGGGGATCCCGTTTCCTTTTCCCTTTGCGCGAGCGATAAGGTCAATCCCATGCTAGCTGACAAAGACCGCATCTTTACTAATCTTTATGGCATCGAAAGCTGGCAGCTTCCGGTGGCCCGTCGTCGCGGTGTTTTCGATAACGCTTCCGAAATCATCAAAAAAGGTCCGGAGTGGATTATTGACGAAATCAAAAAATCGGGTCTTCGCGGGCGCGGCGGGGCAGGCTTTCCAACGGGCATGAAGTGGTCTTTTATGCCCAAGGACAGTGCGCTTCCTCATTACCTCCTTATCAACGCCGATGAATCCGAACCCGGCACCTGCAAGGATCGCGATATTCTTCGCTTCGATCCTTTCCGCCTTTTGGAAGGCGCGTTGATTTCGGCTTTCGCCATCGGCGCGCATACCGTTTATATTTATATTCGCGGCGAGTTTGTCGCCGAAGCCGCCGTTCTTCAGCAGGCTATCGACGAGGCTTATTCATACGGGCTTTTGGGCAAGAATGCTGCGTCGTCGGGATGGGATTGCGACGTTCACGTTCATCGCGGGGCCGGCGCTTACGTTTGCGGCGAGGAAACGGCGCTCATGGAAAGCATCGAGGGCAAAAAGGGCCAGCCGCGCAACAAGCCCCCGTTTCCAGCCAATGCTGGCCTTTATTCCTGCCCGACAACGATCAATAACGTCGAAACGATTTCCGCAGTGCCGGAAATTTTGCGTCGCGGCAGCGCTTGGTTTGCGGGTATCGGGCGGCCGAAAAATTCGGGGACGAAGATCTTCTGCATTTCGGGACACGTCAATCATCCCTGCAACGTCGAGGAGGCGATGAGCATTCCTCTTAAGGAGCTTATCGAAAAACATGCGGGCGGCGTGCGCGGCGGGTGGGACAATCTTTTGGCCGTTATTCCCGGCGGGTCGTCGACCCCGCTTATTCCTAAAGAAATCTGCGATACCGTCTTGATGGACTTCGACGCGTTGCGCGAGGCGAATTCGGCGCTCGGCACAGCCGGGGTCATTGTCATGGACAAGTCGACGGACATCATTCGCGCCATCGCGCGCATCAGCGCGTTTTATAAGCACGAAAGCTGCGGCCAGTGCACGCCGTGCCGCGAGGGCATGGGATGGCTGTATCGGACGATGATGCGCATGGTTGACGGAAACGCGACCGTTGACGAGATCGACACGATGTTGGATGTCACGAAGCAAATCGAAGGTCGCACGATCTGCGCGTTCGCGGACGGGGCGGTTTGGCCGATTCAGGGCTTGATCCGCCACTTCAAGCCGCTGATGATCGAACGTATCGAACAATTCCGCAAGCGGGCGGGGGTTGCCTAATGCCTAAACTTATAATCGACGGAATCGAAACGGAAGTCGCGCCCGGGACCAGCGTTAAGCAGGCTTGCGAGCAGCTGGGGATCGAGATCCCCCATTTCTGCTATCATGATAAGCTCAGCGTTCCCGGAAGCTGCCGGATGTGCATCGTCGAGATCGAAAAGATGCCCAAGCCTGTTCCGAGCTGTACGCAGCCGTGTCTCGATGGGATGGTCGTGCATACGAACTCGCCCGCCGTGCGCAAGGCGCGCGAAGGGGTGATGGAGCTTCTTCTTATCAATCATCCGCTCGACTGCCCCGTTTGCGATCAGGGCGGTGAATGCGATCTTCAAGATCAAGCCGTCGCATACGGGCGTTCTTGCGGCCGGTGCAAGGAAGACAGGCGTCAGGTCGCCGATAAGGATCTAGGGCCGCTTATCAAGACCGTTATGAACCGGTGCATCCATTGCACGCGTTGCGTCCGGTTTGTTGACGAGATTTGCGGCGCGCCGGAATTGGGCGGCATGTTTCGCGGCGAAAAGCTTGAAATCGGCACATACGTTTCCCGGCCATTAACGTCCGAGCTGTCGGGCAATTTGATCGATATTTGTCCGACCGGCGCGTTGACGAACAAGCCCGCCGCATTCACGGCTCGGTCGTGGGAATTTCAGAAGACCGAAACCGTCGATGTGTTCGATGCCGTCGGCTGCAATATCCGCGTCGATACGCGCGCGAACGAGGTCATGCGTGTCGTTCCGCGCCGCAACGACGACGTGAACGAGGTGTGGATTAACGACAAATCCCGTTTCGCCATCGACGGGCTGAAGCGCGGGAGGCTCGACAAGCCCTATGTGCGCCGCGACGGAAAGCTCGTTCCCGCGACATGGGTCGAGGCGTTCGCTGTTTTGGCGGAAAAAATCCATGCGACGGCGCCAAGCCGCGTCGCCGCGCTTGCGGGGGATTTAACCGATTGCGAGTCCATGTTTGCGCTGAAATGCCTGATGGAAGCCATCGGATCGCCGAACATGGATTGCAGGCAGGACGGTGCCGAATACGACGTTTCGACACGCGCTGCTTACATTATGAATACCGGCATTGGGAAGATTGAGGAGGCCGACGCTATTCTTCTTGTCGGCACAAACCCCCGGCATGAGGCGACGCTTGTCAATGCCCGCATCCGCAAGCGCTGGCTCAAGGGCGGGTGCCGCATCGGCTTGGTTGGGCGCGAGGTCGATCTTGGCTATCCTTACAGGCATTGCGGGGACACGCCTGCCGCGCTGGCTGCTGTTAAGAACGGGCGGGATCCTTTTGAAAATGTTTTGAAATCTGCAAAGAAGCCCATGTTCATTGTGGGGGCGGGGGCTTTGGCCCGTCCTGATGGCGGGGCAATACACAGAGTTGTCAGGGAATTGGCGCAACATTTTAATGCGATACGTGAAGATTGGAACGGATTCAATGTGTTGCAGTTGGCCGCAGCGCGGACGGGCGGGCTCGATCTGGGGTTCCTTCCTCAGGAAGGCGGCGTAGGCGCGCGCAAGATGTTCGACGGGAACATGGATGTCGTTTGGCTTTTGGGCGCGGACGAGATCGATCCCGACAAGTTCGGCAGCGCATTTATCGTTTATCAAGGCCATCACGGAGATGTCGGCGCGCGGCATGCCGATGTGATTTTTCCGGGGGCTGCGTACACCGAAAAAACGGGGATTTACGTCAATACCGAAGGGCGTCCGCAGATGGCGTTGCAAGCCGCGTTTCCGCCCGGCGACGCGCGCGAAGATTGGAAAATTATTCGCGCTTTCTCAGATGTTTTCGGAACGCCCCTTGCTTTCGACACGTTGATGCAGTTGCGCGAAAAGATGGTCGGGGTCGCGCCGCATCTTGAGGCTCTGGGGCTGGTCGAGCCTGCGCCGATGGCTGCCTTCGGCTTGACCGGAAGCGTTTCGGGAGAGCCATTCGCGCCCGTCGTCAAAGATTTCTATCGGACCGATCCGATCAGCCGCGCCTCGCCGACCATGGCGAAGTGCGCTGAGGAAATCCTGCCTCTCGTTAAAAAGGAGCGCGTCCAATGACAGGGGAGTGGTTTTCGGAAAACATTTGGCCGCTGTTGTGGATCGCGATCAAGATCATGTGCATCGTCTTGCCGCTTTTGGGGGCCGTGGCTTATCTGACTTATGCCGAACGCCGGGTCATGGCGGCGATGCAGTTGCGTCGCGGTCCTAATGTCGTCGGGCCTTTCGGGTTGTTGCAGCCGGTGGCCGACGGCGTTAAGCTTTTGGGCAAGGAGACGATTTTTCCCGAAAACGCGAACAAGGTTTTGTTCTTGGTCGCGCCCATTTTGGCGTTCTTCCTTGCGCTCATCGCATGGGCCGTCATTCCGTTTCAACCCGGGCTTGTGTTGGCGGATATCAATGTCGGCGCTCTTTATTTGTTCGCGATATCGTCGCTGAGCGTTTACGGGATTATTTTTGCGGGATGGGCGTCGAATTCGAAATACTCGTTTTTGGGCGGGCTTCGCTCGGCCGCGCAGATGGTGTCTTATGAGGTTTCGGCCGGGCTTGTGCTTGTAACCGTGCTTTTGTTCGTAGGTTCTTTGAATCTTTCGGATATCGTCGAGGCGCAAAGGGACGGATGGTTCGCTTTCGGGTTTTTGACGCCCATGTTCGTTCTTTATTTCATTTCGGCGCTGGCCGAAACAAACAGGCATCCTTTCGATCTTCCCGAGGGCGAGTCCGAACTTGTAGGCGGGTTCCATACGGAATATTCGTCAATGTCGTTCGCGATGTTTTTCCTCAGCGAATACGCCAACATGATCCTTTTAAGCGCGATTACGACCGTTCTTTTTCTCGGGGGATGGTTGCCGCCGATCCCTGCGCTCGACTTCATTCCGGGGATTGTTTGGTTCTTTCTTAAGATCGCGGCGTGTCTTTTCGTCTTCCTTTGGACGCGCGCCACGCTGCCTCGCTACCGCTACGATCAGTTGATGCGCATCGGCTGGAAGGTCTTCCTGCCGCTGTCGCTGTTTTGGGTCGTCGTCACGGCAGGGTATCTTGTCGCGTTCGATAAATTACCGCAATAGGGGGAAACATGTCGCTTTTAAGCCCCTTGAAAACTTTCTCTCTTTACGAAATCGTTCGCGGGTTTGCGCTGACGTTTTCCTACCTGTTCAGGCGCAGGGTCACAATCAACTATCCTTACGAAAAAGGCCCGCTGAGTCCTCGGTTCCGGGGCGAACATGCTCTGCGTCGTTATGACAACGGCGAAGAGCGCTGCATCGCGTGCAAGTTATGCGAAGCCGTATGCCCCGCTCAGGCGATTACGATCGAGTCCGCGCCGCGCGAGGACGGCAGCCGCCGCACGACGCGCTATGACATCGACATGACAAAGTGCATTTTTTGCGGATTGTGCCAAGAGGCTTGCCCGGTCGGCGCGATTGTCGAAGGTCCGAATTTCGAGTTCGGGACAGAGACCCGCGAGGAACTATATTATACGAAAGAACGGCTTCTTTTAAACGGCGATAGGTGGGAGGCGGAGATTGCCTCGAATCTGGCGGCCGATTCCGTTCGATCTTCAATGAAAACCACGCGCCAAAGCGCGCGGAATTGCGCCGTTTATGACGGCGCTGAGGAAACAAGGTAGGGGACCATGATAACGGCCATCGTCTTTTATATATTCGCGTCGATCCTTTTGTGCTCGGCGGTCGTCGTCGTTTCGGCGCGCAATCCAGTGGTCTCGGTCCTGTTTCTGATTTTATGCTTCTTCAATGCCTCAGGGCTGTTCTTGATGATGGGGGCCGAGTTCCTCGCATTCAGCCTTCTGATCGTTTACGTCGGTGCCGTGGCCGTCTTGTTCCTTTTCGTCGTCATGATGCTCGATATCGACTTGAAGGCCGTGCGAACGGAGTTTCGGCGCTTTTTGCCCGTCGGCGGACTTGTGACCGCCGCGCTTCTGGCTCAGCTTGTGCTTATGGCTGCCGCATGGAAGACCGATGCGCGCGCCATCAAGGCCGCAGCGCTGTCGGATGCGGCTGTCGATAACACGCGCGCGCTGGGACGCGTTATGTTTACCGACTACTTCTTTCCGTTTCAGGTTTGCGGGTTCATCCTTTTGACGGCCATGATTGGCGCGATTGTGCTGACGCTGCGGGATCGCAAGGATGCGCGCAGGCAGAAATCGTGCTTCCAAAAGGACATTGCGGTTTCGGACGTCGTCGAAATCAGGAAAGTCCAGTCCGGGAAGGGAGTCGCTATATGACCGCTATGACCATCGGGTTGCCTCATTTTTTGATCGTCGCCGCGATCCTGTTTACAATCGGCGCGGCGGGGGTTGTTTTTAACCGCCGCAATATCATCGTTCTTTTGATGGCTATCGAGTTGATCCTTTTGGCCGTCAATATCAATTTTGTCGCGTTTTCGGTTTATCAGAACAATCTGGTCGGGCAGGCGTTCACGTTCGTGGTTCTGACGGTGGCGGCGGCCGAAACGGCGATAGGGCTTGCGATTTTGGTTACGTTCTTCCGCAACCGCGGCGACATTTCCGTCGACCGCGCCGCGTTGATGAAAGATTGAAGAGGTAGGGTATGGAATTCTCGCTGGATATCGCGGTCGTTTTTCTTCCCCTTCTGGGCGCGGCCATCGCCGGGCTTTTCGGAAGGCTGATAGGAGACAGGGCTTCGCAGATCGTGACCTGCTTGTGCGTTCTTGTCGCGGCGGGCTTGTCGGCGTTGGTGTTTAAGCAGGTCGCGCTTGACGGACAGCCGACGCAGCGCCTTTTGTTCGAGTGGATACAGTCGGGAGGGTTCTCGGCTTCGTGGGGCGTCAAGATCGATACGCTGACGGCCGTGATGCTTTTGACCGTTAACGCAGTGTCCTCGATGGTGCATATTTATTCCATCGGATACATGAGCCATGAAGAGGGCAAAGCTCGATTTATGGCATATTTGAGCCTTTTCACCTTCTTTATGGGCATGCTTGTCGCGTCGCCGAACCTCTTGCAAATGTTCTTCGGCTGGGAGGGCGTCGGGCTGATGTCGTATCTGCTTATCGGTTTCTGGTACAAAAAGCCGAGCGCCAACGACGCGTCGATGAAGGCTTTCATTGTGAATCGCATCGGCGATTTCGGGTTTCTTTTGGGCATTTTCGGGTGCGTCGCATTATTCGGCGCGACCGATTATGGCGCGATCTTTGCCCGCGCGCCGCAGTTGGCGGGCGAGGAGTGGGACTTTTTGGGCTATCGGCTGCCTGCGTTGACGACGGTTTGCTGCCTTTTGTTTATGGGCGCGATGGGCAAATCGGCGCAGCTGGGGCTGCATACGTGGCTTCCCGACGCTATGGAGGGCCCGACTCCCGTTTCGGCGTTGATCCATGCCGCGACGATGGTGACGGCGGGCGTTTTCATGATCGCGCGCATGTCGCCTTTGTTCGAGTATGCGCCGGGGGCCTTGGATCTTGTGGCGGTTGTCGGCGCGTTGACGTGCCTTTTTGCCGCCGTGATCGGGTTGACTCAGTTCGACATCAAGCGCGTGATCGCTTATTCGACGATGAGCCAGTTGGGATATATGTTTTTCGCGGCGGGTGTTTCGGCCTATTCGGCCTCGATCTTTCATTTAATGACGCATGCGTTTTTTAAGGCTCTATTATTCCTGAGCGCCGGATGCGTGATCCATGCGCTGGGAGGCGAACAGGATATGCGCAAGATGGGCGCGCTAAGGCGCTTGACCCCTGTGACTTACGCTTTGATGTGGATCGGTTCTCTGTCGCTCGCGGGCATCGGGATCGGCGGGATCGGCTTTGCCGGATATTATTCCAAGGACCTGATTTTAGAGGCCGCGTTCGCGCGGGGCACCTTCATCGGGACACTGGCATATACGGTGGGCGTGACCGTCGCGTTTATGACGGCGTTTTATTCGGGGCGGTTGTTGCTGATGACGTTTTATGGCGAGCCGCGCGAAGAGCCTCATGCGATCGAGCATGCGCACGAGGCGTCTTGGGTTATGCTCGCGCCGCTTATTCCCTTGGCGCTGGGGGCTATTGTCGCCGGGGGGCTTTCCTTTGATTTGTTCGGGGGCGAGGCCCGCGCGGAATTCTGGAACGGCGCGATTTTCGCCTTGCCAGAGCGCGATCCTATTGCCTCGGTCGAGGAAATCGGCGCGGTTTACAAACTTTTGCCGTTGCTGGCCGCGCTTTTGGGGTTTGGGACGTCGGCTTTCTTTTACGTCGTCGCGCCGGAGATGCCCGCTATCGTTTCGACCGCGTTTGGCGGGATCTACAGGTTCGTATATCGCAAGTTTTACATCGACGAGGCGTACGACGCTTTATTTGTGCGGCCCGTTCGCGCGTGCGGCGCGTTCTTGTGGAAAAGGGGCGATGACGCTTTGATCGACGGCTATGGTCCCGATGGCGTCGCGGCCGCGTCTTTGCGCGTCGCCAAGCGCGTCGGTAGAATCGAAAGCGGCTATATTTATCACTATGCTTTCGCGATGATCGTCGGCGTTGCCGCGTTCGTTTCGTGGTTTTGGCTGAAAGGGTAACGGGCTATGACTTCTTTTCCTGTTCTTTCCGTCATGACGTTTCTTCCGCTGATGGGCGCGCTCGCGATTTTGATGTTCGTCAACGGCGACAAGAAATCATCCGGCGCCGTGTCGGCGGCGATGGCTTTCGTAACGTCTCTGGCGACGTTCTTCGTTTCGCTTGCCATGCTATCGGCGTTCGAGCCTTCGAATCCCGGTTTCCAGCTTGTCGAGCGCTTCGTTTGGATGCCGTCCTACAATATCGCCTATATCAAGGGCGTTGACGGGATCGCGGTTCTTTTCGTGATGATGGCGACGATTCTATCGCCCTTGAGCATTCTTGCAGCCTCTGGAAGCGTAAAAAAACGCGTTAAAGAATTCATGGTCGCCTTGCTCGTTCTTGAAACGGCGATGATCGGGACGTTTACCGCCCTCGATATTTTCCTGTTCTATGCGTTCTTCGAGGGCGTTTTGCTGCCGATGTTCCTGATAATAGGGGTCTGGGGCGGGGAAAAACGGACATATGCCGCGTACAAGTTCTTCCTTTACACCCTTTTAGGCTCCGTCTTGATGTTGGTCGCGATCTTCGCGATGGTCGTTCACGCTGGGACAACCGACATGACCCAGATGATGGGCGGAAAGTTTCCTCATGAAATGGCTGTTTGGCTTTGGCTCGCGTTTTTTGCGTCCTTTGCTATTAAAACGCCCATGTGGCCGTTCCATACGTGGCTGCCCTATGCGCACGTCGAGGCGCCGACGGCGGGTTCCGTTATTCTTGCGGGCGTGCTGTTGAAAATGGGCGGGTACGGGTTCATTCGGATTTCCATCCAGATGTTTCCCGATGCCAGTAGGTATTTTGCGCCCTTGGTCATTGTGCTTAGCCTTGTTGCCATCGTTTACGCGTCGCTTGTTGCGCTCGCGCAAACGGATATGAAAAAGCTTATTGCGTATTCGTCCGTGGCGCATATGGGGTACGTCACGCTGGGGTTGTTTTGTTTCAACGCTCAAGGTTTCGACGGCGCGATGTTTGTGATGCTGTCGCACGCGTTCGTTTCGGGCGCGCTGTTTCTTTGCGTCGGCGTTGTTTACGACCGCATGCATACGCGCGAGATTTCGCGCTACGGAGGCATGGCGGCCAATATGCCGCGATATGCCGCCGTATTCATGGCCTTTATGCTCGCGTCTATCGGATTGCCGGGGACGTCGGGGTTTGTCGGCGAGTTTTTAAGCATGCAGGGCGCGTTTCTGGCCAACAGCTGGTTTGCGTTCATCGCCGCGACGGGGATCGTGCTTGGGGCCGGGTATATGCTTTGGCTTTATCGCCGCTTGTTCTTCGGGCCGCTTGAGAAGGACGACGTGCGGCAGATGAAGGATTTAAATTGGCGTGAAATGGCCGTGTTCGCGCCGCTTTTGGTCTTGGTTTTATGGATCGGGGTTTATCCGTCTTCGTTCCGCGAAGTCTATGCGCCCGCGATGGAAAAAGTCTTGGCGGATTTTCAAGGAGCTCAGCATGATTGATGCCCGTTCTTTTATGATCGTCCTGCCCGAGATCGAGGTCGCCGTGGTCGCCCTTGTATCCCTCGTCGCCGCCGCGGCGTGCGGCGCGCGGGTTGCGCGGCATATCGGTTATTTGGCGGTCTTGGCTTTCGCGGGCGCTGCGGCGACGCTCGTTTTTCCGATCCGGCAGGGAGTCCTTTTGAACGGAGACATTCCTGTTTTCGCTTTCGGAACGCAGTTTATCGACGATCCTTTCGCGCGGTTTTCAAAGCTTATCATTCTTGTTTCGTCGATATTGTCCGTTTTCCTTTCGTGGGGGTATTTCGAACGCGCGCGCAAGGAGCGCGCCGAGTACCCTGTTCTAATCATGCTGGCTGTTCTCGGCATGATGCTGATGGTGTCGGCAAGCGATCTTCTTTCCCTTTATGTCGCGATCGAGCTTCAAAGCTTGTCGCTTTATGTTTTGGCCGCTATCGGGCGCAACGACGCGAAATCCAGCGAGGCCGGGTTAAAGTATTTCGTTCTCGGCGCGCTGTCGTCGGGTCTGCTCTTGTACGGGATATCGCTGATTTACGGTTTTGCGGGGACGACGGATTTCATGGCGCTTGCGTCCCTGTTTCGTGGGTCCGAAGCGCCTTTGGGCGTCGTTGTCGGGCTTGTTTTCGTGTGCGCGGCTTTGGCCTTTAAGGTTTCGGGCGCGCCGTTCCACATGTGGACGCCCGACGTTTACGAAGGCGCGCCAACGCCTGTGACGGCCTTTTTCGCGTCGGCTCCGAAATTTGCGGCGCTGGCGCTTCTTGTGCGCTTCCTTTTGATGCCAATGGCCGGGTTGTCCGAGCAGGCGCATCAAATGGTCGCTTTCGTCGCCGTTGTGTCCATGCTTTGGGGATCTTTTGCGGGGCTTGTGCAGACGAACCTGAAACGCCTTTTGGCCTACAGTTCAATCGCCAATGTCGGCGCGCTTCTGGTCGGCGTTGTCGTCGGCGGGGCAGAGGGCATTCAGGCCGTTTTGATTTATTTCGGAATTTATGCGCTGAACGTCCTTGGCGCGTTTGCGGTCATCTTGTGCCTGCATCGCGACGGCAACGCCATGGAGTCTGTCGACGATCTTGCGGGGTTGTCGCGGACGAAGCCGGTCGTTGCCTTCGTTATGGCGATTTTGATGTTCTCGTTGGCCGGCATTCCGCCGTTGGCCGGGTTTTTCGGCAAGTATTTCGTTTTCCTCGCCGCCGTTAAGGACGGGTGGATGCCTTTGGCCGTTATCGGCGTTCTTTCAAGCGTTGTTTCCGCCTATTATTACTTGCGGATTGTCAAGCTTATGTACTTTGACGAACCGGCTTTGCAGTTCGACCCCGTTCCCGATTGGGGGGTTGGGGCCGTGCTTGTCGTTTCCGCTGTCGCAATGCTCGGCATGGCCTTTTTGCCGTCGCCGTTGATTGAGGGCGCAAGACACGCCGCGAAAGGATTTATCGGCTGATGCTTTTCGATATTCGCCGCGTCGAGGCGACGGCCAGCACGAACGACGACGTCAAAGAAGCCGCAGACCGTGGAGAAAAAGAAGGTTTTGTCGTGTGGGCCGGGCGTCAAACGACGGGCAGAGGGCGCGAGGGGCGAGCGTGGGAGTCCCTGCCCGGAAATTTGCATTTTTCCGTTTTGTTGCGTCCGCCGACTGAGGTTCGCGCATGGGGGACGTATAGCTTTGCCGCAGGCTTGGCGGTTGCCGTGGCCGTTGGCGCGTTTCTTCCGGATGCGGACGTTAAATTAAAATGGCCCAACGACGTGCTTGTCGGCGGCAAAAAAATCAGCGGCATATTGCTTGAGGGCGGCGAGGGATGGCTTGTCGCCGGCATCGGGATTAACGTCGAACGGTTTCCTCAAGACGCTCTTTATCCCGCGACGAGTCTCAAAGCCGAGGGCGCGGTGGCGGCGCCTGAGGATGTTTTAAAGAAAACGCTCGACGCGTTTGCCGTCTTTTACGAGGGTATGAACGAGAAAGGTTTTTCGTTCGTTCGCGAAGCATGGTTGGCCCGATGCTTAAGAGGGCCTTTGCGTGTCCGCTTGCCTCTCGGCGGAGGCGAGGCAAGCGGCGCGTTCGAGGACCTCGACGAACAGGGAAATCTTTGCCTCAAGCTCCAAGACGGCACGCTGCGAAAAATCAATGCAGGCGACGTTTTTCTATAA